>NZ_QUGN01000013.1:0-169974 GCF_003479085.1 Clostridium sp. AF19-22AC | reverse complement strand
ATTTTTTCATTTAACTATTGACATTTATTAGCTGGACTTCTATGTTATATACATACCGGCCCGGTCAGGGGACGGATAAATCATACACTTTTCTTTATTATACAATACTATTTGACATAACGTCAATGCGGGCGGCAGCTGTAGTGAACATTTCGTTATCCAGACTGTCCTCATTTAATAGGAAATCATAATCCAAAAGCTGTACCCCGTCCAGATTGATTTTACAGCTTCTGATAAAAATTTTTACGAGTAATCTATCTTTGTGAATTATGTCTAAAAAACGCAGTTCATTCTTGTCTGCATTTTACAAAATTAATTGTTATTGCCGGAAATGCTTGATTTTTACAGAGGGATTATATATAATGACAACGTAGGACAAAGGAAGTGAAAAAGACTATGAAAAAGGCAACAATTATTGATGTAGCTGAGGCAAGCGGGGTTTCGATCAAAACAGTTTCCAGAGTGATGAATAATAACCCTCATGTCAGTGAAGAGACAAAAGAAAAAGTTTATGCTGCCATGAAAAAGACAGGATATCAGGTTAATATGCTGGCTAAAGGACTTAAGGGGAACAGGACCAACATCATCGTAGTCTTTGCAGACCGACATCATGAAGAACATCTCAGCATATGGCATAACATTATATTAAAATATTTGTTCCAGTATGCAAAGCAGAAGAATATGAAGGTTGTCCTCTCACCGTCTAACAGTGAACGATTTGAGGAGGATGAGACAGACGGATTTTATCTCATCTCCAGTGGACTGGCTGACGGTGCAATACTTTTGGAGAACATTCTAAATGACCCCAGGGTTGAATACTTTGAGAAGCATAATATACCATATGTACTTTTCGGAGAATCAGAGAATCAGGATGTTCCATCAGTCAGCCTGGATAATTTCGATGTAGGCTATAACGGCGGGAAGTACCTGATTGAGCAGGGATACCGCAAGATCGCACTGTTTATAGGTGAAAAGAAGTTTTTGTCCACACAGCTGCGTATCGAAGGGTTTGAAAGAATCATGCAAAGCATGGATGCCGAATATCACATATTTGACGGACTTGACACGGTGGAGAAGGCTTACCATAAGTCGAAAGAAGTGTTGGAAACTTATGATATAGAGGCGTTCTTTGTATCTGGTGACGAACGTGCATTGGGCGTTTATCGCGGAATCTACGAAAAAGGACTGGAGATTCCGGGAGATGTGGCGGTTCTTGGGATTGATAACATTCCTCTGGGAGAGTTCTATTATCCGCCTATTTCTACAGTGGCACAGGATTTTGACATCCTTGCAAAGTGCTGTATGGATTATGTTGTAGAAGAGATTGAGAATGGGAAAGATTCTAATAAAAAGAAGAGGTTCAAGTTCCCGACGAAAATTATAGAAAGAAAATCTACCTGATAAGTAGATTTTTTTACCAAACTTTGACAACGTTGTCATATAAATGCTTATGGAAGCCTTTAGAATGGGAAAACGTTGGAAAAATACAGAGAACAGGAGAAATCAATGGAAGGAATTGAGAGACGGCTGAAGTTTATATATGGTACAGAGGAAAAGGCTGCCAGTGCAAAGCAGAAAATTGAAAAACAATTGGAAAAATATGAAAAGACCGGGTTAAAGGCACGAAAGTTATCACAGGCGGATACGATGCTGATTACATATGGCGATTCTATCGTGAATGGGGATGCCCCGGCATTGGAAGTCCTGAGTGAATTTCTGGATGCCTATGTAAAAGATGCAGTAGGCAATGTACATCTTCTGCCTATGTATCCTTACACATCAGATGATGGTTTTTCAGTGGTGGATTATAAAGAGATTAATCCGTCATTGGGAAACTGGGGGCATATTGGAATGCTGGCGAAGCGATACGGGTTAATGTTTGATGCAGTAATCAACCATATTTCTAAAAGCAGTGATTGGTTCCAAAAATATCTGGAGTGTGAACAGCCATACACAGACTACTTTATTACCTGCGATCCAGATGTCGACTACAGTAAGGTGACAAGGCCAAGGGCACTGCCGCTTCTGACAGAGTTTCAGACGGCAGAAGGAACAAAGTTTGTATGGACAACGTTCAGTGAGGACCAGATTGACCTGAATTTTAACAGTCCTGACGTTCTGGCGGAGGTTCTGGATCTTCTAGTAATGTACGGAAGGATGGGGGCAAAGTTCATCCGGCTGGATGCGATTGGTTTTATGTGGAAAGAGGCGGGGACAACATGTATGCATCTTCCGCAGACACATGAATTAATCAAGCTTATGAAGGATGTCCTGAGCGTATATTCCCCGGGAACCAAGCTGATTACAGAAACAAATGTACCCCACAAAGATAATATCAGCTATTTTGGGGACGGAAAAGATGAGGCTGATCTGGTGTATCAATTTCCGCTGCCTCCACTTGTTATGTACTCTCTTCTGACAGGGGATGCTTCCATACTAAGTCAATGGATGGCAGGGCTTGAGCTGCCGGGGGAGGATGTTACATTTTTTAACTTCCTGAGTTCTCATGATGGAATTGGAGTCAGACCCACGGAGGGGATTTTGGACGATGCACAAAGAGAATTTCTAGTGAAAGCAACGCTGGAACACGGCGGAAGGGTTTCCTATAAAGATAACGGGGATGGGACAAAAAGTCCATATGAATTAAATATCAACTATCAGGATGCACTGGCAGGTCCGGAAGATTCCGATGAAACAAGGATAGGGCGATTTCTGGCAGCAGAGACGATTTTATTGTCTATGCAGGGTGTCCCGGGGATTTATATACACAGTCTTTTAGGCTCCAGAAATGATTACTATGGAATGACAGTTTCCGGCATACCAAGGCGTATCAACCGGGAACAGCTGGATTACGGCTTTTTGAAAGAGCAGCTGGATGGAGATACAAACAGAAGCAGAATATTCAAAGAAATGATCAGGAGGCTGAATATCCGGAAGAAGGAGGAAGCGTTTGCACCTCAGGCTGTGCAGGAAGTGCTAAATGTTGACGGCAGGGTGCTTGCTGTCAGGAGGATTGCGAAAGAGTCGGGTGAATGTATTGAGGCATTCATCAATGTATCCGGTGAAACGGTGCCCATCGGGCGGGACGGGCTTTCAGGCACCAACCTTCTGAATGGAGAGGAAATAAAAGATAAGATAGTACTTGGGCCATACGAAGCGGCCTGGATAAAAAAACAGTAGATTGTTGCAAAGGGGAAGGACTCTTTGACACAAATAAAAAACAATTTATTAAGAAAAGGAGAAGAAGATTATGAAAAAGAAAGTATTAAGCGTGCTGTTAATTACAGCAATGGCAGCTACTCTTGCAGCAGGATGCGCAGGGAAAGAAAAAGATACTGAGGGCGGCTCTGATAAGGGAGGCACTGTCAAGATACAGTTCATGCATCAGCAGGTAGAGCAGGAGAGACAGGATGTGGTACAGGAACTGATAGACGGATTCGAGGCAGAGAATGAGGGGATTACAGTAGAATCTATTCCTGTGAACGAAGATGATTATGACTCTAAAATCGTAGCTCTTGGAGGAAGCGGGGAGCTTCCGGCGATTATTGAATACAGCCAGGACCAGGCGAAGACAAGTGTTGCGAATCAGTTTACCAGCTTAGATGCTGTTCAGGCAGTTGTGGATGAAGTTGGAGAAGATGCATTCTATGAAGGCGCGCTTGAAGTAACGAAGACAGAAGACGGAAGCGGCTATGTAGGTGTTCCGCTGTGCAGCTGGGTACAGGGAATCTGGGTGAACACTGCAATGCTGCAGGAAAAAGGATTTGATGTTCCTGAGAACTGGGATGATGTTCTTGAAATTGCAAAGGCATTCAATGACCCGGCTAATAAAAAATATGGTATTGCAATGCCGACATCTGAATCTGCGTTTACAGAGCAGGTATTCTCCCAGTTTGCGCTTTCAAACGGGGCCAATGTATTTGACAGTGACAAAAATGTTACCGTGAATACACCGGAGATGAAAGAGGCAGTGGAATATTATAAAGAGCTTGCGTCTTACTCTATGCCGGGATCTACAGAGGTTGCTGACGTAAAAGATGCTTTCGTAGGAAAGAATGCGCCGATGGCGATGTATTCCACTTACATTTTAGGTGCAGTGAATGAAGCCGGGTTTGCAGGTGATTTAGCACTTGTTCTGCCGAACCAGAAGGAACAGGTTGCATATGGAACAATTACCGTGCTTGGCATTGCAGAAGGTATGGATGAGGCACAGACAGATGCAGCTAAAAAATTTGTAAGCTACCTGTTGGAAAAAGATAATAACATTACGTGGCTGAATATGGCACCTGGCGGAATACAGCCGGTATTGAAGGCGGTCAGCGAAGACCCGGCTTTCACGGACATGGATGAGCGTAAGGTATACGAGAACCTGAATGATGATATTGCAGTAGCAGTTGAGAACCTGCAGCTTTTTGGAACAGTCGGCGGCAAGAACTTTACAGAAATGGGTGATGTCACCAACACTGGCGCTATCAGTAAGCTGATTAATAACGTTGTTGTACAGAATGCAGATGTGGACAAAGAACTTGAGACAGCACAGTCAGCAGTGGAAGGCCTGATAAAGTAGGAAGGCAGCTGCTTATTGGATCTGAGAGCACATTAACCTATAAGGACCGGCCAGCGAGGCGGCCGGTCCCGATTAAAAGAGAGAAAGGGGAAAGGAATGAAGCCGAAGAACAGAAAACTGGGTGGAAGTGATACGCGGTTTGCATATGCACTTTTGGCTCCCAGCCTGATTTTATTAGCGCTTTTAATTGGCTATCCGATGATTTATAACATCTTAATCAGTTTTCAGGATGTGCCGGTAAATCCCAAAATGGCCTCTGAGTTTGTAGGCCTTAGTAATTACATAGCGGTATTCCAGGACAAAGGGTTCTATCACTCCGTGTTCATCACCCTGGTATTTACTGTTCTGGTTACGGTAATCAGTACTGCGTTTGGTCTGGCGATTGCAGTTTTTATGAACAGGGATTTTGTCGGGAAAAAAATGGTGAATTCGATTATTATCCTGTCTTATGTTGTACCGGCAGTGTGTCTTATCTTTGCATGGCGGTATATGTTCAATAATATTTATGGAATCATCAACTATATTATTGTGGATGTCCTGCATCTTGCAAAAGAGGTTCCGCTTTGGTTTGACCAGCCGGCCAGTGCGTTTATATTAGTTACAATCTTTGCTATATGGAAATTTTTCCCGTATGCCTACATGTCATTTGTTGCAATTCTCCAGTCTATCGACAAGAGTCTGTACGAGGCGGCGGATATGGATGGGGCAAATAGCTGGCAGAAATTTATGACCGTTACTTATCCGGCCATAAAGCCAACCCTTGTTACGGTTGTGAGCCTGCGTACCATATGGGTATTCTACATTTACACAGAGGTTTACCTGCTGACGAAACAGGTCGATGTACTTGGCGTTTACCTGTATGACATGGCATTTGCGACACATGACTTTGGAAAGGCGGCAGCAATTTCCATCATACTGTTTGTTGTGATATTCAGTCTGGTTATGCTGATTAGAAAGAAGGTGCTGAGAGTTGAAGAAGATGAATAAAAAAACAGGGAAATTAGTATTTTTTTATGTAAGGGTTGTCCTGCTGGTATTGGTTCTGCTCTTCCCCTTTATTATCATGCTCAGCGTATCTTTGAAGGCGACATCGGAAGCAATCGCATTTCCCCCGACGATTATACCGAAGGCATGGACATTCCAGCATTTTATAGACATATTTAACCCGAAAATCTTTCCATTTATTAAATATTTTGGCAACAGCCTTTATATTGCCCTGACTGTTTCCGTTGTTGCAGTATTCCTTGGTATTCTGGGCGGATATGCACTTTCCAAACTGAAGTTCAAAGGGAAAAAGGGTATCAGCGAGATGTTTTTCCTCGTCTATATGTTCTCCGGAATCCTTCTGATTGTACCGTTATTCCGCATGCTGTCAGCAGTAGGGCTGAAAAACAGCAGGGAGGCAGTCATCATCTGTATGATTATACAAACACTGCCCACGGCGATTTATATGACAAGAAGTTATTTCGATACGATTCCCAAGGAACTGGAAGAAGCAGGAAGGGTAGACGGATTAAGTAAGATGGGGATTATTTTCAGGATTGTTGTTCCATTGTCCATATCGGGATTGATTTCCGTATTTGTATATGCATTTATGATTGCATGGAATGATGTACTGTTTGCTTCTATTTTCATAGATTCTCCGGATATGATGACGATTCCGATTGGCCTGAACTCGTTGTTTAATACACCGGACTATGTATGGGGCAGAATGATGGCGGCTTCACTGATTACATCATTACCTGTAATCATTATGTATGGATTTAGCCAGCGGCTCATTAAGAGCGGCAGCACAGACGGCGGCGTAAAAGGATAGACGACAGGAAAGGAAGGATTGGATAAAGATGAAAAAATTAGTAGCAGTTGCACCGAGGGAAGCAGCGTTAAAGGAATATGAAGACAGGGAAATATTAAGCAATGAAGTAAAAGTACAGGTGGAATTTGCGGCGCCAAAGCATGGCACGGAGCTTGCGGATTTCAGGGGTACCACTCCTTTTATTGATGGAAAATTTGATGAAGAATGGCGTGTGTTTGCCAAACGGGATGAAGAGGAACCGAGGGGGATTGAATTTGGAGACCTTCCTCTTGGAAATATGTTTGTCGGAACCATTACGGAAAAAGGGGCAGACGTTACGGAATATGAGATCGGAGACAGGGTATGTTCTTATGGACCGATTAAGGAGACACAGATTGTAAATGCAGTAGACAACTATAAATTGCGCAAAATGAGCAAAGATGCATCTGCTAAAAATGCAGTATGCTACGATCCGGCACAGTTCGCTTTAAGTGGAATCCGTGATGGAGGAGTACGCCCGGGAGACCGTGTAGTAGTCATTGGACTGGGTGCAATCGGACAGATAGCCCTCCAGTTTGCAGTAAAGATTGGTGCTGTAACAGTCATCGGAATTGACCCTATTGCAAAAAGGCGGGAAATTGCTGAGAAACATGGTGCCCATTATACGTTGGATTCCACTGCCTGTGATGCAGGGATGGAGATTAAAAGGCTGACAGGGAAGATGGGAGCCGATGTGATCATTGAAACAAGCGGGAATGTCCATGCGCTGCAGTCTTCTTTGAAGGGGCTTGGCTATAATGGGACTATCGCATATGTTGCATTTGCAAAGCCGTTTCCGGCAGGACTGTGGCTTGGACAGGAAGCCCATTTTAATTACGGGAAGATTATCTTCTCCCGTGCGTGCAGTGAGCCGAATCCGGAATATCCGAGATGGGACAGGCACCGCATTGAGGATGTGTGCTGGGAACTGCTGATGAACGGGTATCTGGACTGTGAGGATATTATTTATCCGGTGGTCCCATTCGAAGAGTGTGCGGAAGGTTTTTGTAATTATGTAGACCAGCATCCGGAAGAGAGTATCAAATTGGGAATCGATTTCATGGGGAGGGATTAAAATGCGTTTAGGAACTCAGGACAAAGAATTCTTTCCGCAGGATTTAGTGGAAAAGTTTAAATTTGTGAAAGCAATGGGATTTGAATGTTTTGAAATTGACGGAAAAGTGTTAACCGATCATGTTGATATGGTAAAAAAGGCGATTGAAGAGTCAGGACTGCCTGTATCGAGTGCGTGTGGCGGATATAGGGGATGGATTGGCGATTTTATTGAGGAGCGCAGAGAAAATGGCGTGGAAGACCTGAAGGAAATCATACGTGCGCTGAAAGAGGTAGGCGGAAAGGGTGTCGTAGTGCCTGCCGCATGGGGGATGTTTACATTCCGCCTTCCGCCTATGACACCACCGCGAAGCCATGAAGGAGATGTGAAAGCAATTCTGGCATCTTTAAAAGAACTGGATGCTGTGGCAGAGGAAAACGGCATATATCTGTATCTGGAACCACTCAACCGCTATCAGGACCATATGCTCAATACGCTTCAAGATGCAATGGATATCATAGAGATGGGACAGTTTAAGATGGTGAAAATCACCGCCGACTTCTATCACATGGCGATAGAAGAAGACGATATCTCAGAGTCGCTGATGAAGTTCCGGGATGCAGTCGGGCATGTCCACATTGCTGAAAACCACAGGTATCAGCCGGGTACAGGTTCCATTGACTGGAAACGCCATATACAGACATTGAAGGATATTGGATATGAAGGCGATGTTGTGAATGAAGGACGGATCCGCGGTGAGAATCCTCTGGAGGTTTATCAGAAGTCCGTTGATTTCATGAAACAGTTTTTGTAGGGACGGCAAAAGAAAATGCCCCGCAGCCCGTAACGCAGGCAGGTTAGATGCTTAGTGGCGTGCTGCGGGGCTTTGGAATATGAGGAGGTTGTAAGATGAAACGATTGAGAATGGCTGTCATTGGCGCCGGACAGATAGCCAAAGTGACCCATCTTCCGAACTTTAGAGAGATGGATCAGGCAGAAGTAGTCGGTATATGCGATGTGAATCTGGATGCCGCAAAAGCACTTGCAGAGCAGTTTGGAATACAGAATTTTTATCAGGACCATAAGAAGATGCTTTCAGAATTAAAGCCGGATGCAGTTACGATATGTGTGCCAAATAAGTTCCACTGCCGGATGACCCTGGATGCCTTGGAATGCGGCTGCCATGTACTCTGCGAAAAACCTCCGGCAATAACGGTCCGGGAGGCTTGGCAGATGGAAGAGGAAGCCCGAAAGAGGAATCTGGTCCTGTCCTATGGTTTTCATTTCCGTCACAGTGAACATGTGGCATTGATGAAGGAGAAGGTGCGTAATGGGGAATTCGGTACGATTTACCATGCGAAAGCGCAGTGGCATAGAAGAAGGGGAATTCCCGGCTGGGGAAATTTTACGAATAAAGAAATGCAGGGCGGCGGGCCATTGATTGATATTGGTGCACATATGCTGGATGCGGCATTATACCTGTTGGAATACCCGGAAATCACCTATGTATGCGCCACGTCCAGTGACAGGATCGGCAAAAGGGGCGGCTGTTCTCTGATGGGGAGCTGGAACCCGGACTGCTTTCAGGTAGAGGATGGCGTATTCGGGTTCCTTAGATTTGAGAATGGAACAAGCCTTTTGATTGAGACGTCTTTCGCCATCAACCAGAAGGAAAAAGACTTGAGGAATATTACGCTGTATGGAGAGAAACTTGGCGCAAGCCTTTTTCCTCTGGAGGTTTATGGGGAGAAGGATGGACAGCTCACAGACAGTACATACCCGTTCATGGAAATGAGGGACTGGCATATGGACAGTGACAAAAATTTTGTAAATGCCTGTCTGGGGCAGGAAGAACTTCTGGTGACAGCCGCACAGGGGACCTATGTCCAGAAAGTGATTGAGGCTCTATACAAGTCAGCAGACAGCGGAAGGCCGGTGATAATGGAATGATTTATTATGATATAGAAAAAAAGGAAGATGGAATCTGGCTCGCGCAGCGGGAATATCAACCACGGTTCCACTTGAAAACAGAATCTGTGTTTGCACAGTGCAATGGCTACTTTGGTGTAAGGGGGGCAGGGGGACTCCCATCACTGAATGGGAAAAGGGGGATGTTCGTTGCTGGTTTGTTTAACTGTGCCTACGAGGACGAAGTGACTGAACTGGTAAACTGTCCTGATGTAACTGAATTCAGACTGATTTTGGATGGGGAAGAGATATGCCCTGACCGTACAATGATAAAGGGGTACGAGCGGAAATTCAATATATATACAGGAGAATTAGTGATATCAGTCAGTTTCGAATTAAAGTCAGGTACAGAAATTGAAGTCGTTGAGCGGCGTTTTGCATCTATGGAAAACAGACATCTGTTTGTACAGAGCATTAGGATCTCTGTCTGCCGCGGTGCAGGCACCAGTGGAAAGCTGATTAGCGGCATTGACGGACAGCAGACGAACAGCGGTGTTTCACATTTCCAGAAGATTAACTGCAGGGTATATGACCGGAAAATAATGCAGATGAAAGGATATCTGACGGAGGATACATTAAGCATTCTGGCGGAGAGTTCTTGTGAAAGCGGGACCCCTGTCTTTACACTGAAAAGACGCAGTGTCGAGGCATCATACGATGTTACAGTACCGGAAGGCGGAAGCTGGGAGTTTGAAAAATATGTTTATATCCATAAGCAGGAAGATATGGCAGAGCTGGACAGACAGAAAGAGATTCTAAAGGATTGTATTTCCAAGGGATATGCTTCGGTAATTTCGGCCCATAAAGAGAAGATGTCTAAGCTTTGGCAGCAGGCTGCAATCAGGATAAAAGGGGCTACTCTGGAGGAAGAGGCATCTATCGCATTTGCTCAATATCATTTGATTGGTATGATGCCCTGGGGCAGTTCTTCAAGCAGTATTGCTGCAAAAGGGCTGACGGGAGAAGGATACAAAGGACATGTTTTTTGGGATACTGAGATTTTTGTACTTCCCTTTTTCTTATATAATTTTCCAGAAGCGGCAAGACAACTTTTAGAGTTCAGGTATAAAGGACTGGATGGTGCAAGGGAGAAGGCTGCGGCTTATGGCTATGAAGGTGCCATGTACCCCTGGGAGGCGGCGGTCAGCGGAAAGGAAGAGACACCTTTGTACGCTGCACTGAATATTTATACAGGCAAAGCCAATAAAGTTTGGTCAGGGATAAAAGAGCACCATGTGACGGCAGATATCGTCTATGCTGTCTGGCAATACTACAGCATGACCGGTGACGACAGGTTCATGGAAAAGTTTGGGTATGAAATCATATTTGAGGCAGCGTCTTTCTGGGTATCACGAGCAGAATGGGACGGGGTTAGGAAGGCTTATGTTATACGGGATATCATCGGACCGGATGAATATACAGAGCATATTGATAACAATGCTTATAGCAATTATATGGCGAGATACTGCGTATCGTTAGCCGCATCGCTGGCAGGAAAGGCAGAAAAAGTGACCCCTGGCCTTTACCATAGGCTCAAGGTAGGGAAAAGGAGAAAATCATGGGAGGAATTCTCAGAGAAGATTTATCTTCCGGAACCTAATGAACAGCAGATAATTCCTCAGGATGATACATTCCTTACAAAAAAATGTCTTACAGATATCGAAAAGTATAAAGAATCAGAAGTGAAACAGGCAGTGCTGCAGGACTATTCGAGAGATGAAATTGTAGATATGCAGGTGCTCAAACAGGCTGACACGGTAATGCTTCTAAATCTGTTTCCCCAGATGTTTTCTCCGGAAGTTGTCCGGAAGAATGTATTATATTATGAGTCGAGGACCATACACGATTCATCCCTAAGCTACTGTGCCCATGCCCAGGCATGTGCGGCAATAGGGGCGATGGATCTGGCATGGAAGTTTTTTGAGAAATGTATGGTGATTGATCTGGACGGGAATCCGAATGATACGACAGACGGAATTCATGCGGCTTCGCTTGGGGGGATCTGGACCTGCATTGTATTTGGATTTGCAGGGGTAAACTATGAAGGGGAAGTTCTGCACCTTACGCCCCGGCTTCCTGAACATTGGGAGGAAATACATTTTCACATAAAAGTGAGGGGGAAGGATATTGAACTAACTCTGAGCAATACGAAGGTCTGCTTAAAGGACACAGGGACCGGGAGAACGCCGCCGCCAAAAGAAAGCCCCCTTAAGGTAGCGGTTGGAGGAGAAGTATATGAACTGAAAGATTCCCTTCAAGTATTTATAATAGAAAGAAAAGAAGGAAAGAGTGCATGAAAGCAATCATTTTTGATTTAGACGGTGTTGTAGTAGATACTGCAAAATACCATTATCTGGCGTGGCGGAAGCTGGCAGAAGAACTGGGATTTGCATTTGAAGAGGAACATAATGAGAGGCTGAAGGGCGTAAGCAGGATGCGCTCGCTGGAAATTGTTCTGGAAGTCGGCGGGCTGACAGGGATGAGTGAGGTACAAAAACAGAAACTGGCGGAACGAAAAAATGGTTATTATCTGAATATGATTTCAGGTATTGACCAGTCAGAGATTCTTCCCGGTATCTCTCAATTTATAAGCAGGCAAAAAAGGGCCGGCTATAAGATTGCGCTGGGGTCTGCAAGCAAAAGTGGGCGGATGATATTAGAAAAACTAGGACTTGCGGACCAATTTGACGCGATTGTTGACGGGAATCTGGCAGAACGTGCAAAACCTGACCCGCAGGTATTTATAAAGGCGGCCGAACTGCTTGGTGTCCCATGCAGCGAATGTATTGTAATAGAAGACGCGGCCGCCGGAATTGATGCGGCATTAGCAGGCGGGATGAAATGTATCGGGGTCGGCGACAAAGCTATTTTAGGAAAAGCGGATATTGTTGTTCCCGATACGGAAGCATTGTCAGGCATAGAAATGTTATAGCCGGGGAGATGGACAATGAAAGAAAAATACATAGAACAGATTTATGCCGGCTGGCTGGCGAAGATAATCGGTATCCGTCTGGGAGCTCCCATTGAAGGCTGGACTTATGAAAAAATTAGAGAACTGTATGGAGAACCAGACGGGTATCTGATAGATTATCAGGATTTCGCAGCAGATGATGACAGTAATGGACCACTTTTTTTCCTGAGGGCATTGGAAGACAGCCGCAGCGGATATTCCATTCAGGCACAGGATGTTGCAGAAGCATTGCTTAACTATGCCCCCTATGAACACGGATTCTTCTGGTGGGGCGGGTATGGGACGGCCACAGAACACACTGCATATCTGAACCTCAGGAATTCAATCCCCGCACCGCTTAGCGGCAGCATTGCGCAGAATGGGAGTACGATGGCAGAGCAGATCGGAGGACAGATTTTTATTGACACATGGGGGCTTGTCACTCCGGGAAATCCGGATTTGGCAGCCCAATATGCACAGAAAGCAGCCAGTGTTACTCACGGGGGAAATGGGATCTATGGAGGGATATTCATTGCTGTATGTATCAGCTATGCTTTTGTAGAAAATGAGATAGAGAAAATCATTGAGAAAGGGTTGTCTTATATCCCGGAAGACTGTGAATATGCACGGGCGGTGCGCGCAGTTAAGCGGTTTTACCATGCCCATCCCGGTGACTGGAGAGTGTGTTTCCAATATGTACATGATAATTGGGGATACAGCAAATATCCCGGAAACTGCCATATCATCCCGAATGCGGCGGTGATTATTCTGGCATTACTTTATGGAGAAGGTGATTTTTCAGATACGTTAAATATTTGCAATATGTGTGGCTGGGATACGGATTGTAATGTGGGAAACCTTGCTACAATTATGGGAGTACGGGGCGGCCTGGCAGCAATAAACTATCAGAAATGGAGAAGACCGATTAACGATTTTCTGGCATGTTCCAGCGTAATTGGCTCTCTGAATATTCAGGATATCCCTTATGGAGCGTTATATATAGCAAAATTAGCATATGCCGTTGCGGGAGAAGAAATGCCGGAACCGTGGAAACATATAGCAGATGGGCGTATAGACAGCTGCCATTTTGAATTTCGGGGTTCCACCCATGCGATCCGTGTACGGAAAGAGAGACCCGGCAGCACTCACGTTGAGAATACGGATGAGACAGCTTTTGATGGCTTCAGAAGCCTTAAGATAGTCGGGAACCATGCCGGAACAGGTGAACATATATATGTGTATAAGAAAACATATTATTGTCCCGATGATTTTCATGACAGCCGCTATGACCCAAGTTTTTCACCAATTGTGTATCCGGGCCAGACGATACATGGAAGTGTATTTATACCGGAATATGGATGTAACACACAAGTCTGTCTTTATGCAAAAGAACAGAATACCGGAGAGATATTGCTTGGAGAAAGTGTAAATCCGGAAAAAGGGAAGTGGATAGAGATGGGCTGGAAAATCCCGGAGATGGAAGGAGGCCTGATAGCAGAAATTGGTTTTTGCTTCTGTATAAAAGAAGAAAATAGCTGGGATGGAAGCTTTGTAGGGATGATAGATGACCTCTACACGGAGGGCAGGGCAGACTATACGATTCTCTTTGAGGAAGAAGAGGAAGAAGTCTGGCCGGGGCTCCACCGCGAAGTCAGGCAGTTTACCAGACTGAAGGGAATGCTATATCTGGAAGGCGGTCAGATGCACCTGTCCTGTGCGGACTATGCGGAGGCGTACACCGGAAGATATGACTGGAGAGACTATACGGCTGCCTTTACGTGCACTCCTCTTAATACAGGAACACATATGCAGAATGTACGGGTTCAGGGGGCAGTGCGTTCTTATGCGGCAGGGTTCCTGCCGGGCGGCAAATTTGCAATTCTGAAAAATGAGAACGGTTACCGTGTACTTACAGAAGCAGAGTATCAATGGGAGCCCGGAAATGAGTATGTGATAAGCATCAAAGTCAGCGGAAACCGGATAGAAGCTAGTGTTCAGGATGGAGTGTCGCTGACAGCGGTGGATGAAGAACACCCCTATCTAATTGGCAGTATTGGAGTATCCGTATCGAAAGGCGGACATACGAAATATAAGAAGATTGAGGTCAAAACCAGCTAAAGTCGGGAACCTTATGGGTGCCGTATGGCAGGCATATGATATTGCAAAGGATATTTGATGAAAATGCCCCGGTTATGATACCGGGGCATTTTCACGTTCGGGGATACGGACTCTGTGTGCCTGACGGACCTTATTCCGGAATTTCGCCAGCAGTTCAGAACTGCCTTCCCATTTTTCCAGACATGCATTAGCAGACAATTTCTCTTCAAGCAGATGTGCCTGAATAACAAGATTATAATACAGCTGTGCATCTGCCGATACGGACTGGCATATTTTGGTCAGCAGCTCTGTGACGGTTATGTATCTCTTCCAGAGCTGTCTTGTCGCCTTGGCCCGGCTGTAGGGGAATATCAGGCAGTTAGCCAGATAACCGATAAGGGCCCCGGCCAGTACATAGCAGATACGGACTACGAACATACTGCCTACAGCCTGAAAACCAAAACTACTCATAAATACAGCCCCGCCCAGTGCGCCGATTGTGGAACATGCGAAGGTTTCCGTATAATCAGAAAAATAGAAGGAAATATAGCCGGACAGCATCATGGCGGCTGTACGTCCCGCAGGGGAGGGGATCAGGGAATATATGATGACGGAGATGGTGCCTCCGATCAAGGTTGCGAGGATACGTTTCTTTATTTTTACCGGAACATCATCTGCGTAAGGCAGGGATACAGAAGCAAGTGTAAACAGAAGCCATTTCCCGTGAGGGAGTCCAAGGAACTGGACAAGTGCTGTTGCGCAGGAGAGGAGCAGTGCGGTACGAACGGCGTAAACGGCTCGTACCGGGCTGTAGTCCAAAGCCGCGTAAAGCTGTGTTTTCAGGGAGAGGGCGGTCCTGCGGTAGTGGATTCTTCGTTTGGGATCGGTCATGTGCAGGAGCTTATTACGTGTATATGAAAGCGTCTGGTAAAATGTAAGGGCAGTTTTTGTATCTTCAGTATCCGCGGTGTCACAAGTAGATGATTCAGACAGCCCTTCCTGAGTCAGTTCCGGCATGGTTTTGTTTTCAGAACTGAGAAAGGCGCGGAAAATATCCAGCCAGGACTTCGTATGGATCAGGAGGGTTCTGTTCCCGGAAGAAAGTTCCTGGGGCATCTCACTGATGAGAAGGAGCAGGTTTTCCAGACCCCGCCCGGCATCAATCATGGAAAAGCTGGCATCGGAGACACAGAGTATCTTCTTCCTCCGATCATATACGGTCTGGCTCAGGCGGCACAGCCTTCGTCTGGTCTCGGAAAAATCCGGCTGCTCCCCGGACTGGTCCAGCCGGAATGAAATCATCATTCCGACATCGTCGATCATTTCATTTAGTACATCATTTGCAGTTTCGGCCACCCGTTTCCTTCCCATAAAGAGCTGATACAGGATGATAGACAGTGCCCCTGTCAGCATGCCGTAAAGCCGCATGGGCAGAAGGCTTAACTCAACCGGTGAGATAAATACAAGGAAGAGGTAGGATAAAATATACGGAAAATATAAATGACTGGAATATTCATATGTAAATGCATACAAAATGAGTGCTATTGTGATAAAATTGACAGCAAAACCCGGTATAGCAGGGAGAACAGTCACCAGACATGCTGCTATTGCCATCCAAACAAGAACCGCCGACTGGACAATAAAATGCCGAATCGGTGTGGCAGTGAGGTCCCGCACCATTGAGGCGGACATCATGATCGTGAAGATTACACCGACGATGGAGTTTTCAGGCCCGAAAACAAATTGAAAGATATTGACATAGGCAATGATAAAAAGGAAGCTAAGAGTACTGAAGCGGAAGTTATCCTTTATCACTGCTGGAATTTTGAATTTTTTGCTCATGAATGATTCACTCTCCTGTTTGAATTAATTTTGAAAGAAGATCAGGCTTTCTATGGATTAAATAGAGGCGCGCTTGAATTTTAGTGGTTTCTATTATATAATCAGTAAAAGTTAACCTACAATGATAGTCATATTTTATTTATTAATTAAAAAGCATAACACTTCCCCACATGTTTGTCAAGATACCGAAATGGTAACAAAAGGAGAGCTTATGAAAACGAAGAAATTGTCTGAAGAACTTGTCCGGAGTCTTCTGAGAGTATTTCCGGCTTGGAATTCGAAACTGGTACGGCCGTTCAGGGAGTCACTGAATAAGGAGATGAGTCTGGAAACCTACTACTGTCTGGAGACTGTCAGAAAGTATGAGAGCACCACAATGACAGAACTTGCACAGCAGTTAAAGGTTCCCAAACAGCAGGTGACGAAGCTGATCGATAAGTTGTGTGATCATCAGTTTGTGGAACGTGTCCATGACGAGAAAGACCGCAGATCCGTCCGGATATGCCTGACACCACAGGCAGTGGAATATCTGGATGAATATTACCTAAAAAATACAGGATTTATCCAAAAGCTCGAGGAAAAACTGACAGAGGAAGAACTGCGGAGATTGAACGAGGCAATGAAAGTGCTGGAAGAAATACTGCCCGGGCTGGATTAGGCCGGGAACAGTCAGGGAAAAATGTAAAAGATGGAGTCTGGAAAAACATGGATGGAGGTGCTATACTGGACAGTGCGTGAAATTGTATTACATAAGAGTAAAGGATGGAATGAGAGATGAACTCGAAATTAAAAAATGATGCACTGTTAGTATTGACCGCATTGATCTGGGGAAGTGCGTTTGTGGCTCAGAGTGTTGGAATGGATTATATGGGGCCGTTTACATTTAATTCCCTGAGATGTCTGATGGGAGGTCTGGTACTCCTGCCTGTTATATGGATCATGGGAAGAAAGGACCCCAAAGACCCGGCATACCGGCCGGATTCACGAAGTATAGAGGAAGGCCAGAAGAAGCGTGGAGATAAGAAGATACTCTTAACCGGCGGCCTTTGCTGTGGTATTGCCCTTGCAGCTGCAAGCTCCCTTCAGCAGATCGGGCTTGTCTATACCAGTGCGGGAAAGGCCGGGTTTATTACGGCGTTATATATTCTGATCGTGCCTGTGCTCGGGCTGTTTCTTGGAAAAAAGGTCGGGCTTAAGACATGGATCGGCGTGGGACTGGCCATTATCGGGATGTACTTTTTATGTATAAAGGAAGGGTTTTTTATTTCTTATGGGGACTTTCTGGTTATGATCTGTGCATTCATTTTTTCATTACATATTTTAATTATTGATTACTTCTCGCCAAAGGTGGACGGTGTGAAGCTTTCCTGTATTCAGTTCTGGGTAGCCGGAATTTTGTGCGCTGTGCCCATGATTATAAGTGAGAAACCGACTTTTGAGGCAGTGGCGGCTGCATGGCTTCCTCTGCTCTATGCGGGGGTTCTCTCCTGCGGGGTTGCCTATACGCTGCAGATTATTGCACAAAAAAATACGGACCCCACGGTGGCTTCTCTGATCTTAAGCATGGAATCCGTATTTGCGGCGCTTGCCGGCTGGGTACTGATAAATGAAACTTTGTCACCGAAGGAAATTTTCGGCTGTGTGCTTGTATTTACGGCGATTATTCTGGCACAGCTCCCTCAAAAGCGGCCTGCATAGTGCCGTCATTCCGGTATATTGTACAGCAGTTTTTCCCGCTGTGTTTTGACTCATAAAGGGCCTGCCCTGCGTGGGTGAATAATTCACTGTAGGAGGTACCGTCCTTCGGATAAGCCGCCGCCCCGATACTGATGGTATATTCCGTCCCCTGATAACACTGCTTTAGGGCAATGGAAAGCATGCGGCAGTACATTAGCATAAATTCTTCAGATACGACCTCATGCAGGTATACCATGAATTCGTTGCCGCCTACACGGGCGGCAATATCCATTTTACGGATATTATTTTCGGCCAGTCTGGCTACATGTTTCAAAATCTGATCCCCGAACAGATGTCCGTTATTTTCATTCAGCTCCCTGAAATTATCCAGATCGAATAAAATCATTAAGCCCGGCGCCTGATTTCGGGTCTCCAGAATATGGCCGACAACTTTTTGGGCAGCATCTCTGTTAAAGAGATTCGTCAGCGAATCTTTCTGTGCCAGTTCTTCGAGGCGTCTGCCTTCGATTGTCTGCCGGTGTATATTTGCAATTCTGCCTACACAGCTGTACAACTGTTCATTCTGATCGTCATTGGACCATAAAGTCCGCCCGACGATTTCATACCACTCTTCGGAACCGTCCGATGTCGTCATGATAAGCTGTGTGTGGAAGGTCGGGGATGCAGGACTTGCTGAATAAACAAGTTCTGTGAGTTTCTGGAAATCTTCCTCACTAATGATTCCACGCAGATTGTTGTGAGAAAATAATTCGGTGACAATAGTCGGAATATTAAATTCGTCCCGGCACCTGTCTGAAAAAGTTATGGTGTCTGTACTGAAGTCATATTCAAATAATACTTCATCCGTAATGGAGGTAAGAAACTGATATTTTGTCCGTTCCTGTTCTAACAGGAAAAGTGTCCGGTCGGACAGCTTGACACCTTTTTTCTGAACAATTTCCCGTGAGAGCTGGTTAACATCGAAAAGATGGCCGGGGTCCTTGCTCCTGAGCTTAACTGCCTGCTCCAGATGGCCGCTGACTTCTTTCAGGCATGCGATAAGCTTTGGGTTGAACATGCCGCATTCACCGTTCAGAATCATCTGTATCGCCTGCTCATGTGTATAAGGCGGCTTATAGACACGCTCACTCACGAGGGCATCGTACACATCTGCAAGGGAAACAATCTGGGCCGCGATAGGGATATCATCTCCTTTGAGATGGTCCGGATAGCCGTTGCCATCCCAGCGCTCATGGTGCCAGCGGCAGATCTGCCGTGCATATTTCACGAGTTCTTCATCGTTGCCGAACCTTAAGTTTTCAAGCATTTCCGCACCGCATGCAGAATGCGTCTTCATAATCTCGAATTCTTCATATGTCAGTTTTCCGGGCTTGTTAAGGATTTCTTCTGGAATCTCGATTTTACCGATATCGTGCAGGGCAGCTGCATTGGAAATCAGGGCGATATGGGATTCATCCATACTATATTCCTGATAACGTTTCCTGAGTGCCTCCATCAGAATCTCTGTGATGATCCGGATCCTGATGACGTGCAGGCCGGATTCACCGTTTCGGAATTCAACGATCGTACTTAAAATATTGATCATGAGGGCATTATTCCGCTCTTTTTCGATGACCTGCTCCTTAATCAGCGACTCCAGTTCCTTCTGTTTTGAATACAGGATAATTGTATTCTTCACACGCTGGGTTACAATACTTGGGTCGAAGGGTCTGCTAATGTAGTCCACGACACCATATTCGTAGCTTTTTTCTATATATTCAGCAGAATTTTCAGAAGAAATAATCACGACAGGGATTGTTTCATGCCAGTGGTTTTTCTGCATGAGGGCAAGGACATCGAACCCGGTCATTTCAGGCATGATCAGATCCAGCAGGATCAGGGATATGGATGCATCATTATGCTTTAGAATCTCAATAGCTTCTTTCCCGTTACATGCTTCGACGATATTGTAATCGTCCTGGAGTATATCTGACAGTAAACAGCGGTTGAGTTCTGCATCATCTACGATTAGAATCGTTTTCTTTTGTACAGTGCTTTTCATTGACGCGCTCCTTTAAGATATCAGATTTTTGATGGTTTCGTATTCGGTCTTAACTTTCTCGTATTTTTTTTCCACTTCATCAGGGTCTAGTGCCTCAGCAGTCAGGGGTCTTAGATAGTCGGACAATTCTGCGGCAGCTTCTGCAAGAGGGGTCAGCTCCAAATTCAAAGAGAGTCCTTTGAGCGTGTGGGCAGCTTTGAAGGCTTCCTCATAATCTCGTGCTTCCAGTGCTTTTCCCAGGCGGTCAAAATTGTTATCCTTTAAGAATAAGTGCAGATATTTATCAATCAAATGTTCACGCAGAAGTCTTCTAAGTACAAGATTATAATCAACACCGATTGTTTCATAAAATTTTTGAATGTCCATATTCAGATGCCTCATGTTTCTTTCATAAATTTTTCAATTACATATAAAATTCCGTCTTCATCATTCGAGCGAGTGATAAAATCGGCGCTGTCTTTTACGATCGGCTGTGCATTTTCCATAGCAACTCCGAGTCCCGCATATTCGATCATGGACAGGTCATTGTAGCCGTCCCCGCAGCAGATCATCTGGTCCGCAGTCAGGCCCAGACTGCTTAAGAGTTTCTGGAGAGAGTAGGCTTTATCTATGTTCTGTGGCATAATTTCAAGGAAATAAGGCTCAGAACGGTAGATATTCAGCAGCTTGTGAAAACGTTTTTTCAAATCTTCCATTGCTTCTTCTATCACGGCCGGGTTGCCGGTGATCAAGAGTTTATTTACAGGAAAGGTAAGGTGTCCTGTGAAATCATCCATATGTACGACAGGCATCTTATTTATATAAGATTCCTTTTCGGTATACTCGTTGCAGGCAATGCCTGAAATGATATCAGGCCCTTCATAGGTGATGATATCCAGTCCGGGATAGGAACAGGTAATGTCATAAACCGGTTTCAGTACATCCCGGGGCAGTGTGCGGTTATAGAGGAGCTGGCCGTCGGAACATCTGGTGATACGTGCCCCGTTAAAGGACAGGATGTAGCTTCCGTACTTTTTAAGCTCCAGTTCTTCGGCGAGCGGCAGCACACCGTTGATGGGGCGTCCGCTTGCCAGTACTACTTTTTTTCCTTCTTCCTGAATCTCGATCAGAGCTTTTTGGGTAGGCGGTGTGATTTTCTTTTCAGAGTTGGTCAGCGTGCCGTCCAGATCCAGTACCAGCATTTGATATTCCATAATTACCTCGTTTTAAGCGCTTCTACCAGCTCGGGAAATTCCATCCCATGAGAAGCTTTTATCAGAATTGTATCGTTATCTTTGATGACAGAATCCATGCTGTTCAGGAATTCTGCTTTGGTGTCATAGTGGTAAATCTCTATATTATCTGTTTCCAGAGAAGCGGCGCCGCGGGCGATCTCCCGGGCCAGATCACCGATACAGACAAGCATGTGGATTCCGGCTTTTGCAGCATATTGGCCGATCTCATTGTGCATCTCACATTCTTTCGGCCCCAACTCGAACATATCGCCAAGTATGGCAACAGTCCGTCCGTCTGCCTTTGAAAGGACATCAAGGGAAGCCTTCATAGAAGCTGGATTTGCATTGTAGCAGTCATCAATGATCATCAGGTGTCCGGTTTCAATCAGGTTGCTGCGTCCGGCCAGAGGGACTAAAGCCTCAATGCCTTTTTTAATTCCGGCATCATCCATTCCCAGAACCCGTCCGACTGCAATCGCGGCGAGTGCATTGTATACCATATGTGAGCCGGGGATGGAAATATGTGCGGTAAACTCGGAATCCGGAGTGCAGAACAAGGCTGTGGTTCCTTTTAAACCGAGATTTTCAATGTTTTCTGCATAGTATCTGCATCCGGGGTCCAGGCCAAAGAAGATCGGGTCGATCCGGTTGGCAGGAGTTACGGTGGAAAGCATATCATCGTCACCGTTTAAGATAATACTTCCGTTTGGATTCATATACAGGAACATTTCAGTCTTGGCCTTTAGTATTCCTTCACGGGACTTCAATTGTTCAAGGTGTGCGCATCCAATATTCGTAATTACACAGATATCAGGACGGGCAATCTTGGCGAGCCGTTCCATTTCACCGAAATCGCTGATTCCCATTTCTAAGACAGCCACCTCATGATCCTCGCGAATCTTGAAAACGGTCAGCGGCAGCCCGATTTCATTATTAAAGTTGCCCTCTGTTTTCAGGACTTTAAATTTCTGGCCGAGAACAGATGCAATCATTTCCTTTGTGCTCGTCTTTCCCACACTTCCGGATATTCCTATGACCTTGACATGAAGAGAACGGCGGTAATGTTCCGCAATGTCTTTCAAAGCCTGCACGCAGGAATTTACCATAATATAAGGATATGAGGCACCCTCGATCCGTTTTTCAGACAGGGCACACAGGGCTCCGTCACGGATGGACTGGGGGATAAACATATGGCCGTCAACGCGTGCACCTCTGATGGCAACGAACAGACAATCCTTTTCAATCTTACGGCTGTCGATGGTGACACTGCTGACTTCCTTATAATAGCAGTCTTCATCTCCGTAATAAATTCCGCCGCATGCAACGGCGATTTCTTTTAACGTCATATTTTTCATAGCGTACTCCTATTTCTGGTATCTTTCTTCCAAAGACTTCTGGATGATCAGTTCGCACAGATCACCATATTCAATCCCCATTGCTTTTGCTTCTTTCGGCAGGAGGCTTGCCGCTGTCATTCCCGGAAGGGTATTCATCTCCAGACAGTAGAGGTTACCTGCATCATCAAGCAGGAAATCCGCCCTGCTGTAGACATTTAGTTTCAAAGCATGATAAGCCTTTACAGTAAGTTCCATCATCCGGTCAGAGATGTCGCTGCTGATGTCGGCGGGACAGACCTCGTTGGTTGCACCATCCTGGTATTTATTAGCATAATCGAAGAAACCGGTCTTCGGGATAATCTCAATAGGAAGAAGCGCTTTGCCGCCGATCACCCCACAGGCGAACTCGCGCCCTTTGATATACTCCTCGATTACGACTTCATCTTCATATTTAAAAGACTTCTTCAGGGCATCCTCATATTCTTCTTCGGAATTCACAATATAAACGCCGATGCTGGACCCTCCTGAACAAGGTTTCACAACAACCGGCAGGGTAAGTCCGAGCGCTTCAAGGGAGTTTTCCTTCACCTTCTTATGAAGGCTGACGCCTGCCGGTGTATCAATTCCTGTCTGCAGGAACACCTGCTTCGTAAAGCCCTTATCCATAGCCACGGCGCAGCCGAGAGAATCCGGTCCCGTATACTTAATGCCAAGCAGGTCAAAAGTAGCCTGAAGCTTGCCGTTCTCGCCTTCACCTCCGTGGAGCCCGAGAAACGTAATATCAGCCATACGGCAGAGCTCGATCACATTCGGCCCGAGGAAACAGTCCGACTGGTCCGGGCGCGAAGCCTTAACAGCTTCAATATCTGGCTCCGTAGTACCTACATTTTTCGCAATCTCAAGACCGTGTCCCGGAAGCGTAAACACCTCTTCCAGTTTATCCACATCATACGGGAAACCAAGAAACACATCCAGCAGAAAAACATCATGCCCCTTTGCCAGCAGCGTCTTGCAGATCTCCGCGCTGGAAGAAAGAGACACATCACGTTCCGTGCTGAGTCCTCCGGCTAAAACTATAATCTTCATAAATAAATCTCCTTTTTCATAGGGGGCTGACCCCTTTGCTCTCCGTTTTCAGAATATTCTAATGTTATTAATCGTATGTTAAATTCACGCAATTCACAGGGCCGGTTTACCGGCTCAGGTCATCTAGCAATGCTGCTTTTGTGTCATACAGTTTTTGTGATAAATCAACATATACGCGGTGCGGGTAGAAGAGACGTTTTGTCTCGTCCCACAATGTTTCCTTTTCGTGTCTGCAGTACTCTGCAATTTCCATGACAGACGGGGAGGTGTAAATGCATTCTCCGTGTATAAATATTGGCTTTAATATCTCACGCATCGTGTAAGTCCCGCCCGCAAGCCGTGTCTTCTTCCAGGTTGCATTCGGATCGAACAGCAGCAGTTCTTTGGATGTGTCATATGTCTCATCCGCGAAACAGATTAAGTCGGCGCGGATTTTGCCAGTCTCTTTATCATATACACGGTAGATTGTCTTGTTGCCCGGATTCGTGATCTTTTCTGTATTTTCAGAAATCTTGATCTTAGGTATGAATTCACCCTCTGCGTTCTGGATGGCAGCCAGCTTGTACACCCCGCCGAAAGACGGGCAGTCTTTCGAAGTGATCAGGTTCGTGCCAACGCCCCAGGAAGTGATGGCTGCGCCCTGCATCTTCAGATCGTGGATCAGCATTTCATCCAGATCGTTTGAAGCTGCGATGACTGCATCCGTAAATCCGGCCTCATCCAGCATCCTGCGGGCCTGCTTGGACAGATAGGCAAGGTCCCCGCTGTCCAGACGGATACCGTAATGCTTGGAAATAATTCCTTCTTCCCTCATCTCCCGGAAAACCCGGATCGCATTCGGCACACCGGACTTCAGTGTGTCGTAAGTGTCCACAAGAAGAGTACATGCATCAGGATATAACTTTGCGTATTCCTTAAATGCGGTATATTCGTCTTTAAAACTCATGATCCAGCTGTGCGCATGGGTTCCCATAACCGGAACGTCAAAAAGCTTCCCGGCCAGAACGTTGGAGGTGCCGACACATCCGCCAATCATGGCAGCCCTCGCACCGTAAAGTCCCGCGTCCGGTCCCTGAGCGCGCCGAAGCCCGAATTCCATGATGCCGTCCCCCTGTGCTGCAAACACAACGCGGGAAGTCTTGGTTGCGATCAGGCTCTGGTGGTTAATGATATTTAAAATCGCAGTTTCGACAAGCTGTGCTTCCATAATAGGTGCAATCACTTTCACAAGCGGTTCCTTCGGGAAAATCACAGTCCCCTCAGGAATTGCATAAATACTTCCACTGAAATGGAAGCCGCTTAAGTAGTGCAGGAAGTCTTCACTGAAAATGCCAAGGCCTCTCAAATAGTCTACGTCTTCATATGAAAAATGGAGGTTCTTGATGTAGTCGATTACCTGTTCTACCCCTGCCATAATGGAGTATCCGCTCTTATTCGGATTCTCGCGGAAAAACACATCGAATACAACCGTTTCATTCTCCTGAGTTTCAAAGTAGCCCTGCATCATCGTCAGCTCATACAGGTCTGTCAGCAATGTAAGATTCTGCGTACTCATAATATTCTCCTTTTTACCTTATTCTGCAGCAAACGCCGCAGATTCATCCACCTGCGCGGCAAATATTGCAGGATGCCGGAGGGGAAATGTGCAGTATATGCACGGGAACAGTATACCATGAACACTAGATTCGAAAGAACCTCATCAAGTGTTCAGGTATGCATTTTCACTAAGCTCGATAAAACCTCGCTAAGTGTAAATAGTATACCACAAATACAAAAATCGTGAAAGTGCAAATACTTTGGTTACTGTTGTGGTTTACGCTCCCAATTTATATAAAGCAAGTGACTTTATCTGTTCATAGTGATAAAATGTGAATAACAAGATGCCCATGTTTGCAGGAAGAAAAGGAGGACGAGGATGATTACAGTATTTAACCGCAAAGAATTGGTAAGTACATACAATATGGAGGAACAGTCGGAAATACGAAACATTTTGTCGCAAAATAAGATTGACTATGATATTAAGACTATAAACAGAAAAAGCCCCTCCCCGATGGCGGCAGGCTCAAGGGCTCATACGGGGACGTTTGGTGAGAAGCTGGAATTGGAGTATGAGTACACGATTTATGTAAAGAAAGAGGATTATGATGAGGCATCATATTTAATAAGAGATGTAAAACCACGCTAAAGGCGGCAAATAAGGAGGGAGATACGAGATATGATTCAAAATGAAAATATAGATCACGGTAAGGCTTTCGATTGGGGGCGCACGTCATCTGATTATGCAAAATACAGGGACATCTATCCTCAGGAGTTTTATCAGAATCTGGTCGACATGGGCTTGTGCGTGAAAGGCCAGAAGGTACTGGATATTGGAACGGGAACAGGGGTGATTCCGCGCAACATGTATCGGTATGGAGCCGATTTTACAGGAATCGATATCTCGGAAAATCAGATCAGCCAGGCTGCGGCTCTTGCGAAAGAATGCGGCATGGACATAGAGTTTCACTGTACGCCTGCCGAAAAATGTGGTTTTCCGGATGGGACGTTTGATGTGATCACTGCCTGTCAGTGTTTTACTTATTTCAATCATGAAGAACTTGCTCCCCTCATCTGGAGAATGCTGAAATCCGGCGGAAGGTTCGTTGTTCTGTACATGGCGTGGCTTCCATTTGAAGACATGATTGCCGGGGAAAGTGAGGACCTGATTTTAAAATACAACCCCGCGTGGACGGGGTGCAAAGAGCGGAGGCATCCAATTTCCATACCAGATGTATACGGAACATATTTTACAATGGAAAGTGAGAAGGTTTTTGATATACAGGTGCCTTTCACAAGGGAAAGCTGGAACGGGCGGATGAAGGCGTGCCGCGGCATCGGGGCCTCTTTGTCAGAAGAAGAGGTTGAGAGCTTCGAAACGGAGCACAGGGCCCTGCTAAAGGAAATTGCACCTGAGGAGTTTAATATCCTTCATTACACGGCAATGACTGTTTTAAAGAAAAACGTCTAGTATTTCCAAAGTGGGGCTCTGGCGATGAAGGACAACTTATATGATTGTGCACCGTGCACAAAAAGAGCACTGAGATTTGTCAGTCATGAATAAGGACTTTCGCTATTTAAAATGATATACTGAACCTAAGGCGCCAATGCAGGGCATTACCGGATGTGGGGAAACGACCGCACATTCCGGTGGCCTGCATTGGCTTTTTGTTTTAACGGAATTCTAAATTTTAGAAGAGATGAAAAAGGAGGAACAGGAAATGTTAATGAAACAGATTATCGATGCGTATGAGGTATTGGACAGCAGCTTTGTAACGGGAAAAAAGGTGGAGGAATATCTCCGTGCTATCCAGCCGGATGCGGACATTACCGTTTACGAGCTAAAAGGACCGAAAGGAACTACAGACATGCTGAAGGTGAGAATCCCCGGCAGCAATGGCAAGGCAAAGGGGGGGACGGCTCCGACGATCGGACTTCTCGGTAGGCTTGGCGGAATTGGTGCACGCCCGGAAAGGATCGGATTCGTATCCGACGGGGACGGCGCACTGGCAGCTGTAGCGCTGGCGGCAAAGCTTCTGGATATGCAGAACAAGGGGGACGTACTGGAAGGAGATGTATTTATCTCTACACATATCTGTCCGCATGCACCGACGGCGCCGCATGATCCAGTACCGTTCATGGGATCTCCTGTAGAGATGTCCCAGGTAAATAAAGAGGAAGTTTCCGATGACCTTGATGCAATCCTTTCCGTGGATACGACCAAAGGAAACCGCGTTATCAACACGAGGGGATTCGCGATTTCCCCGACTGTAAAAGAAGGATACATCCTGCGCACATCCGATGACCTGCTGGACCTGATGCAGATAACGACAGGAAAACTGCCATATGTATTCCCACTGGCAATTCAGGATATCACTCCATATGGAAATGACCTGCACCACTTAAACAGTGTGCTCCAGCCATGTACGGCAACCAATGCGCCTGTAGTCGGTGTTGCAATTACGGCAGAAACAATGGTGCCGGGATGTGCAACCGGGGCAAGCCATGCGGCAGACATAGAGGAAGCGGCACGCTTCATGCTGGAAGTTGCAAAAGCATTTGGCAGGGGGCAGTGCAGGTTCTATGATGAAGAGGAATTTGAAAGAATGCAGAAACTTTATGGAACAATGAAACATTTCCAGACACTTGGAAAAGAATAATGTTTCAGTATGAAGAACCCAAAGTGATAAAATGCAGGAGGGATTCGGTATGAAGATAGGTGCAATTACAATCGGGCAGTCACCCCGGGTGGATGTGACTGCAGATATTATGGATATATTTGGCGGCAGGATCGAACTTGTTCAGGCAGGCGGGTTGGATGGCCTGACAAGGGAACAGATTGCCAGGTTTGCTCCAGGGGAAGGGGACTATGTGCTTGTATCAAGGCTGAATGACGGGAGTTCCGTGACATTTGCCGAGCGCCATATCCTCCCGCGCCTTCAGGAAGCGATCGACAGGATGGAGGAGGACGGATGCCGGCTGATCATGGTGTTCTGCACCGGCAGCTTTCCAGAGACACTATCGGCAAAGAACATCCCGCTTATCTATCCGTGCGAAATACTGGACCGGCTTGTTCCGCTGATGAGCAAGAAATCCAATATCATCTGTATGACCCCGTCCCCGCTTCAACTGGAGCAGACAGAGAATAAATGGAAAAATTATGTCAAGCAGGTAAAATCCATAGCCGCCTCCCCGTACGGAGACTGGGAGACTTTGGAGAAAGCGGCAGATGAGGCAAAAGAAATGGATGCCGATCTGATCGTTTTGGATTGTATTGGGTATACTCAAAAGATGAAGGATATGTTCGCAGAGAAGACAGGGAAAATGGTTGTCCTGCCGAGGACGCTTCTTGCGAGAGTTGTATCTGAACTGACGGATGTGAAATAACATGAAAGAGGAGTTAGACATGAATGAACTGGTAAATATTGCAGAAGGCATCCTGAAATCGTGTCTGGATGCGAAAGAGGGGGAATCTGTGCTTGTTGTAACAGACGACAGCAGGAGGGAAATCGGCGAAGCATTTTACGATGCCTCGAAGAATCTTGGATGTGAAGGCATGATCCTGATTATGAAAGAGAGGACCGTGAATGGCGAAGAGCCTCCTAAGGCCGTTGCGGAAGCGATGAAGGGCGCCGACATCGTGATAGCGCCTTCAGCAAAGTCGCTGACCCATACAAATGCAAGAATACAGGCGGCTGCGGCCGGGGCAAGGGTGGCAACCATGCCGGGGATCACGAAGGAAATGTTCAGCCAGGGCGCAATGACGGCCGATTATAATGAAGTGGAAAAACTCACGGACAGGATCACTGCAATGCTGACGACAGCAGAGACGGCACGTATTGAAAAAGCAGGGAAGGCGTTGAATCTTTCCTTAAAAGGCCGGAACGGGGTGCCGAGTCCCGGAGTTTACAAGTGTCCCGGAAAATGCGGCAACCTTCCGTCGGGAGAAGCGTATATTGCCCCGCTGGAAGACGGCTCGGATGGGGAAATGATCATAGACGGTTCTATGGTCGGCATCGGAAAACTGGATACCCCGCTGGAGGTAGTGGTTTCCGGGGGAAAGTTAAGGTCTGTGACAGGCAAAAAGAGTGAGAATCTGGACATACTGCTGAAATCGGAAGAAAACGCCACACTCTGCGAACTGGGAATCGGAACGAATGAAGCTGCTGTCTTAAACGGCATTATTCTGGAAGACGAAAAAGTATATGGGACCGTCCATATAGCATTTGGGACAAACACTTCATTTGGAGGGACCAACAAGGCAGAGTGCCACATGGATGGGATCATTTTGGAACCGACACTCTATCTGGATGATATTCTTGTTATAAAAGACGGAAAGTTCATGGTATAGCAAAAGCAGGAGTTACTGTGCACACCAGAAGGGTGTGCACAGTAACAGGGCCGGAAACATAATACGGCCGGGAGGGAATATATGGAGACATTTAAAGTAGGGTTAATCCGGGTACTGACAACGGATGATCAGGAAGTACTTCTGGCACACGGGAAAACGATTATGGAAACATTTCCCGGAATTGGGGTAGAGACGAAATGTATACCTGATCAGTATGAGGGAATACACAGCGAAGAACTGTGCCGGACAGCCATTCCTAAAATTGTTGAGACGGCAAAGACATTTCAGGATGCAGATATGCTGATCGTGAGCTGCGCGGATGACCCCGGTGTAGAAGAAATCAGAAAAGAGATACCGGGCATTCCGGTAACGGGCGGCGGAGAGACAACGGCCGCACTGGCGCTTAAGTACGGAGAAAAAATCGGGGTTCTGGGAATTACGGACTATGCCCCTGCCGCATACAGGCGTCTGCTTCATGGGAGAATGATCTTAGGGAAGCCGGAAGGGGTAGACAGTACTCTGGACCTGCTGACCCCGGAGGGAAGAGCCAGTACACTAAAGAAAGGCATGGAGCTGAAAGATCAGGGCGCGCAGGTAATCGCACTGGCCTGCACGGGACTGGGGACGATCGGAATTGCCGGCGAACTGGAAGAAACAACGGGGCTGCCTGTCATTGATCCGGTTATAGCAGAAGGCTTATTCGCGTATTTCGAAAAGGTACGCAGGACTTCACATCGCAGCGGCCAGCGTCAGTAATGGCTACTGAGAGGGAATAGTCACTGAACAGAAACGGGGGCAGTGAACAGGCGGTACATTGCCTCCAGACAGATTCTTGAGTGCTTTAAGTAATGCCCCAGTTCGATATGTTCATTGGGACCATGTGCATTGCTGGGCGGCTCGTCCGGAAAGACAGGCCCGAATGCGGCAACGGTATTGCGGGCATGTCTTGCATAGGTTCCGCCGCCAGTGGAATAGATATTACAGTTTTCTCCGGTAACGGCCCTATAGGCGTCAGACATTGCCGAAATCATGAAGGATTCCGCGGGGATATGAAGCGGTGCCATATGCTTTATTTCTGTAACGGTTACCTGATATGCAGTGGCATTTTGCCTAAGCTGATTTATAATCATTTCTTTTGAAGCAGTGACGGGATAGCGGATATCAGCTGATATAAGCTCCGTGCCATCCTGCACAGCAACTATCCCGGCATTTAAAGTCAGGGGGCCGGATTCCTTGTCGGCCATTCGGATTCCCAGTGAGGAACCATCATATTCCACCCCAATTTTTTCAGCGGCAAATGTCAGTAACAGTCCTAATTCATCCCGCGTAAATACCTCATATAACAGATGTATGAGTTTCGATGCTGCATTTTCTCCCAGTTCAGGTTCTGCACCGTGTGCGGCTTTCCCGACAGCGTTAAGGAAGGCGATATTTCCCTCTTTTCGGATGGAAAAACCGGAATTTCCCTGAATGGCGGCCTTTAACTTGTCATACTGTATATTAGAACAAAAAATTTCTGCATGTGCCCTGTCCGGAACTGCATTTACAGCAAGTCCTGCATGGAAAGACTTGACAACGCTGCATCTGCTGTGTGGGACAGAGAAGTCTGCACACAGGATTCCTTTCTCGCTGCCGCAGATTCCATAAGAACAGTCCGGAGTAAATCCCATTACGGGATATCCACGTTTGCGGTAATACACATCCAAATCGTTGCTTCCAATCTCTTCACCACAGCCAAATACCGTGCGGAGGCAGTAATTGCCTGTAACATGTGCGTCCTTCAGTGCCTTGAGTGCATAGAGAGAAGCTATGGCGGCACCTTTGTCATCTGCCGTACCCCGTCCATATAAAAAGCTTCCTTTTTTCACCATTTCATAGGGGTCTGTATTCCATCCGTCCCCCGCGGGAACGACATCGACGTGGGTTAAAATATCTATGTATGAATTTCCGGTACCATAGCTTGCCTCTCCTGCATAATAATTCACATTTGCAGTCGTAAGCCCAAGCCTCCCGGCCAGATTCAGAATGTAATCGAGTGCCTCCCTGCATGGCTGGCCAAATGGTTTTTGCCTGGAGGAGGTATCACATACAGAAGGGATAGAAACTAATGCGCCAAGGTCTGCCAGCATATCGTCAAAATATTGATCTATCTTATGACCAAATAACATCTGATTTTTCATAAAAAAATTCCTTTTGTCAAAATGAAAAAATGTTTAATAGTACCGTTGTAATAGAAACTTAAAAAAATGTTGACAAAATAGCAAACAATGTTCATGATTAGTACAAAACAATATAAAAATATAGTATCATAGGGAAGAAACTCGTGCAATTCATAATTTTGTATAATGAGATTCTAAAAAAGGATGTCTAAGTGCTGAATTGGCAGTAGGAAGAAAAGTAAGTGGGAGAAGAGTACAATGGCGGTAACATTACAGCAGATTGCCGATAAAGCGGGTGTGTCCCGGGGGACTGTAGACCGTGCTTTGAAAGAGCGCGGGCGGATCAATCCGGAGGTGGCTGCAAAGATCAGGAAAATTGCAGATGAGATGGGATACCAGCCGAACAGAGCGGGAAGAGCGCTGGCGATGGCAAAGCACTCGATCAAGATCGGGATCATCATACAGTCTATGGAAACCCCGTTTATGCAGGGGGTGCTGGAAGGGGCAAAGGACGCGAAGCAGGAAGTTGAGCGCCTCGGTGCCACGGTAACTATCAGGAAGATATCAGAGCTTGATTCTGACAAGGTTATAGCGGCAATGCATAAGATGAAGGGGGCCGGTTACAACGGGATCGGCCTCGTCGCGTCAGATGAAGAAAAGCTGGCCGATACGATCGACCAGTTTACAGAAGAGGGGATCTCTGTTGTTACATTCAACTCCGATGCAGCAGGAACAAAGCGAATGTGTTTCATCGGGCAGAATGCGGGACAGAGCGGAAGAACGGCGGCCGGCCTTATGGCGGAAATTTTGCCGGATAATGCAGTTGTCCAGGTGATTTCAGGCTATGCGTCCAATCAGTCCCACAAGGAGCGTGCGGAGGGGTTTATCAATGAACTGAACCATTGCAGGCCGGATGTTAAGCTGCTTGGAATCCGGTATGCTTATGATAATGACAGGGCGGCGGCAGAGATTACACAGGAAGTTCTAAAAGAACATAAAGAATTAAACGGAATCTATCTGGCAGCCTCCGGTGCGAAGGGCGTCTGCCAGGTGATTGTGGAGAAGGGACTTAAAGGAAGTGTAAAAGTGATTTCCAATGACATCACGGATTCCAACATCGAGTCACTTAAGAACGGGACGATTCAGTTTATTCTGGGACAGGATGCTCACTCACAGGGCTACAGGCCGGTCATGGTGCTGTTTGACAAACTGTTTGACGGAAAGGACCCGGAGGAAGAATACCAGTATACAGAGATTGTGATAAAAACAAAATATAATATATAAATCTCCCTGAGGGGATCTGGTTAAATTTAACAAAGAAATGTGCAAAAAGCATTTTTTCAGCAGTGGAAAAAGTCATTTTGCACATTTTTTTTGTTTATTAATTGTCAAATAGTGAAGTTGAATAAAAATGGAGATTAAAATTTGTGCAATTAAACTATTGCGTACACGTGCCCGCAATGATATTATACAATCACAGAAACAAAAACAAGAACACATCATAAAACAAACAAGATGAAAGGTGGAAACAAAAATGTTAAATGTAGGAGTAATCGGATGCGGCGGAATGGGAAGAGATCATATCCAGAGAATCACAGAGAGAATTCAGGGGGCACAGGTAACTGCTGTATCAGATGTATTTGAGGAAGGTGCAAAGAAAGCTGCCGGGATTGCAGGCGGGGCAAAGATTTACACAGACGGGAAGGCGCTGATTCACGATCCGGATGTAGATGCAGTATTAATTGTATCGCCGGGATTTGCACATGTGGATGACCTTCTGGAGGCGATTAAAGCCGGAAAAAGAGTATTCTGCGAGAAGCCGCTGTGTACAACGGCAGATGACTGCAGAAAGGTTATGGATGCAGAGGTACAGTCAGGAAAGCATCTGATCCAGCTCGGGTTCATGCGCCGTTACCACAAGGGGTACAACCAGATCAAGGACGCGATTGCGACAGGAGAGTATGGTGAGCCGCTGATCATGCACTGCACACACAGGAATCCAGAGGTTGGAACAAACTATAACACACCAATGGCAGTACACGACACCGTGATCCATGAGATCGACCTTTGCCACTGGCTTGTAGATGACGACTATGACAGCGTTCAGGTGATCATGCCAAAGGTAACGAAGTACTCACACTCCGAACTGAAAGATCCACAGATTATGCTTATGCGTACAAAGAGCGGTATCTGCATTGATGTGGAATGTTTTGTAAACTGTAAGTTCGGGTATGATATCAACTGTGAAGTTGTCTGCGAGGACGGCGCACTAAAGATGGGAACACCGATGGCTCCTTCTGTCAGAAAGAATGCACAGTGTTCTACAGAAATCACAACAGACTGCTTCGTACTCTTCAAAGACGCATATGATGCAGAGATCCAGAACTGGGTTGACTGTGCGGCAGCAGGAGTAATTGAAGGGCCAAGTACATGGGACGGCTACCTTGCGGCTGTTACGGCAGATGCACTCGTAAAGGCTCAGGAAAGCGGGGAGATTGAAAAAGTTGTAACCGTTGAAAAACCAGAATTCTATAAATAATTTTTTTGAATAACGCGTGCACGTGTACGCTAAAATAATTAGGATATTAAAATAAATCAATATAGTAGTCTCGGGAATAGAACTCGTTGACAGGAGGATATGAAAATGAAAATAGGATTTAATGAAGCAACAGCACTGGAGTGTAAAGGACAGTCTTTAATGGCAGATTTGGAAGCATGTGAAAAATATGGTTTTGATTACATAGAGATTCGTTTTGACTGCATCAAGGATTACCTGAAGGACCACACACTGGAAGAACTCGCTGACTGGTTTCAGAACCACCATCTGAAACCGTGGGCTTACAACACCCTGATCTACTTCAACCAGAGAGATGAGGAGGGTGTAAAAGAGATCGATGAGGAAACGGATTTCATTATTAAGGTCTGCAATGCAATTGATATGAAAATGCTGATTACCGTACCTCAGTTTGACGTAAAAGACAAGAGTGTTTCAGAGATCAAGGAAGAGGCTGTACAGAGACTCCGTTATCTTTCCGACAAGGTCGGCTCCGGCATCAACATCTCCTTGGAATTCTGTGGTGCTCCAAACTGCTCTATTAATCAGTTCGGAACAGCCTATGATGTCGTAAAGGCTGTAGACAGAGACAATGTAGGTATTACGGTAGATACTTTCCACTTCCACGAAATGTGCTCAAAGCTCGAGGACCTTCAGAATGCAGACGGAAAGAAGATTTTTGCATACCACCTGAATGACTGTGAAGACCTGCCGCTTGGTTCCTGCGGGGATGACAAGCGTCTCTGGCCGGAAGAGGGTGTTGTGGACCATGCAGGGATTGCAGCTGCATTGAAATCAATTGGATTTGAAGGCGTATGCACGATCGAAGAATTCCGTCCGGAATATTATGAGATGTCATTAGATGAAAATGTGAAGAAGGCAGCAGAGGTAACAAAGGCGTTTGTGCAGAAATATTTTGGATAGGACATTATAAAAAAGGAGTATTATCATGCTGGATAAAAATAAAGTATCTCTTGGAATTGCCCCGATCGGCTGGACGAACGATGACATGCCCGATCTGGGAAAGGAAAATACATTTGAGCAGACAATAAGCGAGATGGCCCTGGCCGGATTCAGGGGCTCGGAAGTGGGCAGCCATTATCCGGCTGATCCAAAAGTATTGAAAAAAGCCCTTGACCTGAGGGACATGACAATCTGCAACCAATGGTTTTCCTCGTTTCTGATCAGCAGGCCGTATGAGGAGACAGAAGCTGCCTTTATCAAACAGTGCCAGTTCCTAACGCAGGTGGGGGCGAAATGCATCGGTGTTTCCGAGCAGAGCTACAGCATTCAGGGAATGCTGGACCATCCCATTCAGGAAGGCAAGTATGTGATGAATGACGAAGAGTGGGAGAAGCTGGCGACAGGCCTGAACAAGCTCGGCAGGATTGCGAAAGACCAGGGCATGGTGCTCACTTTCCACCACCACATGGGTACGGTTGTGCAGACGGAAGAGGAGATTGACCGTTTTATGGAATCTGTGAACCCGGAACTGGTCTTCCTGCTGTTTGACAGCGGCCACCTGTCATTTGCCGGCATTGACCCGGAAAAGATTTTGAAGAAATATGTGGACAGGGTCCGCCACGTCCATTTGAAAGACTTAAGAAAAGAAGTTGTAAAGCAGTCGAGGGACGAGAAATGGAGTTTCTTAAAAGGCGTGCGTGCGGGGACATTTACCGTACCGGGAGACGGGGATGTGGATTTTGCACCGATTTTCCGGATTCTGGAGGAAGCAGATTACCAAGGCTGGGTGGTCGTAGAGGCAGAACAGGACCCGGCGAAAGCGAATCCATTCGAATATGCACTAAAGGCGAGAAAATATATTGCAGAAAAAACTGGTTTGTAAGAAAATGAGAGGAGAGTCTGATTATGAAGATCGCATTTGACGTTGATGTCCTCGCAAAACAGATGGGGATCAGCGATATGGTACATCAGGTTGCGGACTGGGGATATAAATATATCGAACAGTCACCGCATCCGAGGATCAATCCGTTTTACAAGCACCCGCTTTTCTCCAGAGAGTGTGAGGCAGAGTACCGCAGGGCCCTGAGGGAAACGGGCGTGGAGATTTCCTCTTTCATTGTGGTATACCGGTGGTCGGGGCCGACGGAGGAGCAGCGCAGGATTGCGGTGGAGAACTGGAAGCGTATCGTGGAGATCGCCGTGGATATGGGCGTACAGGTAATCAACACGGAGCTTTCCGGCGACCCGAACCAGCAGGAGATCTGCAATGGTATGTGGTTCCGCTCGATGGATGAGCTGCTTCCGCTTTTTGAGAAGGAAGGAATACGTGTAGAGATCCAGTCACATCCGTGGGATTTTTGCGAGCTGAATAATGAAACCTGCGACCTTGTGAAGAGTTATCGTTCTGATAACCTGAAATATGTGTACTCTGCACCCCACGGTTTCTTCTATGACCAGGGAAAAGGGGACGTCCGTTCCATGCTGGAATATGCGGGAGACGATCTGAGTCATGTACTTTTCGCAGATACCTTCAACCAGACGAAGGACTGCCGGTATATCCTGAATCCACCGTGGCTGAACCAGAGGGGGAAAGAAGATGTTTCCATCCACCAGCATAATCCGATGGGAGAGGGCGATGTGGATTTTGAAGGAATTTTTGAAACTTTGCGTAAAATGGATTTTGCAAATAAGACATTTAAGGTTGGCGGAGACGCAATATCCTGTGTATCCATATTTGGATACCCGGAACGCATGGATGTAGAAGCACCGCGTGCAAGAGAGAGGATAGAGAAAGAACTCTTGAGATAGGCTCTTACGCAGATAAGAACCGGGAGGAATCTGTATTATGAAATCACCAGCCGAATTATTGAATTTTAAGCAGCATGGGAAGGACATGAACGAATTTGTAAAAGTGCCGGTATCGGAGAAGCTCGCGTATTGTTTCGGCGATCCGGCGCTGACACTGATGTATACAATGACAACCACCCTTCTCATTTATTTCTATACAAATGTTGTGGGAATCTCAGCAGGGGCAGTCGGAATGATCATGCTTGTATCCCGTGTGTTTGACGGTTTCTCAGACGTCCTGATGGGGACCATTATAGACCGGACGCATTCGAAATACGGAAAATCCAGAATCTGGATCCTGCGTCTGGCCGTCCCGTATGCACTGGCTGCCGTAGTACTATTTACGATGCCGGGGCTGGGGCCCACAGGGAAAATCATATACGCTTTCGTCACTTATAATATTATGAATACGGTCGTCTATACGGCGATCAGCCAGCCGTTCCATGCGCTAGGTTCCCTGATGAGCCGTGACCGCAGGGAAAGAGATGTTATTTGCAATGTCCGTATGGTTCTGTCCATCACGGCCAGCATGGTCATCACGGCATTTACCCTGCCGCTGATTAACAAAGTAGCCGGGATGATACACAACGAACAGGCGGCGTGGATCATCGTGACGAGTGTATATGCGGTTATCTCCGTGTTTGTACTTCTGAATACATACGCAACCTGCACGGAACGCGTGCAGACTGCACAGAAAAGCAAAGAAAATATTCCGTTCTGGACTGCCTTAAAGGCGACGGTGACAAATCCTTATTTCCTGATTGCACTGGGACTGATGCTGTTTTATACGGTGTACCAGATTATTATCGGAACGGACCTGACCTATTACTGCCAGTATATTTTAGGCAATGTGGATTTGGTTATGCCTCTGTCTGCATCTGAAAAAATTGCAACCATTATAGGTATTGCATTGCTGCCGAAGTTACTGCCGAAATTCGGGAAAAGGAACCTGATTTGTGCAGGGTGCCTGCTCGGGATTGCGGGGCAGCTGCTGTTTCTCCTTAATAGTACAAGCGTGACCCTTGGTATTGCGACCTGCATCATGAGGGGGATCGGAATCGCCCCGTTCTATGGAGTCCAGTATTCACTGCCTAGCGATGCGATCGAGTACGGACAGTGGAAAACCGGGCTGCGGATCGAAGGGCTGATGTTTTCTTCTATGAGTATGGGACAGAAAGCTGGTTCAGGCTTCACATCTGCAATCATGGGTGCTGTTCTTTCTATGGCGGCATTTGACGGGCTGAAAGCCACTGCGGCAGAGCAGACGGCAGAGGCGATCTCCGTGATCAGGACATTTTACCTTTATGTACCGATCGCAATCTGGATCATTATGTTCCTGATTGCCCTTTGCTATAAACTCGATAAAAAGTATGACCGCATGATGCGTGAGCTGATTGCAAGAGAGGGCAAAGATGCAGCCGGATCCGGAGATACAGTGGATATCCCACAGTCAGTAAACGGAAACAAAATCAATATTGCCATCGGACGTGTCTATGGCGCAAGCGGAAGAAGGATCGCAGAAGGCCTTGCAAAAGAGCTTGAGTGCAGGGTTTATGACAGGCAGATTATCTGTCTGCTGGCAGAGAAGCTGGGGCTGGAAGACGCACAGATGGGAGATGTGCAGAAATATCTGGACTCATACAATGAAAATGAACCTCTTACTTTCTCACCGTATACATATCCGGCAGCGGGAGTTGCGGAGGATATGACAGATGTGAGCATGTTTACGGAGCAGAGCAGAGTGATTCTGGAGCTTGCAAGTAAGTCTCCGGGAGTATTCCTCGGCCGCTGTGCAAACTTTGTACTGGCAAAGCAGCCTCATACATATTCGTTCTTCCTGTATGCGGATGATGAGTACCGTGAGCGGGAGGGCGCCGAGTATTATGAGGGTCAGAGCCTGAAGGAACTCAAAGAGAGGGATGAACAGCGTAATGAGTATTACCGGAAATTCACAGGTGCCAGAAGGGATGACCCGAAACATTACGATATGGTAGTAAATGTCGGAAAAACCGGAGTGGAAGGTGCGGTGCGCATGATACTCGATTATGTTGAGAAGAAAGAGAAACAGAAGGGTTGATGATTCTTTTAAAATGAGTTTTCCTTATAAATAAAAAGCCCGGGCGGACTGAACCACCCGGGCTTTTTCCCATCACTTATGAACGCTGGAAACTGCCCCGAAACTATACAAGGTCTGCATTCTTGCGTATCGTTTCCTGAATGATATTCTGTACATAACTTCCGATATGCTTCTTGTCTTCTTTATCCAGATCGTTTGGATAAATCGGTTCCCCGTATTCAATGACAACATGCACCTTTTTAATTCTTGGAAATTGTTTTTCAAATATGGCACACGTGTTATTCATAGAAACAGGAATGATCGCACAGTTTGTCTTAGTAGCGATTTTAAATGCGCCGTCTTTGAACGGGAGCATACTTAATTCCTCGCCTTTGTTGCGGGTCCCCTCCGGGAAAATACAGATGGAGATCCCGTTCTTGACATAATCGATTGCCTGTAAAATCGTCTTGAGCCCTTCCTTTGGATTCTCTCTGTCAAGGAACAGGCAGTAGAGATAACGCATCCACGTGGAGAGCAGCGGGATGTGCTCCATCTCCTTCTTTGCAACATAGCCGGTCAGCCGGCGGCAGCGGGAGTATGTAAGCAGGATATCGAAAAAGCTGCGGTGGTTCCCGATAAAAAGAACCGGCTCGTCCGGTACATGCTCTTCTCCGATCACGGTTGTCTTAACACTTGTAAACTTCAGGATGACTTTGAATGCCCACTGCACAATGCGCAGGGAGCTGTAGTCCCTTTTTTGGCGATTAAACTTTCCGATGATCCATTCGACCAGAAAAATCGGGATCGAGAGTATCAGAAACGTCACCAGAAAAATTACGACACAAATAAATCTGAACATAAGGAAAATCCTCTTTTCTTAATAAATAAAATATACCAGAAGGGAACCCCCCTTGATATTTGCTTTTCAATTATACTAAAGCACACAGCAAATAACAAGTAATGAGAAGGATATTTGCGGCATTTTTTTCTGTTTTACAGCTATCTTAACCTGTTTCTATGTCAAAGGGCAAAGGAGTTTGACGGTTACTGTGCACAGTAATGTTTGGTGGTATATTTATCTGCCCCGCATAATAAGATAATAGAGAGAATATACCGCGGGGAATGGATATGAAGAAACTGTATTCCAGGATATTATTTCTGTCGGTTCTTTTGTTAGCGCTGACACTGACGGGCTGCATCTCGCGTCCGCAGAAAACGGAAAAACTGCGGGATCTGGATTTTACCGTCATGGATAAGGAAAAGGTGCCGGATGAGTTAAAGGCGGCGATTCAGGAGAACAGGGATATGCCTTTCAAGCTGACCTATGCCGATCAGGGATACCTGTATATTGCGGAGGGGTACGGGCCGCAGAAGAAAAGTGGGTACAGCGTGGAAGTGACAGGGCTTTATGAAACAGAAAATGCTGTTTATATACATACGAATCTGCTGGGACCTGAGAAGGGCGAGAAAACACAAGATGTGGTCACATACCCTTATGTGGTGGTGAAACTGGAATATATTGACAAAAATGTCGTGTTTGATTAGAGGAGGACGCATATGGAATTGATTAAAAAACAGGTACATTACACACAGGAAGGGAAACGGACATTTGACCAGTTCTATCTGGACGAGGATTACAATGTTCCTGACGCAAAGGAAGACGTCCAGCAGATTATCCAGGGCAGCGGGACGGTAAAAATAGAGGACATTAAGCTGGTAGAGAATTACATACGCATCTCCGGAAAATTATATTTTCAGATTCTTTATGTGACAGCGACAGGCGATCCACAGCCGGCGGTTCTGGACGGGAAGATTCCTTTTGAAGAAATGGTGTACACTGACGGCGGGGAGATGGAGAGCTATTTTATTCAGAATATCCGCGTAGAATTTACTTCCACACTCGTGCACTCCCGCAAGCTGAGCATCCGCGCGATGGTAGAAATGGAAATCGGCAGGGAAAAGCTGGAGGACGAGGAAACGACCGTGGATATCGACAGTTCCGTTCCCATTTACAAGAAAATGAAACGTGTAAACCTTCTTGAACTGCATACGACCAAAAAAGATACTTACCGGATCAAGGAAGAAATCACCCTTCCCGGCACGAAAGAAAGTATAGGGCAGCTATTGCTGACCGACGTCAGCAGCAGAAAACTGGAGATACGGCTCGGTCAGGATGAAATGCAGCTGAAAGGCGAAATGCTCGTATTTTGTATGTATTTATCCGAGGACGGGAAGACAGACTGGCTGGAGCAGACCGTTCCTTATGAGGGCCGGATTGAGTGCGGCGGTGTGGAAGAGGGCATGTATTACTATGTACACAGCAGTCTGGAAGACACACTCGTGGATATCCGTATGGATGAGGACGGAGAAATGCGTTTGCTGGGTATCGAAGGGACGCTGAATCTAAGAATGAATATTTATGTGGAGGAAGAGGTTGAACTTCTGGAGGATTTATACTCCCTTGAACAGAATTGTGGATTTGAGACAAGGGAAGCGGTTTATGAGGAGCTGCTAGTCCAGAATTATTCGAAATGCAAGGTATCCGAAAGACTGTCCCTTCCAGAACTTAAGGATGACGTCCTGCAGATATGCCACAGTGAGGGCAGTGTCCAGATTGAGCATATGGAGCAGACGGATGCCGGTATTCAGATAGAGGGAATCCTGCATCTTAATTTCCTGTACCTGAGAGCGGATGATGCCATGCCGTTCGGCGGCTGGCAGGGAATGGTGCCTTTCTCCTACCTTTTAGAGTGTCCGGGAATGACGGAAGACGTGCGCTACAATATTTCTTACCATGTAGAGCAGCTTTCTGTGAATCTGGCCGGCAGTGAAGCGGTAGAAGTCAAGGCAGTCCTCGCGTTCGATATCTTCATGCGAAAACCGGTTCCAATGCAGGTAATTACCGATGTGGAGCTGACCCCGGTATCTATGGAAGAAATGGAGAAACGTCCGGGCATTGTCGGATATGTCGTGAAAGACGGAGATGAGCTGTGGAATCTGGCAAAGAATTATATGACAACGATAGAGGGCATTAAGGAAGTCAACGAACTGGAGGGCGATTCGATCAAGCCGGGGGATAAACTGCTGATCTTCAAAGAGAATATGAGCATTTTGTAAAAAAACAGACTGCCGGGCAGGGCTGTCTTAGAAAAAAGGGAACGGAAGGATATGCCGCGGATGATGCGTCCGCGGTTTATATCTGTAAAGGAAACTTTATTCTGGGGCAGCCCTGTCTGCTTTTTTTACCACGAGAAGCGGGCCAGGCGGACAAACCTGTTTGATGTATCCTCTTGACAAAGAGACAATAATGGTTTAAACTGACTATAATGACTAAAAATAATAAAAACGGTCAATATAAAGGAAAAGCCAATATGCCCAAGATTGTTTCAGAGGAAGAGCGCGGTCTGGTTAAGGATGCAATGTATGATGCCACGATCGGGCTTATCCGGAAAAAAGGAGTACGCAAAGTAACCGTGGATGATATTACAGAAGCCGTAGGAATCAGCAAGGGAGCATTTTATATGTATTATCCATCAAAAGAAGTATGCATCTATGAAGTGCTTAAGCAGAATGAGAAAGCATTATTTGCGCGCATGGAAGAGATTATGCAGCAGGATCTGCGTGACAGGGAACGGTGCGCAGCACTGATCAGGGAAGTGATGCTGTCACAGGACAGCCTGATATTATTTTTATCCCCGGCCGACCTGGAGATCCTTCTGAGAAAACTGCCTGCCGAATACAGGGAGCGTGAGGCGAAGAAGTCTGATGATTATTTTAAGAGGAGCCTCGAACTGCTGAAAGTGGGAAATGACAAGATGGAAGCGGTCGCAATGCTGACGGACTGTTTAAGTGTCGTTGCCTCTAATGAAATGTTCAGCGAGCGTGGAAAACAGGAGGCTCTGGATGTACTTGTGATGGCAATGGCGGATTATATTTCAAAGGAGGAGAGCGTATGAGGACAGTAATCGTCAGTGAGAGGGAAGATACCCCGGCTGCGGAAAAAGGAACCTTTATACTGGATTTGTCATCGAGGGAAGTCCGGGACTGCACCGGCTGCTGGAGCTGCTGGCAGAGAACCCCGGGGCGGTGTGCATCCCATGATCTGGATGATTTTTACAGGGCGTTTATGCAGGCCGATAAGGTCATCTTTTATATTGGCGAATCCTGTGATTTCGTAAGCGGGAAGCTGAAAACACTATTTGACAGGATGATCCCCCATTTTCTGCCCTATACGACTTACAAGACAGGGGAATCCATGCATGTGACGCGGTATGATCATTATCCGGAGATTGAGGTTTATTACAAAGGAGATTTCAGCAGCCGTGAGGCACGGATACTATATGAAGAATATCTGGGCCGTGTCTTTTATCATTTCCATATTCCAAAAGTATTGATTCACTCTGAAAATGAGAAGAAAGAGAGAACAGCATGAGTACTCTGATTATAAATGGCTCCCCTCGGGGAAAGAATGGAAATACGGAAATCTTTATCCGGCAGTTTTTATCTGGTGCGGGTGAGGAATATCCGGTCAGATATGCAGTAAAAGAAGCCCCGGAAACCCTTGCGGAAATGCTCCGGCAGTATGATACGTTACTCATTTTTATGCCGCTGTATGTCCATGCAATGCCCGGGATTGTGATGAAGCTGTTCGAACAGATGCGCCCGTGCGGGGAAGGGCAGAAGATTGGGTTTGTCGTGCAGGCAGGCTTTATAGAAGGGGCGCAGGCAAGATTTTTAGTGCGTTATTTAGACCAGTTTGCGGGACGCTTAGGGTATGAGAACCTTGGCACCGTGACCAATGGCGATGCGGCGGGGACATCGATGCTTCCTGAATTTATGAACAGAAAGCGTTTCAAACATCTGAACGCGCTGGGGGCAGGCTTCGCCGGAGAGGGACAGTTTGACCGGGAAGCAGCGGCCCTGCTGGCGGGGATTTATGAACTGACGCCGCGGAAAGTGAAGATGTTAGAGGCAATGAATAAAATCGGGGTAAGCCATATCATGTGGAAGAAATTCTGGCGGGATAACGGGCAGCTCGAACATGGACTGGACCGGCCATTTCTCCCAGATTCTTTTGGGTAATATGTATAAAAAGAAAACGAAAAGTTTGTGAAAGATTACGAAATGAGCAAAAACTGTTGACAAATCAGGGAACAGATAGTATATTTGATTTAGGGAATGGGAACGTTCCCTAAATGATAAACATATATACATCAGTATATTTTATATTAATAAAGCACCAGTACTTATTTTTTTACACTTTTATGGGAACGTTCCCTAACAACTTTTATGGTAATGAAGCGGACATTCTTGTATAATGAAATACAAAGCACATGAAAGGAAGTTCGCATATGAGTACAATATTTGATGTCGCAAAAGCGGCAGGAGTATCAAAGTCAACCGTATCCAGAGTGTTGAATGGAGAAGACGGGGTAAAAGAAGAGACAAGGATAGCTGTGGAGAAGGCGATTAAGGAGCTGAAGTATTCCCCAAGTTATTTTGCACAGGGAATCCGTACAGGGCGGACGAAGACAATCGCGATGATGGTTCCCGAATATACGAATATATTTTACAGTGAGATGTTCCGCGGGGTGGAGGATGTTGCCCTGGAATATGGTTATATGGTACTCGTCTGTAATACGGAGCGCCATGCCAACGCGGAGATTGAATATACAAAGGAACTGCTGAAGAGGAAAGTAGACGGGATTATTTATAATACATATTCTAATAGTGAAGCCATGCTGAATTACTTAAAAGAATTATCGAGGCAGCTCCCGGTTGTGTTTACGAATAAGATTTTTTCAGAGAATGATGATGTAGCCTATGTTTATACAGATGGATTTAAGGGAAACCGCAGGGCGGTCCATTATCTGCACGAACATGGCAGGCACAAGATCGGATATATCAGGAATACCAGCGATATCAGTGTGATTGAGGAACGGTACGAAGGGTATCTTCAGGGGCTGAAGGACTGCGGGCTGCCGTACCGCGAGGAGTTTGTTTACCGGATTACCCAGAAGAAGGAGCCTGACTATATCAAATTAGGGCATGAGGCCGCCGAGTATTTTATAGGGCTCGAAGAAAGGCCGGATGCCATACTGGCTGCGATTGATACACTTGCAATTGGATGTGTGCAGCACCTTCAGAAGAAGGGGGTCAGAATCCCCGAGGATATGAATATCATTGGGTTTGATAATATTTCTTTAAGCGAGATGATTGAACCTCCGCTGACGACGATCAGCCAGCCGATCCGAAGGATGGGCCAGAAGGCTGCTGAGATTGTGATTGCCAAAATTGAGGGCAGAGAGACGGAGGACCATATTGTATTTGATGGAGAACTCATTGTGAGAGAAACGACGAATTGATATTTCCCTTTTCCTGAGGCCTGGCCGGCATACCTTCTGGAAAAGGTGAATATAAAGCCAAGCGAACAGGGAGGAAATACAATGAAGAAAAGAATATTAAGTGTGATTTTATGTACCGTCATGGCAGTAAGTCTGGCGGCTGGATGCAGCAGCAAAGGCGGGGAGGACAGTCCTGCTTCTGATTCGGGCAAGGAGGACAATGCAAAGGATGACGGGTACAAGCTCGGGATTTCCGTTCTTACGATGTCTGGACAGTTTTTCATCGATATGGTGGATTCTGCACAGGCAGCAGTGGATGAGACTGGCGGGGAGCTGATCGTCAATGATGCGGACAACTCTTCCGAGACGCAGGTAGCGGCGCTGGAGAACTTTATCTCGGCTGGTGTTGACGGCATTATTGTGACGGCGGTTGATACGGAAGCAGTAGCGCCGGTTATTAAAGAGGCAAAAGAAGCCGGAATCGCGGTTGTCTGCCATACTTCCAAGGTAGATGGTTATGATGCTTATATCGGGGCTGATGAGTATCAGTTAGGATACACACAGGGACTTGCTGTCGGCAAGTGGATCGCTGATAACTGGGGGACAGATGAGAAGATTGAAGCGGCGACCTTGAACTATGACCTTTTGGAATCCGTAATCCAGAGGAAGGTCGGAATCATGGAAGGTGTAGCGGAGAACGCACCGAATGTAGAATTCGTTGCAGACGCGACAGCAGCGGATCAGGCGGAAGGTATGACTGCCACGGAGAACTTCCTGCAGGCGAACCCGGATTTAAGGATTGTGTGCGGAGTCAGCGATGGCGCGGCTCTCGGGGCATATGAGGCATTTAAGGCAAACGGCATGACCGATCCGAAGAAATACATTATCGCAGGTGTTGATGCGACAGAAGAAGCTTTGAACAAGATTTCTGAGGGGACAATCTACCAGTTTACCGTCGACCAGAATCCGACAGCTACAGGGAAACAGCTTGTGGAGACCTGTGTGAAGGTGATCAAAGGTGAGGATGTCGAGAAGGACTTTAATCAGGAACTGGTTGCAGTGACACCGGACAATATCAAAGATTATGTAAAATAAAATTGTGAAACGGGATATTATATTCTGTTTGAAATCAAAAACGGCATCGTTTTTTCTGGAGATTATTGCCTCAGTGAAAAGGCGATGCCCTTTTTGCACCATTTTTTAGAGGAGGAAAGGTATGCAGGCAGTACTGGAACTTAAAAACATTACGAAGGAATATCCCGGCGTAAAAGCGCTGGACCATATTAGTATCCAGTTTTATCCCGGAGAAGTCCATGCATTGATGGGCGAGAACGGTGCCGGGAAGTCAACCCTGATCAAGACGATATCCGGTGCCGTCAGGCCGAATGCCGGCAGTATATATTTTGAAGGCACGGAATATGGGAATATGACACCGGCACTATCACAAAAGCTGGGAATCGGGGTGATTTATCAGGAATTTAACCTGGTTCCCGAACTTTCGATCGCGGAAAATATATTTCTGGGACAGAAATTGAAGAAGGGACTCACTATAGACAGGAGGCTTATGAACCAGAAGGCGGAAGAGATCATGAAGGAGTTCGGAATTGAGATTGATGTAACCGCCCCTGTAAAAAGCCTGACAGTCGCCTACCAGCAGCTGGTAGAAATCGCAAAGACGATTACGGGGGATGTGAAGGTCCTGATTATGGACGAACCTTCTGCCCCGCTTACGACGAGAGAAATCGAGGCCATGTTTGGCATTGTGAATAAATTGAAGGAAAAAGGCGTGTCAGTCATCTATATTTCCCACAGGATGGAGGAAATCTTCCGCATTTCAGACCGGATCACGATTATGAGGGATGGCCAGTATATCGGTACAAAGCTTACAAAGGAGACGAACCGTCCGGAACTGATCAATATGATGGTAGGCAGGACTCTGGAGGAACAATTCCCGAAAGCTGACAGGGAGATCGGGGAGGTCGCGTTAGAGGTGAGGCACCTGTATACACATGCGCTGCTTAAGGATATCTCTTTTTATGTCAGGAAGGGGGAGATCCTCGGACTGGCCGGGCTTGTGGGGGCAGGAAGGACGGAAACGGCAAGGGCAATTTTCGGGGCTGACCCTATAGCGCAGGGTGAGATCTGGATTGATGGAAAGAGGGCGGATATCTCGAGCCCGAAGGACGGTATTAAGGAGGGGATTGCCCTGATTCCGGAGGACAGGAAGAAGCATGGTGCACTTCTGGAGATGTCGATCCGTGAAAATATCTCTTTTATTTCGATCAAGGGTATCTCGAAAGGATCTATTGTCAATCGAAAGAAGGATAAAGACTTATCGAAACAGTTTATCGAGCGTCTGAGAATCAAGACGCCTTCTATGGAACAGCTGACAAAGAATCTGTCAGGCGGGAACCAGCAGAAGGTCGTGCTTGCAAAATCGCTGGCAGGAAAATCTGATATTATCATCTTCGATGAGCCGACAAGGGGAATCGATGTGGGAGCAAAACAGGAAATCTATGTCCTGATGAACGAGCTTGCACGGGAGGGGATGGCAATTATTATGATTTCATCGGAAATGCCGGAGCTGCTAGGCATGTCAGACAGGATCGTGGTTATGCATGAGGGCGAAGTGACGGGAGAACTTTCAAAAGAAGAGGCGACCCAGGCTAAAATTCTGGATCTGGCTTCAGGAAAATAATGCGGGAGGATATCAGATGAAGAACAAAAATATATTAAAGCAGTTCAGCACAGTGATTATTTTGGTCGTGCTGATTGCATTTTTCTCAATCATGACAGATTCATTTTTAGCGGCGAAAAACATTTTCAATATACTCAGGCAGGTCGCGGTGCTCAGTATTTTATCCGTAGGAATGACTTTTGTAATTATTTCCGGCGGAATGGACCTTACGGTAGGGTCCCTTCTTGGGCTGACGGGCGTAATCTGTGCAAAACTTCTGGTGGAAGTAAGGATTGCCCCTGTGCTGGCGATCCTTGTTACACTTCTGGCCGGAGCGGTTTTCGGGACCGTCACGGGTTTTCTGATCGTGCGGCTGAAAGTATCGGCAATCGTCATTACACTCGGTATGATGACAGTTGCGAGGGGGCTTGCTTATATCATTTCGAGCGGACTTCCTATTTATAAAATACCGGAATCTGTCGTAACACTGGGGCAGGGCTACGTGGGCGGAATCCCGGTTCCGGTCATCATTATGCTGGTCATCGTACTCTTCGCAGGCTTTATCCTGAACCGCTCCTATTTTGGACGGTATATTTACGCGATAGGGGGAAATATAGAGGCCGCGCGGCTGGCGGGTGTATCTGTCGATAAGATTACCGTTTCCCTCTATTCGATCAGCGGTTTCCTTGCAGGAATCGCAGGTACCATCCTGATGGCGAGGATCAGCTCCGGCGCCCCGGCTTCTGGTACAGGCATGGAGATAGAGGTCGTGACAGCTGTTGTAATCGGCGGTGTCAGCGTAAACGGCGGAAAAGGGAAGATATCAGGTGCATTCCTCGGAGCCTTAATCATCGGAGTGCTTGGCACAGGACTGACGATTATGAATATCGGTGAGTACTACCAGCAGGTTGTGAAAGGGCTGGTACTAATCCTTGCAGTTGCCTTTGATGCATTTTCCAATCGTGAAAAAGTGAAAAAGCTGAAAGCCGATTAAGGAAGGTGGCCGAGGGTTTATTTTTAGAATATGTAAAAGAAAGAGGAGTAGCATGAGAACAATATTATGTTTCGGAGATTCCAATACATATGGACTGAAATCAGATTTACTGACGCGATATCCAAGAGACGTAAGATGGACGGGAGTCCTGCAAAAGAAATTAGGCGAAGATTATTACGTCATAGAAGAAGGCTTGGGCGGCAGGACGACTGTGTGGGATGACCCGGTAGAAGAATATAAAAACGGGAAGAAATACCTGCTTCCCTGTCTGGACAGCCACAAACCGCTGGACCTTGTCATTGTCATGCTGGGAACGAATGATTTAAAGATACGTTTTTCGGTATCGGCATTTGATGTATCGGTATCTATGGAAAATCTGATACGGACCATCATAAAATCTGACGCAGGAATCGATTTTAAGGCACCGGAGATCCTGCTTGTCACCCCGGTACCCATCCACAGTGTAAACAATCCGGATCTGGACCAAATGCTGGCTGGTGCGGAGGAGAAAAGCAGGATGCTGGCCCACTACTATGAAGAAATTGCGGGAAAGTACGAGATACATTACCTGAATCCGGATGGGCGGATCGAGATCAACGACACAGACGGTATTCATTATACGGAAAAGGGACACAGGCAGATGGCTGATATAATAGAAGAAAAAATCAGGGAAATCTTTCCGGAAAATTGAGCCGCTGTGACGGGGGATGCCGGGAGAGGGGAACGCCCTCTCCCGCTATGTTTCATTTACAATTTGACTCTAGTGTTCCATCCGGCAAGTAATTATCCTTCTGCTGTGCCTGCTCCGTGCCATTGCGTCGTTAAAATTCCTAGACGATGGCACCCCATCGCCGTCGGAGTTTTGCCTGCTCTGCACTTATCTTGCCAGCATCTGTCAGTATCTCATTACCGTTGAATTCCAAAAATCCATCCAACCTTTTGGCCCAAACCTCCATACTCATAAACGGACAGCTTTGTCGTTGTTGACCATAAAACCAACGGCGATGATTGCCTGTAAATTATAGTATTTTGAGTTATATTTTTTCCATCAGCTGCAGTTATTAAGTATTTCTTAATAACTGAATGGTCTCTCATATCCCCGTCTAGCTCTTTATTCAACTGCAAAATATGAAACTTCCTCCCTCAATATCCACAACATATGAAGGAATCGTGATGAATAAACAAAAAAATTAACTAACAGGCTGTAAACTAAGCAGATAAATAATTGATTTTTGGGGAAAATATGAGTATACTGTAGGTATAATGTATACAAGATACAAAGGAGGACGAAGGATGAAACGGATACCTGACCGTGCGGTACAGCCCGCACAGCCTTCTGATGGGCAGGCGCTTAGAGGAACCCGGAAGAGGATAGAATTAAAGGCACTTGCGAAGATCAATCTGGGACTGGATGTTCTCGGGAGAAGGGAGAATGGTTACCATGATGTGCGTATGGTGATGCAGTCCATTTACCTGTATGATGATGTGAAAATTGAGCGGACGAAGAACCCGGGTGTTGAAGTGAGTACGAACCTGTATTTTCTTCCTACGGATGAGAATAATATTGCATACAAGGCAGCTAAAATGTTGATTGAGGAATTTCAGATAAACGAAGGTGTTGTCATTACTCTGGATAAGCATATCCCGGTGGCAGCCGGTATGGCCGGGGGAAGCTCCAATGCGGCAGCGGTACTGTTTGGGATGAATAAGATGTTCGGGCTTGGACTGTCCCAGAAGGAACTGATGGAGAGAGGAGTGAAGCTGGGGGCGGATGTACCGTACTGCATCATGCGCGGGACCGTACTGGCGGAAGGAATCGGGGAAGAACTGACCGTTCTGCCCGCGATGCCGAAATGCACCGTTCTTGTTGCGAAGCCCGCAATCAGTGTTTCTACAAAAGTGGTCTATGAAGCGTTGGATTCAAAAGAGATTGTGGAGCATCCGGACATCGATGCCCTGATTTCCGGTCTGGAGAAGGGCAGCCTGCATGAAGTGGCGGCAGCGATGGGGAATGTTCTGGAGGATGTGACGATCCCCATGTACCCGGTCATCGAAGAGATCAAGAACGAAATGAAGGCACAGGGTGCCCTGAACGCGATGATGAGCGGGAGCGGACCGACCGTTTTCGGGTTGTTTGAGAACAAGGCGCAGGCAAGGAAAGCACAGGATAAGATTAGAGAAAAAGCACTGGCAAAGCAGGTGTATGTGACGAACATACATGGTGCAAGGAGGAACGAATATGGAGCCTAAATTCGAAGTAAATATCAATGAATACCTCCCGCTTCGGGATGTTGTTTTCAATACGCTGAGACAGGCTATCCTGCGGGGAGAACTTAAGCCCGGAGAACGTCTGATGGAGATTCAGCTTGCCAACAAGCTGGGGGTGAGCCGGACACCAATCCGTGAGGCAATCCGCAAGCTGGAGCTGGAAGGCCTCGTCCTGATGATCCCGAGGAAAGGGGCCGAAGTCGCGGAGATTACGGAAAAGAACTTAAGAGATGTTCTGGAGGTCAGGGGGGCGTTGGAAGAACTGGCGATTCGCCTCGCCTGTGACCGGATTGATAAAGAAGGAATCGAGAACCTGAAGCAGGCGGCCAAAGATTTCGAGGGAGTATTGGACAGTGAGGACATTACGCGGATTGCCGAGGCCGATGTGGCATTTCATGACATCATATATCTCGCAACGGACAATGAGAGACTAATCCAGCTGCTGAATAACCTGCGTGAGCAGATGTACCGCTACCGAGTCGAATATCTGAAACAAAAGGAATGCCACTCAAAGCTTCTGGCAGAACATCAGGACATGATATGTGCAATCGAGCAGGGGGACAGTGACCGTGCAGCCGACATCACAAGCCAGCACATCGAGAACCAGGTAGAGGCAGTAATCGACATCCTGAGGAACAAGAACGAATAAAAAATGAGAATATTCTGAAAACGGAGCGCAAAGGGGTCAGACCCCTTTGAAATTCTCCGCTAAAATATGTTTATATCAATGTATAATTGTATGAGTTCTGTTAATACTTCCTATATCAATCAGATATCAATTAGATGGAGGGAGTTACATATGGACAGAACTTATTATATAGACAGACGCGCAAACAGGATTATTTTAATCCTTGCGGTTATAGTGGCAACATTGATTATGGGATTTATTACATGGCGCATGCAGCTGACGGCCCGGGCGGAGACGCAGGAGCATCTTGCCTCGGAGGTGCTTCGGTTCCACATTCTGGCGAACAGCGACAGTGATGAGGATCAGGCGCTTAAGATGGAGGTCAAGGAACAGGTGCTTGCGTATTTGAAGGATGCGGTGCCCGAAGGCCTTGATGTGGATGAAACGAAGGAATGGATGCGCAGGCATACGGATGATCTGGAGCACATTGCGGCTCTGACAATTGAAAATGAAGGGAAGGACTACACGGTAAGTGCGGCGGTGACGACCTGCTATTTCCCAGATAAGACATATGGGGACGTGACTTTTCCGGCAGGTAATTATGAGGCTCTGCGAATAGAAATCGGCGCTGCCAAAGGGCATAACTGGTGGTGTGTCCTGTATCCGAACCTTTGTTTTTTAGATGCGGCAAATGCGGTCGTACCGGATGAAGGAAAAGAAGAACTGAAGAATGTGCTGACAGAGGATGAGTATTCGCAGGTGACGGCACAATCGGACTTTAAGATAAAATGGTATTTTCTGGAGAGCTTAAAATAGGACTCCGGTAACCATACGGAGGGGAAAATGACTGAGTTTTTAGTAAAACGTTTTGTAAAAGATTATGAGAATGTGGAAAAGGTGTCCGTGCGTACAGCTTATGGTGTATTATCCAGTATCGTGGGCATCTTTTGTAATGTTTTTTTATTTGTAGTTAAATTTGTCATCGGGCTTGTCCTGCACAGTGTTGCCGTCACGGCGGATGCATTCAATAACCTGTCGGACGCGGGCTCCTCGGTAATCAGTTTTATTGGTGTGAAAATGGCCGGAAAACCGGCTGATGAGGACCACCCGTTCGGGCATGGCAGGGTGGAGTACATAGCAGCACTTGTAGTTGCATTTCTTGTGCTGGAAGTTGGTTTTACCTTTTTAAAAGATTCATTGTCAAAAATACGGACGCCGGAGATGCTGAATTTCCAGCTTGTATCTGTAATTATCCTGCTGCTTTCGATCGGTGTGAAACTGTGGCTGGGCGTTTTCAACAGGAAATTGGGGCAGAAAATAGATTCCAAAGTGATGATGGCTGTCTTTACTGATTCTATGGGAGATGTTATCACAACAGGGGCAACAATTGTTTCTGTCGTATTTTTTGCGCTGACCGGAATCAACATCGATGGATTTGTCGGAGTCGGAGTCGCCCTTGTCGTGATGTGGGCAGGCGTCGGTATCGCGAAGGATACGCTGGAGCCTTTAATCGGTGAGGCGGTAGACCCGGACCTTTATACAAAAATTAAGAGGTTTGTTGAAAAGTATGAAGGGATTGAAGGTACGCACGACCTGATCGTACATAATTATGGACCTAACCGGAGCATGGCGTCCATCCATGCGGAAGTTCCGAATAATGTGAATATCGAGATATCACATGAGATCATAGACCGGATAGAAAGAGATGCAATCGACCAGCTGGGGATATTCCTCGTTGTACATATGGACCCGATTGAGACGCAGGACGAAGAGGTACTGAAAATCCGCAGGCAGGTGGAGGGAGCGCTGAACGGACTGGACGCGAACTGCACCATCCATGATTTCAGGCTGGTTGAAGGGCAGGAGCAGATCAATCTGATCTTTGACATGGTTGTTCCGATTACCTACAGCGACAGCCAGAAAAGAGAACTCCATGAAAAACTTGCTGCAAGGCTTAGGGAGACGGACTACCGGTATCGCTGCGTAATTACAATGGAGCACACTTTTGTGTCCGGGAAAAACGAAGACTGATGGTTACTGTTTACAGGCATGCCTGTGAACAGTAACGACTGATGAACAGGAAAGAAGGAGAAAGATATGTATTCATTTGACAGCAGAGTAAGATACAGTGAAATAGACCACCGCGGGACACTGACCCTTCCCGGACTCATCAATTATTTTCAGGACTGCAGTACCTTCCAGTCAGAGGACATTGGTCTGGGGCTTGGCGTATTGAAAGAGAGGAAAAAGGCATGGATCCTTTCCTACTGGCAGGTGATCGTGGAGCGTTTCCCGAAGATGGGGGAACAGATCACGGTCGGAACATTTGCCACCGGATTCAAAGGCCTGTATGGTGACCGTAATTTCATCATGAAGGATGAAGCCGGAAACAGAATCGCCTATGCCAACTCTGTCTGGGTGTTTATGGATACTGAGAAGGGACGTCCGGCAAAACCGGGGGAAGAGGATATCGTGCCTTACGGGATGGAGCCGCCGCTTGATATGGAATATGAAGGACGGAAGATTAAACTGCCGGAGACAAGCGAAAGCCTGCCCTCATTTCCAGTCCGCAAATATCATATTGATACAAACGAACACGTGAATAACTGCCAGTACGTCCAGATGGCGCTGGAGATACTGCCGGAGGATATGAAACTGCACCAGCTCCGTGTTGAGTATAAGAAGTCAGCCGTCCTTGGAGATGTCATTTACCCGAAAACGGCATATGAAGCGGACCGGACAGTCGTGGAACTTTGTGACGCAGACGGAAAGCTCTATGCAGTGATAGAATTCAAATAGTGAGAAAAAACCAGCAGCATAACCTGAAGGGGATAAAAAACCCGGAAAGGTTTTGCTGCTTTTTAGCTTATTAACCCGCACATTTGCCGGTTATGAAACGTTAATCATATTGTATGAATAGTTTGGAAATTGCCGTAGGGGTCAGACCCCTACGCAATTCCCGCACAATTCCTACAATTAGCAGAAAGGAGGATTTCCCGCGTGTATACAGGTCTGGAGGAGGATTACGACAAGGTTTACCGGTATTGTTATATGAAGCTTCGGCATCGTCAGACTGCAGAAGACATAACGCAGGAAACGTTTCTTCGCTTTCTGGAGGACTGCAATTATAAGGAAACAGGCAGGCGCCTGCCGTTTCTTTATACGATTGCAAGGAATAAGTGCATCGACTACTGCCGTTTGAGAAAAACGGCAGAGCTTACAGAAGATGCGGCATTATATGACTGCGGGAGCCAAAACACGGAGGTTAGGATTGACCTGCAGCGTGCGCTTGGGAAACTGGAGCAGGAGGAACAGGAGCTCATTTTCCTGCGTTATGTAAATGAAGTTTCTGTGAATGATATCAGCAAAATTATGAATATTTCCCGTTTTTCCGTGCGCAGGAAAACGCAGAATTGTCTGAAAAAATTAAAATCAATTATGGGAGAGTTTTATTAAACGGCTGTGAAAGGAGGAATCATTATGGACAGGAGATTCAGGGAAGAACTGAAACAAATATATCAGGCTCCGGACCCTGTGGGAAAGGATGCTTTCCTTCAGGAATTGGAGCAGAAGGCACAGAGAAGCCCGGAAATGTCAGGAATTTCGTTTCTTGGATTTCTGGGATATCAGGTTCCCTACATCAGTATCTGGAACTGGCTGCTTGGGGCATCTGTGTTCGCACTGACCCTTTTAAGTGTCCGGTATGCAGATGGGAAAGCCGTCTGGGCTGCGGCATCATTTGTACCGTTTCTGGCACTTGCGGCAGTATCCGAAAGCGGCCGTTCCATGCAGTACGGCATGGACGAACTGGAACTTTCGGCAAGATACTGCCTGAAAACAGTAGTTACTGCAAAGATCTTTATTATGGGGATCAGCAACCTTATTGTGCTGCTGGCGTGCATACTGGCAGTGGAGGCTGGTAACCGGACAGGAATCATTTTGAACGGGATCACGATCATGTTCCCTTATCTGGTAACCGCATTTTTAAATTTATGGATTGTCAGGAAAATACATGGAAAAGAAAGTATTTATGTCTGTCTCGGAGTCTCGGCCATTGTCAGCGGGGCAAATGTCATAAACGGGGTCATAGAACGGTTTGTGCTTTATGATTACCTGGGCACGGCAGGTATGCTGGTTCTGTTTCTGGCAGCAGTGCTGCTGACAGGAAGAGAATGCATCAAATTCATGAGACAATCGGAGGAGTATGTATGGAATTAGTAATCGACAGGCTTACAAAGCAATATTCAAATAAAATCGCCGTGGACCGGGTGTCCATGACCCTGTCGGCAGGCGTATATGGCCTGCTGGGGGCAAATGGGGCGGGAAAAACGACGCTGATGCGTATGATATGCGGGGTGTTAAAACCGACAGACGGGATGGTATCCTTTCAGGGAATGCCCGTATCCTGCGAGGAATACAGGTCGGCCCTGGGATATCTGCCGCAGGATTTCGGGTACTATCCCGACTTTACCGGACTGGATTTCCTCATGTATATGTCCCTTTTAAAAGGGCTGAACAGGCCGTCAGCCCGGAACAGGTGCAGAGAACTTCTGGTGCTGACGGGGCTGGAAGGAATGGAGAAGAAAAAAATCAAGACATATTCCGGCGGCATGAAACAGCGTCTCGGCATCGCCCAGGCACTGCTGAACCGTCCGAAGCTGCTCGTTTTAGACGAGCCGACCGCCGGCCTTGACCCGAAGGAACGGGTACGCTTCCGCAATCTGATTGCGGATCTGGGAAAAGAAAACATCGTCCTGCTTTCGACCCATATTGTATCAGACGTGGAAGAAATCGCCGACAGGATACTGATCATGAAAGAAGGACGGTTAATCTTTAACGGAACAGAGGACGCCATCGGGGAGAAACTGGAAGACTTTTATCTGGAACAATTTGAGGAGGATGGAGATGAGTCATTTTTGGGGACTGACAGGATATGAATATAAGAAACTGCTGAAGAAAAAGATGGTCTGGATTACACTGGCGATCCTGTGTGCAGGTGCCGTGTACGCTGTATTATACCCTTTCTTCAGTATGTCAGTATCCAGCGGAGGAACAACATACACATACGCTGAGATACAGGAAAATGACCGCAACACGGCGAAAGACTTTAACGGGAAAAAGATTGACGGCAGCATGATGAAGGAACTAGACAGAAGGGATCAGTCGGCAGACCGTGACGTGCCGGACGATATGAGGGGTTTCGCCATATCAATCGGGTCGAATGGAGCCATAAATTATCAGGAAGACAGAATTTTTGATTTCAAAGAGGATATTTACGGGATCAGAAACCAGGTACTTGAGAACCGCTGGGGGGCCGGACATTTATCCGAGGGGGAAATCAAAGAGCTGAGGAAGAAAAATGAGAACCTTAAAACGCCTTTCACCTATCATTATGCGGCGGGCTATAAGAATATCATCAATCTCGCGGATATCATCGCTATCATGCAGACACTGTTCATTGCCATATGTATACCGTTGATTTTTTCGGAAGAACACAACAGGAAAACGGCACAGATTTCACTGTGTACAAAATACGGGAAAGATGTATTGTTCGGGGCGAAGATATTTACTGGGGTTTCATTTTCAGTCATAACAACAATAGCCTTGTTTCTCTGTATACTAATACCGGCAGCGGCGTGTTATGGGACAGAAGGAATCCATACACAGGTACAGGTGTTTTACCCCTTCCTTTCATGGGATTTAAACATGGGGGAAATGCTGCTGGTCCTGCTTGGATTATGGATTGCGGCGGCGGTTCTGCAGAGTGCCTTTGTTATGTTTCTTGCTGAGAAATGCAGGAACAACACGGTGCCGATGGCGGTCATGGTGGGGATACTGATATTTACGTCATTCTTCAATATACCTGCACAGCATAAAATATTAGCCCAGATATGGGCATATGTTCCCGTAAACATGATGAGACTGCCGGATGCATTCGGGGACATGATGATATCCGCATTCGGAAAATATTACGGCGTATGGCAGTCCGCACCTTTATTTTACCTTATTCTCAGTGCGACTGCAGTTTTTGCAGGCGGCAGAATCTACCGCGGATTTCAGGTAAAAGAAAAATAGGGGCTACCTTCTGCGGATAATCTGGATCATAAAATACGCCATCGGACCAAACACCATAAGCAGTGATACGGCTGTAAACCAGACGGGCAGCGGCCTGGCGAAGGAACTGTTTATCGTAATGAATGAAAAAGTAAGCACTATAACGAATCTTAATGTGACAATCATATTTTTCAGGAGGGCGTAAATCCGGTACTTGTTTTCGGATGTGATCGTCACCCCGGTATTCCATACTTCGGGATGCTGTTCTAAAGCACCGATAAAAAGATACAGTAAGACAGACGCGACAGGGCAGAATAGAAGTTCATATTTGCCGCCCCAGCGGTCGATTTCGCCGGCACCGTTGAAGTGTGCCGGTATCCGGTCCGGGAACTGCCCCCATCTGATGATGAGATATACAAATGTTCCGATCAGTATAATCCGGGACAGAATAGTCAGGAGTCTGTGGTATCTGGTTGTGGGAACTTCGATGTTTTTTTTCATAAAGAATACCACCTTTCGAATAAAATGCTTAAAAATTGCAACAGATATAACTTCATTATATATTCAGGACCGGAATAGTCAATAAATCCGTGGAAAATAATTGCTAATTCCCCGGATTCACGTTATACTTACAGAGTATCGGACGAAGCGGTAACAAAAAGGAGATTTATGAATGAAGTTAGGTGAAAAGCAGATATTAACTGTTGTAAAAAAAGTAGATTTCGGAGTATATCTGGGGAGTGACGAAGAGCGTGTCCTGCTCCCGAAAAAACAGGTGCCGGAAGACATTGAGGCAGGTGACCCGATAGAGGTCTTTTTATACAGGGATTCAGACGACAGGATGATTGCGACAACACATGAGCCGAAGATTATGCTCGGACAGCTGGCGGTTCTGAATGTTGTGGATGTAGGAAAACTGGGGGCGTTTCTTGACTGGGGGCTGGAGAAGGATCTGTTCCTGCCGTTCAAGGAACAGACCGCGAAAGTGCAGAAAGGGGACAAGTGCCTTGTTTCTCTTTATATTGACAAGAGCAGCCGCCTTTGCGCGACGATGAAAGTATATCACATGCTTTCAACAGATTCCCCTTATAAAAAGGATGACAAAGTAAGTGGGATTATTTACGATACCAGCGATGAATTCGGCGTATTCGTAGCAGTTGACAGCCAGTACTCTGCGCTGATCCCAAAGAAGGAAGCGTACGGCAGCCTGAAGGTGGGAAGCATGGTTGAGGCGCGCGTGAGTGCGGTGAAGGAAGACGGAAAGCTGGACTTAAGTATCCGCGGCAAGATCCCGGAGCAGATGGACAAGGACGCACAGTATATCATGAACGTGATGAAAAGCTACGACGGAGAACTTCCGTTTACAGACAAAGCGGACCCGGAGCGGATCAAAGAAGAATTTGGCATGAGCAAGGCTGCATTCAAGCGTGCGGTAGGGCGTCTGCTGAAAGCCGGCAAGATTGAAATTCTGGAAAAAACCATCCGAATTCGTTAAAAATTCTTGCAATCCCCTTGAAATAAGATATAATAGGGGAGTAAGACGTAGTAGATTGAAAGGAGACTGAGTAAAATGAAAGTACAGAATATTACAGACATAGAGGCATTTTTCAAGGTAGTTGACGCTTGTAAAGGAAGAGTAGAATTAGTGACAGGTGAAGGAGACAGACTGAACCTGAAGTCAAAGCTTTCTCAGTATGTTTCTATGGCAAACATCTTCTCTAACGGCGAGATCCCGGAGCTGGAGATCATCGCATATGAAAAAGAAGATACAGACAAACTGATTGGTTTCATGATCAACGGCGGACAATAAGATCAGGTTGCACATAGGTAAAAGAAGCATATAAGGGCAGTCTCTGAGGGGACCGCCCTTTTTATCATTATAGATAGTTACTGTTCACACCCTTCGGGCGTGCACGGTAAGACTCCCGCCGCGGCAGACGGCGGCAGCAGAGGTGAACAATGGAATTTGCGCATTTACATGTCCATACAGAATATAGCCTTCTGGATGGTTCAAACAAGATAAAAGAATATGTGGCGAGAGTAAAAGAACTGGGGATGAACAGCGCCGCGATCACCGACCACGGTGTTATGTACGGTGTAATTGATTTTTACCGTGAAGCAAAGAGCCAGGGGATCAAGCCAATACTCGGCTGTGAGGTGTACGTTGCGCCGAACTCCCGGTTTGACAGGGAGATTACCGGGGGCGAGGACCGCTACTACCATCTGGTCCTGCTCGCGGAGAATAATACAGGGTATGCCAACCTGATGAAGATTGTTTCAAAAGGTTTTGTGGAGGGGTACTATTACAAACCCCGTGTCGACAAGGCGCTTCTTAAGGAGTACAGTGAGGGGATCATTGCTTTGAGTGCCTGCCTTGCAGGAGAGGTGCAGAGGTATCTCACGAAGGGACTTTATGAAGAGGCGAAGAATTCCGCGCTGGAGTATCAGGAGATCTTCGGAAAAGGAAATTATTTTCTGGAGCTTCAGGACCACGGAATCCCGGACCAGGCTCTGGTCAACCAGCAGCTTCTCAAGATGTCCCAGGAGCTGGGCATCGACCTGGTGGCGACGAATGACGTGCATTATACCTATGCGGAGGATGAAAAGCCGCACGACATCCTGCTCTGCATCCAGACTGGGAAAAAACTGGAAGATGAGAACCGGATGCGCTACGAGGGCGGGCAGTACTATGTGAAGTCCCCTGAGGAGATGGCACGTTTGTTCCCGTATGCGCTTCAGGCGCTGGATAATACGCAGCGTATCGCGGACCGCTGCGAGGTGGATATTGAGTTCGGCGTGACAAAGCTGCCGAAGTATGATGTGCCGGACGGCCTGACATCATGGGAATACCTGAACAAGCTCTGTTTTGAAGGTCTGGACAAGCATTACGGCAATCCGTCGGATGAACTGAAAGAACGCCTGAAATACGAGCTTGATGTCATCAAGAACATGGGATATGTGGATTATTTCCTGATCGTATGGGATTTCATTAAGTATGCGAAGGACAACGGGATTGCGGTAGGACCGGGGCGTGGGTCAGCCGCCGGAAGTATTGTTTCCTACTGTCTGGAAATCACGAACATCGACCCGATCCGCTACCAGCTGCTGTTTGAGCGATTCCTGAACCCGGAACGTGTATCCATGCCCGATATTGACGTGGATTTCTGTTATGAAAGACGACAGGAAGTCATAGACTATGTGGTACGCAAATACGGTAAGGACCGGGTGGTACAGATTGTTACATTCGGTACGCTGGCTGCCCGGGGCGTCATCCGGGATGTAGGGCGTGTCATGGACCTGCCGTATGCGTTTGTAGACACAATTGCGAAAATGATCCCGACAGAACTGAACATCACGATTGATAAAGCACTGAAAATGAACCCGGAGCTGCGTAAGACTTATGAGACGGATGAACAGGTGAAGTACCTGATCGATATGTCCAGACGTCTGGAGGGACTGCCCAGGCACAGCTCCATGCACGCGGCCGGAGTCGTGATCAGCCAGAAATCGGTCGATGAATATGTGCCGCTGTCCCGGGCGCAGGACGGTTCCATTACGACACAGTTTACGATGACGACCCTGGAAGAACTGGGACTATTGAAGATGGACTTCCTTGGGCTGCGTACGCTGACAGTAATCCAGAATGCCGTACTGATGGCGAAGGACAAATGCCCGGATCTGGATATGGATAAGATTGATTATAACGATAAGGATGTGCTGGATTACATCGGGACGGGGAAGACAGAAGGAATTTTCCAGATAGAAAGTGCCGGGATGAAGAGCTTCATGAAGGAACTGAAGCCCCACAGCCTTGAGGATATCATAGCCGGTATCTCACTGTACCGTCCGGGGCCGATGGATTTCATCCCGCAGTATATCCGCGGGAAGAATGACGCAGGTTCGATCACGTATGACTGCCCGCAGCTGGAGCCGATTCTGGCACCAACCTACGGCTGTATCGTGTATCAGGAACAGGTTATGCAGATCGTGCGTGATCTGGCGGGATATACGCTGGGACGGAGTGACCTGCTGCGACGTGCCATGTCCAAGAAAAAGGGCGATGTCATGCAGAAGGAGCGGCAGATATTTGTGCACGGAGATCCTGAAAATGGTGTTCCGGGCTGTATCGCGAACGGCATTGACGAAAAAACGGCGAACAAAATCTACGATGAAATGATCGATTTTGCAAAGTATGCATTTAACAAGTCCCATGCGGCGGCATATGCGGTAGTTGCCTACCAGACTGCGTTTTTGAAATATTACTATCCGGTTGAATTTATGGCCGCACTTATGACATCCGTGATTGAAAACCCTCCGAAAGTGGCAGAATATATCTATGCCTGCCGCCAGATGGACATTAAGATCCTGCCGCCGGATATTAACCGTGGTGTGGCGAATTTTTCAGTGGACGAGGGTAATATCCGTTATGGCCTTGCAGCCATTAAGGGTGTCGGGAAGCCGGTCATAGAAGCGATTGTCGCAGACAGGGATGAGTTCGGAGCGTTTAAGAATCTGGAAGATTTTATCAGCAGGCTTTCTGTAAAAGAAGTCCTGAACAAGCGTATTATTGAGAACTTTACTAAATCTGGGGCGCTGGACAGTCTGGGCGGCACAAGAAAACAGTTTATGAGTATTTATATTCAGATTGTGGACCATGTCAACCAGGAAAAGAAATACGCTATGACAGGGCAGATGACACTTTTCGACCTGGTAGATGATGAGCAGAAGAGTGAGTTTGAAATCAAGCTTCCGGATGTGGGAGAGTATTCTAAGGAAAACCTCCTGGCCTTTGAGAAGGAAGTACTCGGAATCTATATCAGCGGACACCCGCTGGAAGAGTACGAGGAGAAGTGGAGGAAGTCTATCTCTGCGACAACGGCGGATTTCCAGCCCGATGAGGAGACCGGAAAGACGAAGGTTCATGACGGGGCGCGGGAGATCATCGGCGGTATGATTACGGATAAGACTGTGAAGCATACGAGGACGAACCAGATGATGGCCTTCCTGACGATCGAGGACCTACTCGGTACCGTGGAAGTTGTAGTATTTCCGAGAGATTTCGAGAAAAACCGTGTTCTGCTGGAGGTAGATAATAAGGTATTTGTGAAGGGAAGAGTTTCCGAAGAGGATGAAAAACCAAGTAAGCTGATCTGTGAGAAGATTATCCCGTTTGAGCAGACAAAGAGGGAACTCTGGATACAATTTCCGAACAAGGCGCAATTTCAGGAGGGTGAGCAGATCATGTATGGATATCTGGCTGACTCTGAAGGCGACGATGAGGTGGTAGTGTACTGTCAGGAAGAGCGGGCAGTAAAACGGCTTCCGAGGAACCGGAATATCAGTATCAATTCCCAGATATTAGGCAGATTAATGAACCATTACGGTGAAAAGCGGGTAAAAGTGGTAGAAAAACCTATTGAAAACCATATATAAATAGGTTAGAATAATACCCGAAGTGTTAAAATTTAAGCAAACTGTAATGTGCAACTGTATTGCACATCGATCCACGACAGACAAAAGCAGAGTGCTTGAGTGTGAACTTTATGATTAGGTAGGTATTTTTTAAGAAAGGTGGATATGAACATGGCAGAAACAAAAGCAAAAAAGGAACTTATCCTGGACGAGATTGAAGATCAGATTCGCACAATCGGAGTTCTGACCAGTGGTGGAGATGCCCCTGGAATGAATGCGGCTATCCGTGCCGTTACGAGAACGGCTCTTTCCAAGGGATTGAAGGTTCGTGGAATCAGAAGAGGATATCATGGTCTTCTGAAAGAGGAAATTATAGATTTATCCGCCCGTGATGTATCTGATACAATTCAGCGCGGAGGTACCATCCTTCAGACAGCACGCTGCCAGGCAATGCGTACAGAAGAAGGACAGCAGAAAGCCGCTGCTATCTGTAAGAAATATGGAATCGACGGACTTGTCGTAATAGGTGGAGACGGTTCTTTCGCCGGTGCCCAGAAGCTGTCACATCTGGGAGTCAATACAATCGGCCTTCCGGGAACGATTGACCTGGATATTGCCTGTACAGACTATACAATCGGGTTTGACACGGCTGTGAATACTGCAATGGAAGCGATTGATAAAGTACGTGATACGTCTACATCTCATGAAAGATGCAGTATCATCGAGGTTATGGGACGTGACGCAGGTTATCTGGCACTGTGGTGCGGTATTGCAAACGGTGCGGAAAGAATCCTGATGCCGGAAGAAAAGGATTATGATGAGGATGCCCTGATTGCTGATATCATGGCGAACAAGAAGCGCGGCAAGAAGAACTATATCATCATCAATGCCGAGGGTGTCGGCGACTCTATCAACATGGCAAAGAGAATCGAGGAAGCAACAGGAATTGAGACAAGGGCAACGATTCTGGGACACATGCAGCGCGGAGGAAGCCCGACCTGCAAGGACAGAGTATATGCATCCACAATGGGGGCAATGGCAGTAGAGCTTCTCTGTGCAGGAAAGACAAACCGTGTTGTAGGATACAAGAACGGTAAGTTTGTAGATTATGATATGGAGGAAGCTCTGTCCATGAAGAAACAGATTCCTGCACATCAGTATGATATCGCAAAAATATTAGCAATCTAGGAGACGAGCGCATTGAGTATGGAATGTAAAAAGACGGCGCCCATCGGTGTATTCGATTCAGGCGTCGGCGGGCTTACAGTAGTACGTGAGATGACGAGGCAGCTGCCCAATGAGAATATCGTGTATTTCGGGGATACTGCCCGCGTTCCATACGGCAGTAAGTCCCAGAAGACGATCATCCGTTTCTCAGAACAGATCATCCGTTTTCTGAAGAAAAAGCAGGTGAAAGCCATCGTTATCGCCTGCAATACCGCCAGTGCGCTTGCGCTGGAGGCCGTCCGGGACGAATTCGACGTGCCGATTATGGGCGTTGTCATTCCGGGAGCACGTGCGGCAGTCGAGGCAACCCACAACCAGAAGGTAGGGGTTGTCGGCACAGACGCCACGGTCCAGAGCGGAATGTATACAAAGATCATCCACGGGATGAACCCTGACGTTACCGTAATAGAAAAAGCGTGCCCCCTATTCGTGCCTCTGGTGGAAGAGGGGTTCAAGGAGCACCATGTAACGCAGGAAATCATTGAACACTATCTGGAATCCATGAAGAATACAGATATCGATGCGATGATCTTAGGATGTACACATTACCCGCTTCTGCGCTCCAAGATCCGCGCCTATATGGGGGATAAGATCCAGATTGTGAATCCTGCCTATGAAACTGCGATGGATTTAAAGAAGCTTCTGGAAGAGCGGGACATGGTAAACGACGGCACAAAGGAACCGTACAGCCGGTACGAGTTTTATGTAAGCGATACGGCGGAAAAGTTCCGCAATTTTGCAAACACGGTGATGCCGTTTGATATATCAGAAACAAATGTAGTGAACATAGAGGAATATTGATGATCTATTTGTACTCATGAACAGATCAGGATATTAGGTGAAGCATATGACAAAGGATGTATTGGTCAGCATATCAGGGATGCACATGGATGTTATTTCAGGGATGACAGATGCGGAAAACGAACCGATAGAAGTCGTAACCCCTGCCAGCTACTATTTAAGAAACGGCAAGCACTACGTCATCTACGAAGAAGTGATGGAGGGTATGCCTGGTACAATCAAAAACAAAATAAAGATAAGTGGGACTGACAGTGTTGAGATCATGAAAACTGGTATATCCAATGCCCATATGATATTCGAGAGAAACAAGAAGAATCTCACTTACTATCAAACCCCTTACGGGCAGATGCTTGTGGGAGTGAATACCAGGAATATGGAAGTCAATGTCACAGACGATAACATCGGTGTCAGCGTTGACTATGAGCTGGATATCAATCATGAACCACTGGCAGACTGCAGTATAAAAATGGAGATATATTCAAAGGGGTCTGACCCCTTTGAGGTCCATTGAATAAAAACAGCCGCAGCTTCTGATTTTTGTCAGATTACCGCGGCTATTGTTTTCCTTTTTTGTCTTATTATTTGTCTTTTTTGAATCGTGCAAAGAATCCCTTCTTTTTCGGCGGAGCTTCAAGCGGACCACGGAGTCCTCTGACAGCAGTTATGTAGATTCCGCTGACTGTTGCTTTTACTTCCTTCTTTACCGGGATCAATGGAAATACCTCAGCATCACACATCAGGGTCATGATCTTTGGGCCGACTTTTGCTTTTACGACCGGTACCTTGGTACGTCTTAAATACTTCGGGGTATTCTCGATCACTACACTTGGGAATCCGGCTTCTTTCAGCTTCATCTTACCTTTATCAATGATGAGCATATTGACATTCTGTGCTGCTGCTTCCATCTGTTCTTTCTGTGCTGCCTGTTTTTTCTCTGCTCTTTTGCCGAAGAAATATAGTACGACTAATGCAATGATCAGAACAACCAGTACAACGAGCATTATCTTTAATCCTAAACTCACGACGAACCCTCCTAAAAATACTCTTTTTCCGCAATTATGCAAATAATATTGTACCATTGTTTGTAGGGAAGTGCAAGCAGTTTGATATCTTTCGGGCTTACAGAATCCCTACTTTCTTTAACAGATATTCCGCATTGGTAGTTTTAGAAACTCCGTTTTTTATTTTATAATCAAAGCAGATTTCCCCGTCTGTATAATGTTCGTTAAAACTGTAATTCACGATACGCCGGAAGGATGCCGAGAGTTTGCAGACCTCCAGATCATGCGTGGTAATCATGCCTGAGGTTCCAAGAGTACAGAGTGTCTTGATGACTTCCTCGGCGCCTCTGAGCCTGTCTGCAGAATTCGTCCCCCGGAAAATCTCGTCGATCAGGAATAACTGGCATGTGCCCGCCTTTGCTGCATCGATAATCTTTTTTATGCGTTTTAGTTCTGCATAAAAAGTTGAGATTCCTTCCGTCAGTTCATCGGCAATACGCATGGAGGTGATGACGTTCATGGGGGTAAAGGTCATCTGCTGTGCACACACGCAGCTTCCCGCATTTGCCAAAATCATGTTAATGCCTGCTGTCCTCATGAAAGTAGTTTTCCCGGACATGTTGGAACCGGAGATAATGAAGATGTGGTTATCGAGGTTCAGGTCATTGCACACCCTCTGCGTATTATTGAGCAGCGGGTGCCCCATGCCGCGGGCTTCGATGATATTTGGGCGTGCAGATATTACGGGGATACAGGAAGTACTTAAGCAGCGCGGCAGATTGGAAAAGCTGATCAGGCTTTCCAGTTCCCCTAACGCGGCAAACCATGATTCGGTGGAAGCGCCGTGTTCCTGTTTCCAGCGGTCAAGGTCAAAAGCATTTTTATAATCCCATAGGAAAAGAATATTCAGTATGGTCCTGACGATCCCGTTCTGACACTGGCTGATATTGCCGGATATTCTGGAGAGACTGTGGATGGCCTCCTGCGCGGAGAACACAACGGCCTGAATCTGTTTAAGTTTTTCGGAATGAAAATTGTATCCGGCAATCTCCTGAATCATATCATCATAACGTGCAATCTTATATGGAAGCTTCAGCATAATTCCGAGATACCGGTTGATTTTCGAGAAACCAACAGACCATATAAGCAGCTGAAAGATCATCATTACGCCTGCAGCAGCCGAAATAAGAGTGTCTCTGGTCAGCAGGGAGAGGAGAACGGCTGTAATGGTCAGTATGCGTGACAAAGAGACCAGCCATTTTACGGGCCTGCCTTCTATAAAATGTTTCTGGCCCTGTAGTTCGGAAATGAGTTCCGGAAAGGATGCATCGATGCCGATTTTAGAAGACAGGTATTCGATCTGGCTGGTCCATGCATAGTCGCTGCCAAGCTCCGAAACAGCCTCCTGCCGTTCCCGGATTTCCTCGTTTGAAAATCCGGGGTAGAGCAGGTCACTGGCGAGCCGCTGCCTTCCATAATAAGTGTTCGTACTATTCAGGTATTGGAAAAGAGAATTTCTTCCGACAATGTCCAGATCGGATGAATAGTCATGGTTATAATCGATAAATTCTTTGCCCGTATCCTCGAAGGAACACCAGCCGCCCGTAATCCGGCTGATATTCTTTTTCGCAATGCGAATAAGCCCGGCTTCATGCCCGGCACGCTCAAGTTCCCTGATATGATACAGGTGGGATAAAATAAAAACTATGATTTCAGCACATAACAAAAGAATCAGTTTAAGGGGGAAATGATTTGTCCATACCTGATAAACCGTGATACCGCACATCACGATCCAGATTACCTTGAAAATGCCGATGATATTTGCCGTTCTATTATATTCTGCCAGGGCGGCTTCTCTTCTCTTGATCTCGGTTTCTAAAAACTGCTGCATAAATGACTGCCTCCTGTAATTTTTGTAGTCCAAATTTATAATATGATACCCTTTTTGGGAGATATAATCAAGTTTAACCCTTAAGCTGATAATTTGGGGTTACTTTTCGCCTGAGAAAATAGTATAATCATATAAGTTACATACAGATAAAGAAGGAGTTTTAATTTTATGGCAGAAACATTATGGAATGGATTGGTTATATCTTATCATTTCGTCATGGACAATCTATTCATTATCAATATTTTTCTTTCTCTGATCATTATTTTCTTTCAGCGCCGGAATCCACAGACCGTGTGGACCTGGCTCCTTCTGCTCTACTTTATCCCGATTCTCGGATTCTTCCTCTATCTGGTGATTGGTCAGGATTTTCACAAGAGCAGGATGTTTAAGGCAAAGGAGATAGAAGGGGAGTTAAAATATGCCGTCAGGCGGCAGGAGGAGACAATATACCGGAAGAAGCTGAGGCTGGCGAATCCGGAGATGGCGAGATTTAAGGACCTGATCCTTTATAATCTGGAGGCGGGAGAAGCCGTTTTAACGGATAACAATGATGTGCGCATCTATACGGATGGCAAAGAAAAGTTCCGTGCGCTGATTGACGAGATGAAGCAGGCAAAACGCTACATCCATATGCAGTATTACATTATCCGCAACGACGAGCTGTGGAGGGAAATTGAACCTGTGCTGATCCAGAAAGCAAAAGAGGGTGTTGAGGTCAGGGTGCTGTTCGACAGTATGGGATGCCGCACCATGCATAATAAGGACTGGGAACGCCTTGAAAAAGGCGGTGTACAGGTTGCGGAGTTCTTTCCTGCGCTTTTAGGGCAGCTGCAGCTTCGCGTAAATTACCGCAACCACAGGAAAATTGTTGTCATTGACGGACGTGTTGGTTTTGTGGGCGGCTTTAATGTGGGAAGGGAATATCTGGGACTGGATAAAAAGTTTGGTTACTGGAGAGACACACACCTATGCATAGAGGGGGCGGCGGTTACATCTCTGGCCGTGCGTTTTGTTCTGGACTGGAATTATGCGGCAAAAGAGAACCTGTTTGTGCAGGACCATTTGTTTGAGATTCCCGATTATGTGAGAAACGGGCATGACCCGGTCCAGATCATTTCAAGCGGCCCTGACTCGCAGACGAAGACGATACACGATAATTACCTGCGCCTGATTCATAGTGCAAAGGACCATGTATATCTGCAGACCCCGTACCTGATTCCGGATGATTCGATACTGGATGCGCTGAAGATTGCAAGTCGTTCAGGAATCGACGTGAGGATCATGGTTCCCTGCAAGCCGGACCATCCATTCGTTTACTGGGCAACATATTCCTATCTCGGCGATATGGTAGCGGCTGGGGCGAAGTGTTATGTATACAATAACGGTTTTTTACATGCGAAGACATTGAGTGTAGACGGAATGGTGGCATGTGTGGGAACCGCAAACATGGATATCCGCAGCTTTGGACTGAATTTCGAAGTGAACGCGGTGGTTTACAGCGAAAGAACCGTGCAGCGCCTTGAGAGGGCTTTTGAAAATGATATGACAAAATGTACCCATGTTACACGCAAGGTATATGACCAGAGAGGACTTGTCATCCGGGTGAAGGAACAGTTCTCAAGACTGCTGTCTCCTCTACTGTAGAAATGGTTTATTTTGGACGTTTATTTTGGCCAAACGTGAAAAGTCTATGAAATCCCTTTCCATAAGGAGTGAAATGTGATATAATGCTCGCACTTAGCATGGTTCTTACACGCTTAGTAAGACATATATCTAAATACTTAGCGAGGTATTTCACGAGTTTAGTATTTATGGTACAACGGTAAAGTATGCAGAAATGGAAACTGCATGAATAAAGTGAAGATAATATGAGGTGAAAGAATGAAGAAAAGAATTTTGGCACTGACATTGAGCGTTCTGATGGCAGCGTCTCTCGCAGGATGCAGCAAGCAGCTCTCAAATGAATATATAACGGTGAAGCAGTATGACGGTCTTGAGGTTGCAAAAGTAGAGACTGCCGAGGTGACGGATGAGAATGTTGAAAGCGTGATCCAGACGAATCTGGGAAAATCCGCAGCAGACGGCGGAATCACGGACAGGGCGGCTGAGAACGGGGACAGGGTCAATATTGATTATGTCGGAAGCGTGGATGGAACAGAGTTTGAAGGCGGCAGTGATAAGGGATCAGTACTCGAACTCGGATCTGGCAGCTTTATCGGCGCGAATGGAGACTATAAAGGATTTGAAGAACAAATCGTCGGACACAAATCAGGGGATGAGTTTGATATCACTGTAAAGTTCCCGGCAGATTACCAGAATGCAGATATGGCTGACAAAGTAGCTGTATTTAAGGTTACCTTAAACGGAATCGTTCCGGAACTGACAGATGACTGGGTAAAGAAAAACAGTGAAACATCCAAGACTGTAGAAGAATATAAAAAAGAGATCAGAAAACAGCTGGAAGATAATAACAAAGAGAGCATGGAGAACACCCTGCAGAACAATGCACTGGAAGCGATTGCGGACCAGGTAGAAGTGAAGAAATACCCGGACGGGGCCCTCGATGAGCAGATCAATTCCATCAAAGAATATTATACGAATATGGCAGCAGCCTATGGTATGGAATTTAAAGACTTCGTTGAGCAGGCCATGCAGATGACCGAGGAAGATTTTGACAAGCAGGCAAAAGAAGCTGCGGAGACAGCATTAAAGAGAAAACTGGCCTGTGAATTGATTGCCGAGAAGAAGAACCTGGAGCCGTCTGACAAGGAATATGAGGAACAGATTGCCGAATATGCGGAAAACGGACAGTATGAAAGTGTAGAGGATTTTAAAGAACAGGTCGGAGAAGACACTGTGAAAAATGCAATCCGCCAGCAGAAGGTTGGAAAATATCTGGCAGACAACTGTGTTCAGGTGGAACAGAGCGACAGCAGCACCGAGACAGCGAAGTAAAGGTTAAGAAAATTTAAGTCAAAGACAAGGGGCCCGTTACGGAAGAAAAGACGTGAACGGGTCCTTTTTATGCTATTACAGCATGATTCGACATAATTCTGCAAATAGCGACATAGTAATTTACAAATAAAGTCCTTGCTTTTAGGGAATAAATCCCAGTATTATGGATAAAATAACCATATACACAAAGTAAAGGAGGAAAACAGGACATGCAGAAAGTTCAGATTTGTTTTCGCCAGCCAGAAGATATTACTGAGTTTGTGGATATTATGAATCAGTGTGAATACGATGTCGATCTTAAAAGCGGGAAAAATATAGTAGATGCAAAATCCATTTTAGGTGTAATAGCAATCAGCAAAGCCGACCATGTCGAGCTTGTTATCCACAGTGATGATTGTGGAGAACTGCTGGATAAGATTCAGGCGTATGTACGGAAAAGGAACGCTGCCTGAGAAAGACAGCGGGCCTGACGGTGAAAAATTCAGGGCGGACGAAAAGTAAAGGAAGAAAGCCGGTATTCTGGGAAGACCAGAAGCCGGCTTTCTTAGCATATTTACAAAGGGATCTGCTAAACTTACGCAGTTATCAGCATTTCGTGAAATACATGGAAATCCCCTGCCCGCCCCCGATGCACATGCTGATCATGGCATCTTTTTTATCGGTACGCATTAATTCATACAGCACCTTTACGGTCAGGACTGCTCCGGTGGCCCCGATTGGATGTCCGATAGAGATTCCGCCCCCGTATATATTGACTTTCTCCATATCAAGCCCCAGATCTCTGCTTACGGCGTATGCCTGACTTGCGAAGGCTTCGTTGATCTCAAACATGTCGATATCCTTCAGGCTGATGTGAAGCTTCTCTGCCAGCTGCTCACTTGAGAATTTCGGAGAATATCCCATCAGTTCGGCATCGAATCCGGCAACGGTATAGCCCTCGATCTTCAACTTCGGCACGACTCCCAGCTCCTCTGCTTTTTCCTTCGACATAACGACAACCGCGGCTGCACCGTCATTCAGGCTGGAAGAATTGCCGGCGGTTACGGTCCCGTCCTTTACAAAGCAAGGCCGCAGCTTTGCCAGCTTCTCGATAGTCTGACTGTCTCTTGGTCCTTCGTCCGTATCAAACACGGTTACATTCCCTTTCCGGTCTTTCAGTTCTACGGGCAGGATTTCATCCTTGAATTTGCCCTCTTTTATGGCGGCACATGCCCGTTGGTGGCTCTGGAGTGAGAAAGCATCCTGTTCTTCACGTGAAACGTGATACTCTGTGGCTACGTTTTCTGCGGTAACACCGTTGTGGTTACCGTCCATCGGCCATGTGAGGATGTCAATGACCCCGTCCTCGAAGGTTTTGTGTCCCATGCGGGCTCCCCAGCGGGCGTCTTTTACATAGTACGGCAGCTGGGATATGCTCTCTGCCCCGCCTGCAACAACGACATCGGCGAACCCGGTCTGGATTTCCATGACAGCGTCGGCGATAGCCTGCAGGCTGGAACCGCATTGTCTGTTGACTGAATAGGCAGTCGTTTCTTTCGGCATGCCTGCTTTCAGGCTGATGGCCCTTGCAACGAAGCCGTTTTCGGCTATCTGTCCGACCTGCCCGATAATTACTTCGTCGACATCGGATGGCTGGATGCCTGCACGGTTTACGGCCTCTTTTACAACCATTGCGCCCATATCGATAGCGGACAAATCCTTCAGGCTCCCTCCGAAACTTGCGACAGGAAGACGGACCCCGCTGACAATAACAACATCTTTAAACTGATTCATGGCAAAATCTCCTTTCTATGAGTGTCAGACGATCATACCGCCGCCGACATTGATGACTTCAGAAGTGATATATGCGGCATCATCAGATGCCAGAAAAGCGACCATATTTCCTACATCGGACGGTTTTCCCGCATAACCCATCGGGATCCTGCCCATCATGCTGTCCCATGCGGCTCCATCGTTGACTTCCTTTAATTTTACGGTCATATCTGTCTCGATAAAGCCGGGGCAGATAACATTGCAGGTAATTCCTTTTCTTGCATTTTCTCTTGCAGCAGTCTTTGTCAGGCCGACAACACCGGCTTTTGCTGCCGCGTAGTTAGCCTGGCCGATGTTGCCAAGCCAGCTGCCGGAGGAAATATTGATGATTCTTCCGGAACCTTTGCCACGCATGTATTTCACGGCCTCCTGAGTTCCGTAAAAGGTTCCGGTCAGGTCGACGGCGATAACCGTATCCCAGTTTTCGGCGGGCATTTTATGGAGCATTCCGTCACGGTTGATGCCCGCATTATTGACCATGATATCCAAAGTGCCATAAGTATCGATAGCAAACTGGACCAGGGCCCTGACTTCTTCCTGCTTTGCGACGTTTACGGGGAATGCGCAGGCCGTGCCTCCTGTGCTGCGGATCTCAGACACGGCATCATCGGCAGGTGCCATGTCGGCAACTACGACCTTTGCCCCTTCCTCCGCAAGTTTTACGGCAATCCCTTTTCCGAGACCGCGTCCTGCTCCTGTTACGATAGCAACTTTGTCTTTTAAGCGCATAGATAAATCCTCCTTTATGATTGATTGGTATGAATGAAATCCCTGAGTCCAAAAGGCCCGTTTTCACGGAAGATGGCAGGATTCATTTCCTTTAGGTCAGGGCTTATAATTGGTTTAAATTCCATGAGGTCAAGAATCTGCGTCTGCAGGTCTATGCCGGGAGCTGTCTCGGTCAGGACAAGTCCTTCCGGGCGCAGCTCAAAAACAGCCCTTTCTGTTATGTAATGCATTTTCTGGTGCTTGCCGCGTGCAATATTTCCGTTATATGAAATCTGCTGAATCTTGTTTACAAATTTGATGAGGGAGCCTTCCCTGTCAATATGGAGCCTGTCCCCCTTAAAAGAGCACTCCAGTCCTTTCCCGGTGAATGAGGAACAGAAGACGACATGCTTTGCATTCGTTGTGATGTCGATGAAGCCGCCGGCCCCGGTCGGGTTCGGCCCAAGTTTTGTGGCATTTACATTGCCGTTACTGTCCACTTCCCCGGCGCCCATGTAAGTCACGTCCACGCCGGCCCCGTTGTAGTAATCGAACTGGTCGTCATGTCTGAGGAGGGCAAAATTATTTTTGGCAATGCCAAAATCAATCCCTCCCATCGGGATTCCACCGTAGATACCGGATTCTACGGTGATTGTAACGTCATCATCAATCTGTTCTTCCGCGATAATCGGACCGACCACGTCGTTTGGTATTCCGGTCCCTACATTGAGGACATCGTTTTCGCGAAGCTCCATCAGTGCCCTCCGCCCGATTACTTTGCGGACCGTCAGCGGGAGTGCATCGGAGTTATCGGCCGGGACTTTGATATCACCGCAGTATGCCGGGTCAAAGGCAAAACTGTGTGTCTGCCGGTGGTCTTCCTCCGGGTTTGGGCACATGACGACGGCGTCGATAAAAATACCCGGGACCGTCACTCGTTTACAGTGGAGCGTTCCCGATTTTACTTTATACTTGGCCTGCGCGATTACCGTGCCGCCGAACTTCTTGCACGCCATCACGGCGGAGAAGACTTCCAGATTCATAGCTTCTTCATCTGTCGTTAAATTGCCGGCTTCGTCTACATATGTCCCCCGGATGATGCAATAGTCAAGCGGGATTGGTTTGTAACGCATATACTCTTCGCCGCCGATGGTAACGACATCTGTGATATCAGGGGCGGACCTCGTAATTTCGTTCATTTTCCCACCATCGATGCGCGGATCAATGAAGGTTCCCAGACCAACCTTTGTGATCTTGCCCGGTTCTCCTCCCGCCATGCTGCGGTACAACTGTGCGAACTGGCCCTGAGGGATGCAGTAGGCGAGGATTTTATTGCCGGCGATCAGTTCCATCATCTTCGGCTGCAGTCCCCAGTGCCCGCCAATGATGCGGTGCAGCATTTTTTCGTGGGCAAAATGCTGTATCCCACGGTCGCGGTCGCTCTGCCCGCAGGAATGGACGAGTGTAAGGTGGTTCGGGCTTCCTGTTTCGAGAAAGCGTTTTTCCACGGCTTTTAGGATTGTCTCGGATGCAGAGACGAGCGTCATGCCTATGGTGGCGATGGTACTGCCGTCCCGGATCATGGCAGCGGCTTCATCTCCGGTTACAAATACAGGTTTCCTCATAGTTTTAACCTCCTGGTTTAGATAAAAATAAAGTTTTAATAGTTCTTTTGTCTACCTTCCCGTTCGGGGTGACGGGGATTTCATCCAGAATAAGGACTCTGGCCGGAATCTTATACTTTGCAATTCTGCCGCCTAACTCTTTTTGAATGGATTCCTCCGTGAGAATCATACCGGGCAGTGATTTTACGACCGCTGCGGCAACTTCGCCGTAGATCTCATCCGGGATGCCGACAACTGCGGTGTCTTCGACTCCTTCTATTTTGTAGATTTCGTTTTCCACATCAAAACTCCAGATCTTTTCCCCGCCGCGGTTGATCATATCCTTTTTCCGGTCGACAACGAAGAGGTATCCTTCTTTGTTGAAATATCCGAGGTCTCCTGTCCCGAGCCAGCCATCCTTCAGGGAAGGGGTGTCCGTCTTATAGTAGGAATCCAGAACGACGGTTCCGGATATCCAGATCTCACCCACAGCGCCGGGCGGGAGTTCTGCTCCGGCATCGTTTAAGATTCGGAAGCAGGTGCCGGGAATCGGAAGACCTGAGGAACCGATAAAGCAGCTAGCCCCGGCGTCCCCGGGAAAAATGGATGCCGGGGAGGTTGTCTCTGTCAGCCCGTAAACGGTGTGGAACGTACTGTGCGGAAGCCATTCATGGATCTGGCGCAGTTTTTCTTTCGGCATATTACTGCTTCCGCAGGCGAATGTCTTTAAACTCGGCAGATGCGGGAAATGTCCGGATTCTGCAAGCAGCATGGAAAATACTGTCGGTGAGGCATGCAGAAAAGTGACATTATGCTCTTTCACGCAGGTTAGTACCCTGCCGGCATTGAAATACTTATGGAGGTACAGTGTTCCGCCGGCATATACAAAGAGGCCTAGCAGAGCGACCAGCCCTGTGATGTGGTAAATCGGGATAGGGATGATGGAAACATCCTTTTCTGTAATGTGTAAGACTTTCTTATAGGAGACAACCGCATGCATGATGTTATAATTTTTGATTACCACACCTTTGCTCTGGGATGTTGTCCCGGAAGTAAACATCAAAAGGGCGGTATCTTCCCTTGTATCTGCCGGCATTTCGGGAACAGCCTCTTTTGATGTGAATTCCGAAAAACCATACCCGGCCTCCTGGTTACCGGACTTCAGGACGAAGATACTGTTGTTTTCACAGCGGGAAAACCAGCTATAGAAATCCTCATCGCAGATGATATGGCTTACATCGGACTTTGATACCAGTGAATTCACTTCCTGCTCTTTATATTTCGTCGGCAGGGGGATAGTCACAGCCCCTATTCTGATCAAAGAAAGAAATGCGACGCAGAACTCAAGGCTGTTGTACAGCATCAGGGCGACCCGGTCTTTATAACCGACATGGCATTCGCTGACCAGATAAGAGGAAAAGCCGTCTACATACTTTTTTAAGCAGGAATAACTGCATGTGCGCCCGTAATGATCTATAATGGCTGTCTTATCCGGATATAACCCGGCGGTATCTGACAGAGCTTCGTATAGATTGTGTGGTATATCAGGGAAGGTTTCGATTTCCCGGCCACTTTTAAGTTTCTGTTGCGTTAACTGAAAGGAAATTAAATCTTTCCAGAGTTCAGTCCCACGGTACATAAATGAACCTCCTTTTAAAGAAAACGGTTGCGTTACAATCTAATCTTATTTCAGAATGTTTTCAAAGTCAATAGAGTAAAAATACACAAAAATATATGGCAAAAATATAATAAGTGCACAAAATAATCTGAATATTTCCAGCATTACAAAACAAAATACTTGTATATCTCGAATGTTCAGATAAATGCGAAGGAAAACAAAGAAACTAAATTAAAAATATGTGAATAGTGCACAAAAATGAAAGACTAAAATGAATTAATTTAACAAAACGAATACTGAAACACAAAAAAATGAAGAGAATCGGTTGATTTTAGAAAAAGTTGATGATATAGTAGAGCCAACACGAGAGAAAACGGTTTCTAAAAATGGATGGTGGTGTTGCAGGAAAATAATGAAAACGATATCTAACAGAAAAGGAGGATGCATTATGAAAAAGTGGATAGTAAAGGCTATCCAGGCAGGGAGTATCGTACTGGACCGTTCCGCGATGACTCACTACAAGGGAAAAGGGGAGCAGATTACAGTTCCTATCTGGTGTGCAGGTGCAACTGACGGAGAACATAAAGTATTGGTTGACACAGGGATACGCGATCTGGAAGAGTACCGCAAGGCGGAGCCGGGGGTTATCCAGACCCCGGAACAGGACACAGTCGCGGCTGTAAGGCGGATTATGGGATGGGAACCGGAGGAGGTTGATATCGTCATCAACACGCACCTCCATTGTGACCACTGCGGAAGCAACGCAAAGTTCCGCAAGTCGAAATTTTACATACAGAAAAAGGAATGGGAGGCAGCATTCGCACCTCTTGTTCCGGAAGTGCCGTTTTATGACAGCTTATGCTACGACAAAAATGCAGTCAACTATTTTCAGTGGGAGTTTTTAGACGGAGATGCGGAGATACTTCCGGGACTTCGGGTGATTACAACGCCGGGGCACACGAGGGGCCACCAGTCAGTACTGTTTCATACAGAAGCGGGCGTTGTGTGTGTATCCGGTGATATCTGTAACGTTGCAGAGAATGTAAATGGGAATCTGGAGCCCAATATTGTTGTAATGGTACCGGAGACGTATGAGAGTTTCCAGAGAATCCGGCAGTCATCACACTATATCCTGCCGGGCCATGAACCGGCGGTTAAGGACGGGGCGGAAACATTTATTCAGGTACTTTAAAACAAAAGAGAAGGAGATCATTTTATGAAGAAGAAAGTATTGGCAGTTTTGCTTGCAGGATTAATGGTATTCGGACTTGCTGCATGCAGCAGCCCGGAAAAGAAAACGGATGAACCAAAAGACGATGCGCAGAAGACAGAAGAACCAGCTGCAAAGTCAGACAAGGACAGCGGCTTCGTAGTAGGATTTTCAAACGGATACTGGGGCAATACGTGGCGTGCGCAGATGGTAGAAGACTTCGAGAACCGTGCCAAAGAGTATAAGGCAGATGGTGTTCTCTCAGATTATATGGTTTCTAATACAAACAGTGATGCAACGGAACAGTTAAACCAGATCAACGCAATGATCGATGCAGGTGTAGATGCGATTATGATCGATGCCGTTTCTCCTACAACGATTAAATCAGCAGTGGAAAAAGCGCAGAAGAAGGGTATCCTGGTAGTAATTGCAAACGATCCGGCCGCTTATGAAGGAACGATCTGTGTCTGCGGAAATAACTACAGCTGGCAGAAAATCCAGGCAGTCTGGATGGCAGAGCAGTTAAACGGAAAGGGCGATATTGTTGAAATCTCAGGTGTTTCAGGCAATGCTGCCGATACTTTACGTGTACAGGCAAACAAGGATGTACTTGCAGATTACCCGGATATCAAGATTCTCGGCTCCGCTCCCGGCAACTGGTCAGAGACAGATGCACAGTCTGTCATGACGACATTTTTATCAAGCTATGACAACATCGACGCCGTACTGGCACAGGATGTTATGGGGGAAGGTATAATCAAGGCATACGAAAATGCAGGAAAAGAACCTAAGATTATGACAGGTGACTATACAAAATCATTCTTTACAAAATGGAGCACTATGCCGGACCTTACAACAATCGGAGTTTCTTATGCACCGGGCAGTGCCGTAACAGCACTGGACGTTACGGTACGCCTGCTTCAGGGGAAGACTGTGAAGGAAGACCTTCTTGTAGCAAATCCGATGGACGAAAACATGGTCAATTCGATCATGCTTGACCCGCCGTATGTTGTTACAAAAGACGGAGACCAGAATGCGGCATGGATGGAAGGACTGAACGGAACAAAGGCAATCACTCTGGAAGAAGCAGTGGACCTGCTTAAGGATTCCGCCGATACAGCAGCACTGGACGGATGGCTTACCCAGGAAGAGGTTGACCAGTTCTTTGAATAATAAGTAAATATAGAAATGCTTATAAATGGACTGGCGGACAATGAGGTAAAGTCCGCCGGTCTTTTGTTCATTAAACATAAGGAGGAAATTCGATGGGACTTGCTTTTCGGGATATATCGAAACATTATGGGGCAGTAGTGGCAATAAAACAGGCACAGATGGAGATAGAAGAGGGGGAGGTCAGGGCAATATTGGGAGGAAACGGGTCCGGGAAATCGACTCTGGCGAAGGTGATAGGCGGCCTGATCGGACGTGACAGCGGAGAAATCCTGTTTCAGGGGAAACCTATTGACTTTAAGTCCCCGAAAGATGCGAAAAAGCATCATGTCATTATGACAAGCCAGGAACTGAGCCTTTTTGGAAATCTGACTGTAGAAGAAAATATCTGCATCTGTGATGTCCCGGTGAAGGGGAAATTTACAGACAGAATGAAACTGAAAGAAGAGGCTGTAACAATCCTGAAACGGATGCATCTGGAATCTCTGCTGGGGAAGAAAGTGGAGGAGCTGGCGGCTAACCAGCAGTATATGGTGGAACTGGCAAAGGCTCTGGTACAGAAACCAAAGATTCTGATTATCGATGAGATTACATCCGCGTTGTACCGGGAAGATGTGGAAATCGTAGATGATATTATCCGGGAACTTAAGAAAACAGGGTGTATTGTCCTGTTTATTTCTCATCGAATGGTGGAATTGTATGCCATGTGTGACAGTGTAACGATCATGAGGAACGGGGAGACTCTGGGGACTTACCCGATGCAGGAAAAGACTGAAGACGAGCTCCTTTCTCTGATGGTCGGAAGAAAGATCGAATCCTATCATGGTGAAGGAAAGCATCATCAGGGGACGAAGAGGGATGTATTTATACGGGCGAAGCATATTCCGATCCCGTCCTATGGAACGGTAGAAAGCCTTGAGATTGGAAAGGGAGAAATCATCGGTATCGCGGGTCTGCAGGGGCATGGCCAGACAGAACTGATCAGGGCACTGTATGGTGTTTCAGGGGAAATTCAACTGGAGATCGACGGCAAGGCCCACAAGCTGCATAATGCGAAGCAGGCCGTGGCACAGGGCTTTGCCTTCATTTCCGGTGACAGAGAAAGAGACGGGACATTCCAGGAACGGAATCTGTCTGAAAACATAGCGGCGGTCCAGGAACTGGTTAAACACAAAAAGATCGGTAATGCAAGAGAAATACTGGACAGTTTTCATGTCCGCTATGATAATCCGGGTGAGCTGATTACCTCACTCTCCGGAGGCAACCAGCAAAAAGTGGTGGTAGGCCGCTGGCTCTGTACAAAACCTCGGCTTTTGCTGGCTGACGACCCGACAAAAGGGATCGACGTCAAGGCAAGGGGGGACCTTCATGAGGTATTTGCAGAACTTGCAAAGGAAGGAAATGCCGTAATCATGATATCCAGCGATGACGATGAACTGGTCAGCATCACGTCTATGGCAGAAACATCCAGAGTCATTGTCATGTATGAAGGAAAAGTATCCGCAGTTCTGGAAGGGGATGCGATTAACAGAGAAAATATATCCGCTGCATCTATGCCTGTAAATACGATGCCGCAGGAAGGTGAAAAGAAGAGAGAGGCAGGTGCAGTAGAATGAATAAAGTAAAGAAAGTTGTAACATGGAGTGCGTTCCCCTCCCTGCTGCTTTTTATCGTATTTCTTGCCATTAATGGCGCGATCACGGGAGGGCTGAGCCTGTCCTTTTTCCAGTCATTTATTGCGACTAATGCGGCGGCCATCTGCGTGGCAATAGGAGTTACCGCGACCATACTTGTAGCAGGTACGGATATTTCACTTGGTTCGATCGTATCTCTTGTAAATGTAATTATTGTGACCTTGTGTGAAAAGGGTTACTCTGTTGTGGCCGCGGCTTTGATCGCCCTCGGCTGTGCGGTTCTCTGCGGTATGATCAACGGATTCATCATCGGGGTCATGCGCGTCAACCCGCTGCTGACGACTTTTGCGACTTCTACGGCTTTTGCAGGGATTGCTCTGTGGATACTGCCCTACCCCGGAGGCTCGATTGATTTCAGCTTCGCGGACTGGTACAGCAGTAATCTGTTTGGGTTTATCCCCACACCGATCGTCCTGATCCTGATTCTGGTACTCATTTGGGTCCTTGTGATGAAACTGCCGGCGGGATTACATCTGTTTGCGCTTGGAAAAGACGTAAAGAAAGCGTATGCGTCCGGCGTGAATGTAGTTGCGCTGAGGTTTTTCGTGCATACGTTTGCAGGGCTGGCCGCGGGTATTGCAGGAATCTGCATCAGCGCAAATACCTGTGCAGGCAGTCCGTCCATCGGGGCGAGCATGAGCATGAATTCCATCGCGGCTGCTGTTATCGGCGGTGTTTCACTGAACGGCGGGACCGGCAACATCTGGGGCGGCATTTTCGGGGCGGCGTTCTTAAGTATCCTGATTTCCATCGTGGTTTCCGCAAACTTAAGCTCCTTTGTCCAGAGTTTTATCCAGGGGCTGATACTTCTGATTGGTGTTGTGTTCTCTATTATTGCGGCGGATAAGGAACTGAAAGCAAAGATAACCGGCGTATTTAAAGGAGGTGCAAAGTAATGGAAAAGATAAAAAAGCTGAACAATCCATATCTTCCCGCGATTGTCGGGAGTATCCTGCTCATGATACTCGGTCAGGTACTGAGTTCCGGTTTTCTGTCCATGAATAATATTTCAAGTATCCTGATGACGACTTCTATCCTGACAATGGCATCTATCGGGCAGGCAGCAGTCATCATTTCAGGAGACAGCGGGCTGGATATGTCGATTGGTGCAATTATGTCGATGACGGCACTGTTCGGTCCGATGGTGGCTGTAGGAAGCGGTGCACTTTCCTTTGCACTGATGGTTCCGGCTACGATCCTGATGGGGGCGGTCGTGGGACTTTTAAATGGCATTGGTGTGCAGGTATTAAAAGTGGTGCCCCTTGTCATGACGCTGATCATGTCGAGCGTTGTAAACGGATTTTCAATCTTAGTTACGAAGGGTCAGCCGTCTGTCACGGTCAGCCCGGAGCTCCAGAGTATCTCGAGAACGCTTGTCGGCCCGTTGAGAATCCTGCCTACTGTAATTATTATCCTGCTGGTTGTGTTGGAAGTTCTTTTCCTGCGCAGGAGCAGATACGGGAGAAGCCTGTTTCTCGCAGGGAATAACCGGAATGCCGCAAATCTGTGCGGGATCAACAGCCGTCTGGTCATTATACTGGCTTATGTTTTTGCGGGGGCGACCGCAGGGCTGGCGGGGTTAATGCTCGTCGGATACGCGGGCACTGCCCAGATGAACATGGCGAGCAGTTACACAATGCTCTCTGTCGCAGCAGTCGTAATAGGCGGGACAAAACTGACAGGAGGAAAGGGAACATTTATCGGCGGCGCGCTTGGATCACTGGTGCTGATCCTGATTACAAATATCCTTCAGGCGCTCAACATGGCAGCAGGGTTAAGGTCTCTGATACAGGGGATTATCCTGATTGCAATTCTGATGGTTAACAGCAGGGCGCCGAAACTTCGTCAATAAAGTTGGAAAATGGAGCCATAAAGTAAGAAAATGGTTGATTTTGCGGGGATATTAGCATAAAATCTGTATATCAGAGGAAATATAAGGAAACCAACTTTATGAAGAATGGAAAATATAGCATTTCAGACGTTGCGGAAATGCTGGGTGTGTCAAAGTCGACTGTTTCCCGCGCAATCAACGGCAACAGTGGGGTGGGGGACGAGCTGCGGAAGAAAGTTCTGGATCTGGTGGACGAGATTGGTTACAAACCGAATACAATCGCCCAAAGCCTTAGCAGGGGCCGTGTCAATATTGTGGCTTTGATATTGGGAGATATAAGGAATCCTTTCTATGCGGATCTGGCTTTTAACATTCAGAGGATATTGAACAGTCATGGCTATATGGTCATGGTTTTTAACAGCGAATATGACGTCCAGCGTGAAATCGAATTTCTGAAATTAACAATACAATTTAATTTTGCCGGGCTGATATTGATTACGGCCCAGACCGAGATCGTGGAGGACATGCTTCATTCGATGGATGTCCCTATGGTGCTTGTCAACCGTATTCTGCCCTCATATACAGGCGACTCTGTCCTGACGGATAATTTCCAGGCAGGGTATATGGCAGTGATGCATCTTCTGGAACTCGGACATAAGCATATCGGATTTGTCCGGGGGCCGGGAGTCTCTTCTGCATCCTCACAGCGTTTCGAAGGATACAGGCAGGCACTGCGTAACTTCAGCCTTCCTTTCAATGAAGAATATGTCTATGAAAGCGACCTGAAGATGGAAACCGGCATTACGCTGGCCCGGAATTTCGTGAAAGACTTAAAGGTACGTCCGAGCGCGATGGTTGTTGTCAACGATATGACGGCGATCGGATTCATCGACGGGTGCAGGGAAAATGGGCTCAGTATTCCGGAGGACCTTTCTATAGTAAGTTTTGATGATATCGAGTTTTCGGCCATGAAAGGGATTGAACTGACGACGATCAGCCAGCATGTGGATAAGATGAGCGAACACGCCGCAAGGCTGATGCTGAAGCAGCTGGAGGAAAAGGACGCAAAACCGGAGCGGGTCATTCTGGAACCGACGCTGGTCATAAGGAAGACAACCGGTCCATGCAAAGAATAAATCATTGTCTGCCGCAGTGTGCTGTCAAATGCATGCTGCGGCAGTTTTTTTGTTCATCACATTTCTTGCACTTTCGTTCAGAATAGTGTACATTTGTAATATGTGAATCGGATAGATTCCGGTATGTTTTGGAAGGAGAAGTCAAATGAAAAAATCAGATGAAAGGTATAGTGCGTATGTACAGATTCTGAAAGAAGAACTGGTTCCTGCAATGGGGTGTACGGAGCCGATCGCGCTTGCATATGCTGCCGCAAAGGCGAGAGAAGTGCTGGGGTGCCTGCCGGAGAGGGTACATATCGGGGCAAGCGGGAGTATTATTAAGAACGTGAAGAGTGTCATCGTGCCGAATACGGACCATTTAAAAGGGATTCCGGCGGCAGCGGTTGCAGGCATCATTGCAGGGCGCCCGGAGAAGGAACTGGAAGTTATCTCAGAGGTTTCCCGGGAAGAGATCGAAGAGATGCAGGAGTTTCTGGCGGAGAAGGAGATTAAAGTAGAGCATATTGACCACGGTATTACGTTTGATATTATCGTGACGGTTTCTGCAGGCGAGTCCTATGCACAGGTACGGATTGCGAATTACCATACGAATATTGTACATATTGATAAGGACGGTGAGATCCTGCTGGATATCCCGGTGCGCGGGGAGTCGGAGGAAGGGCTGACGGACCGCAGCCTTTTGACCGTGGAAGGAATCTGGGATTTCGTCCAGACCGTGGATGTGGAGGATATCAGGGAAGTTCTCCAGCGCCAGATCGATTACAATACCGCAATTGCTGAGGAGGGTCTGCGCGGGAATTACGGGGCGAATATTGGAAACGTGATTCTGGAGGCGTATGGGGACGACGTTAGAAACCGTGCGAAAGCGATGGCGGCTGCCGGTTCGGATGCGAGAATGAACGGCTGTGAGCTTCCGGTTATCATTAATTCCGGAAGCGGCAATCAGGGGATGACCTGTTCCCTTCCGGTTCTGGAATATGCAAAGGAATTAAAAGCAGACCGGGAAAAAATGTTCCGTGCACTGGCATTATCGAATCTGGTGGCGATCCATCAGAAGACGGGCATCGGACGCTTGTCCGCGTACTGCGGTGCGGTAAGCGCCGGAGCGGCAGCGGGCGCCGGGATTGCGTATCTGTGCGGCGGAGGATATGAGGAGATCGCCCATACAGTCGTGAATGCGCTTGCAATCGTTTCCGGTATGGTCTGCGACGGTGCAAAGGCATCCTGTGCTGCTAAGATTGCAGCGTCAGTCGATGCGGGAATCCTTGGATATAACATGTATATCCGCGGGCAGCAGTTCTACGGAGGCGACGGGATCATCACAAAGGGCGTGGAGAAGACGATCCAGAATGTCGGCCGGCTCGGCAAGGAAGGAATGCGCGAGACAAACGAAGAGATTATTAAGATCATGGTAGAGTAGTCAGGCAGAGTCGCCATGATGAAATGAATGAGAATGGAGGAACTGGATATGAAACTGGAAAATGAATATCTTTGTGTAGAGATTTCGGAGGAAGGCGCCGAACTCACAAGAATTTATGACAAACAAAAGGAGACGGACGTGCTGTGGGAGGGTAATCCCGTTTACTGGAAACGGCATTCACCTGTCTTATTTCCAAATGTAGGAAAGACTTACCATAATACCGTACGTATCCAGGGAACCCAGTATCCGACTTCTCAGCACGGGTTTGCAAGAGATAATACTTTCACATGTACGGTCTGTAAGAAAGACAGGGCCGAATTTCTCCTGCATTCGAATGAGGAGACGATGGAAGTGTACCCGTTTGACTTTGAACTTTATATTTCCTATACTCTGACGGAAAAGACAGTCGAAGTAAAATGGAAGGTAAGAAATCCTTCCGATGAGACGATCTATTTCACCATTGGCGGACACCCGGCATTTCGTTTTGCAGAACAGGAGGGGAAGAAGGACGGTTACTGTCTGCATTTTCCGGGAAAGGAAAGCCTGCAGTATATTCTGATCGATCCTAATTCAGGCACGGCGAATGTGGACGAGACATTCCAGATGGAGCTTCAGGATGCCAAATATCCGTTGTCTGAAAAACTGTTTGAGAATGATGCACTGATCTTCGATGACGGGCAGATAGAGGAAGTATGGATCTGCAGAAAGGACGGAACGCCTTATGTAGGCATGAAGTGTGAGGGATTCCCGAATTTTGGAATCTGGTCTGTCAAAGATGCTCCTTTCGTATGTCTGGAACCTTGGGCCGGAAGATGCGACAACCGTGGATTTGAGGGGGACATATCCGAAAAACCCGGAATTAACAAGTTAGAAGGAATGGGGACATTTACGAAAACGTATCAGATTGTAGTTGCATAGATGATATCCGGCGATTAGCTGAAACAGCAGAACTGCCGGAGGGAAAGAAGCTGACACTGTGTGTGGAGGCTTCTTTTTTCATGGGAATTGCACTTGCTTCTATCCCCCACCGGGGGTTGTGTCATAAAAATCACAATGATATACTGAAAAAAATGCGATACAGGGGGAAAATATGGGAAGAAAAGTGATCAGTATATTGTGTGCCGCCGGCCTTCTGGCGGGACTTTTGACGGGGTGTTCCGGAAAAAGCAGTGAAGAAAAACAGGCTGCGGATAAAGATAATAAAGATTCTGTCATTGTGACTATGCCGACGACTTCGGAGCCGGAATCCGGCTTTGACCCTGCGTATGGGTGGGGAGCCGGGGAGCATGTGCATGAGCCTTTGATCCAGAGCACTCTGACCACGACTACGAAAGATCTGAAGATAGAGAAAGATCTTGCAGTGGATTATTCTGTAAGCGAGGACGGCCTGACATGGACTGTCACCATACGGGATGATGTGAAGTTTACTGACGGAGAAAAGCTGACGGCAGAGGATGTTGCTTTTACATATAATAACTGTAAGGAGAAGAGTTCTGTGAACGACTTCACGATGCTGGACAAGGCTGTGGCTGTGGATGATACTACGGTAGAATTTAAAATGACAAAACCGTATTCCATCTGGCCTTATACAATGGCAATCGTGGGAATTGTGCCGGAACACGCCTATGATGAGAATTACGGACAGAATCCGGTTGGTTCCGGACGCTACATTATGAAGCAGTGGGACAAAGGGCAGCAGGTTATCTTTGAGGCAAACCCGGATTATTATGGGGAGGCCCCCGAGATGAAAAAGGTGACAGTCCTGTTCATGGAGGAGGATGCGGCACTTGCGGCAGCGATGGCGGGACAGGTGGATGTGGCCCACACGGCTGCTTCCTACAGTGACCAGTCAGTAGACGGCTATCATCTGCTTGCCGTGCAGACTGTGGATAACAGAGGTTTTAATCTTCCTGTTGCAGAACCACAGGAGAAAGACGGGATTGCTTATGGAAATGCATTTACGGCGGATGTAAATGTAAGGCGGGCAATTAATATTGGAATTGACCGCGATGAGATGATTGAAAATGTTCTGAATGGATACGGAACGAAAGCTTACAGTGTGTGCGACAAGATGCCGTGGTACAATGGTGACAGCGAAGTAACATATGATTCTGACAAAGCAAAAAGGCTTCTGGATGAAGCCGGCTGGAAGGAAGGGCATGACGGTATCCGGGAAAAGGACGGTATAAAGGCGGCCTTTACACTGATGTTTAGTAACGGGGACTCTGTCCGTCAGGCGCTGGCGGAAGACGTATCCAATCAGCTGAAGGAAATCGGGATCGAAGTTACGACCGAAGGTGTGGGATGGGACACGGCCTATGACCGTGCGCAGTCAGAACCTCTTGTATGGGGATGGGGCGCGCATACGCCGATGGAGCTTTACAATATTTACCACACACTCTCAGGTACAGGGATCGGTCAGGCGGAGTATTCCCCTTATGCAAACGAGACAGTTGACCGTTATATGGACGAGGCACTTGCGTCAGGGTCACTTGAGGAATCCTATGAGCTCTGGCAGAAGGCACAGTGGGACGGGACAACGGGGATTACACAGGACGGAGATATCCCGTGGATCTGGCTGTGCAATATCGACCACCTGTATTTCGTAAAGGACGGCCTTAAGGTGGCTGACCAGAAAATACATCCCCACGGGCACGGCTGGTCTATCGTGAATAATGTGGATCAGTGGTCATGGGAATAAGGGCGGACTATATAAGGCGCATTATCCGTAGGTGCAAAGATAAAACAGAAGGGACGCAGGCAGAAAAGCCGCGTCCTGTTTCTGGTTCATTAGGGGGAAAGAATGGAGAAACGACTGGGAATACAAATCAGAAATAAGGTCATTCGTATGGTCCTTCTGGTTCTTACGACGAGCATGCTTACTTTTATATTGATGAAAGCGTCTCCCATTGACCCTCTGCAGGCAAATGTGGGACAGGCGGCGCTGGGAAGCATGAGCCACGAACAGGTAGAAAAGCTGGAAGAATACTGGGGTGTAGGGGAATCACCTGTGAAACAATATGTTTCATGGGCAGCGGATTTCATCAGAGGAGACATGGGAACTTCCTTGCTGTACCGCCAGCCAGTGGCAGATGTGATTGCAGTAAAACTGGCGAATTCGCTGTTTCTTATGGTTACTGCTTGGATTCTGTCCGGGATTCTGGGCTTTTTCCTCGGAGTCATATCGGGGATGAACCGTGGAAGATGGATCGACAGGCTTGTGAAGGGATACTGCCTTCTCATATCCAGCACCCCCACATTCTGGCTGGCACTGCTGCTTTTGATGGTGTTTGGTGTCTGGCTGAAAATCCTGCCAGTCGGTTTAAGTGTTCCGATCGGGGTGGAAGCCGCGGGAGTCACATTTTTCGACCGGGTGTACCATGCAGTCCTTCCCGCACTGACACTCAGTATCACCGGAGTTTCTAACATTGCCCTGCACACAAGAGAAAAAATGATCGGGATCATGGAAAGTGAATATGTACTCTTTGCACGGGCGAGAGGGGAAAAGGGCCTGGTTTTGTTTTGGCATCATGGATTGCGCAATGCACTGCTCCCCGCAATTACACTTCATTTTGCAGCGGTCAGTGAAATCTTCGGGGGCTCGGTGCTGGTGGAACAGGTATTCTCCTATCCGGGACTGGGGCAGGCGGCGGTATCTGCGGGGCTCGGCAGTGATATGCCGCTTCTGATGGCGATCACGATCATCAGTGCACTGTTTGTATTCGGCGGAAATATGATTGCGGACATTCTTTACGGCATCGTTGACCCGAGGATCAGAAAAGGAGGGGCAGCATGATGAGACATCTAAACGGGAGACAGAGAGTCCTGCTCGGCCTGACAGTCAGCGCGGTCATCCTTCTGGCAGTCTGCATCGGCGGGGCATTCTGCGGCGATGCGGCGAGAGTGACGGATTTTTCCAGAAAGAATCTGGAACCGTGCCTTAGATATCCTTTCGGAACAGACTGGCTCGGAAGAGATATGCTTGTGCGGACATTAAAGGGGATTTCCTTAAGCGTTTTGCTGGGGATGGCAGCGGCGGCAGTGAGCGCTTTTATCGCTCTGGCTCTGGGAATTGCGGCTGCAACGCTGGGGAAAACGGTGGATGCTGTAATCTCCTTTGTCATTGACCTGTTGATGGGGATTCCCCATATTTTACTTTTGATCCTGATTTCCGTGGCGCTGGGAAAAGGCTTCCGCGGTGTGGCATGGGGCGTGGCACTGACCCACTGGCCGTCTCTTGCGCGTCTGATCAGGGCGGAAGTGATGCAGTTAAAGGAAAGTCCTTACATCCAGATTGCAGGAAAACTGGGAAAGAGCCGGTGGTATATTGCAGGAAAGCATATGCTCCCGCACCTGATGCCCCAGTTCCTGACCGGTCTGGTGCTACTTTTTCCACATGCTATCCTGCATGAGTCGAGCGTCACTTTTCTGGGATTCGGGCTCTCCTCAGAACAGCCTGCAATTGGCATCATTTTATCAGAATCTATGAAATATCTTGTAACCGGGAAATGGTGGCTTGCTTTATTTCCCGGGACTGCGCTTGTTCTTGTCGTTGTACTGTTCTATGTGGCAGGGGAAAACCTGCGGAAACTGACAGACCCGGGCAGTGTACATAAATAAGTTACTGTGCACCCCCTCCGGGCGTGCACGGTAACTTAAATTAAAGAAGAAAGGTGCAATCTTGTACCTAACGGAAGGAGGAAGGTTCATGGAGGAGCCGGTCCTGAAAATTGAACACCTGAACATCTCTTTTTTACAGTATACAAACGGTATGCGCCAGTCGCAGCTCGATGTAATCCGTGATCTGGATGTGGAAGTCAATGCAGGTGAGATGGTGGCCGTGGTCGGTTCGAGCGGTTCGGGAAAAAGTCTGCTGGCCCATGCGGTACTCGGCATTCTTCCTTACAACGCAGCCAGAGGTGGAAGGATGACTTACAGGGGCAGTGAACTGACGCAGGAGCGCATTGAAAAACTGCGCGGCAGTGAGATTGTGATGGTACCACAGAGCCTGTCCTATCTGGACCCGCTTGCTAAAATAGGAAAGCAGATCCGAAAAGGAAGAAACGATCAGAAGACGGTTGAAAAATTGAAGAACATTTTCCGCAGATATGATTTGAAAGAAGAAGTGGAGGACCTTTACCCGTTTGAACTATCAGGAGGCATGAACCGGAGAATCCTGATTTCGACGGCATTGATCGAGGAGCCGAAGCTTGTGATTGCAGATGAGCCGACGCCGGGACTGGATCTGAAAGTGGCAAAACGGGCGATGGGGCACTTCCGGGAACTTGCCGATTTGGGGGCGGGGGTTCTGGTGATTACCCACGATCTGGAGCTGGCACTGGAAACTGCGGACCGGGTGGTCGTATTTTATGCGGGCTGTACCGTGGAAGAAGCCGCGAGTAAAGATTTTATCAAGGAAGAGACCCTGCGGCATCCGTATACAAAGGCACTCTGGCGGGCGCTGCCGCAGTATGGCTTCCAGTTTATAGAAGGCGTGCAGCCGTATGTCAAGGAAATGCCGGAAGGATGTCCCTTCTCACCAAGGTGCAGTATGTGTACACAGGAGTGCCGGAGCGATATCCCGTACCGTCGTTTACGCGGCGGCCGGGTCAGATGCTTGCATGCGACATAGGAGTATGAGATGAAGTTAGAGCTAAAAAATGTATCTTATCAATATAAAAAAGATGGCAGAAAAATACTGGATAATTTCAGTATGACTGTGGAGGATTCGCAGAGAGTCGGGCTGATCGCCCCCAGCGGGTATGGAAAAACGACATTGTGCAAACTGCTTTCTGGGTATTTAACGCCCGATCAGGGAGAAATCCTGCTGGATGGCAGACCTGTTTCCTCCTATAAAGGATACTGCCCGGTACAGATGGTCTGGCAGCAGCCTGAGCTGGCGGTCAACCCGCGGCTTCGGATGAAGGAAGTAATCCGGGAGGGCGACGAGGTAGAGGAAAGAATCTTAGTGGAACTGGGGATAGAAAAGGACTGGATGAACCGCTTTCCGGCAGAGCTTTCCGGCGGGGAACTACAGCGGTTCTGTCTGGCGCGCGCGCTGGGGAGAAGGACAAAATTCCTGCTGGCAGATGAGATCAGCACGATGCTGGACCTGATCACCCAGAGCCAGATCTGGAATTTCCTGCTCAGGGAGGTGACAGAGAGAAAGATCGGCCTGATAGCGGTTAGCCATAACCAGCCGCTGTTAGAGAAAGTGTGCAGCAGTGAGATCAGGCTGGATGGCTGAGAACCGGCCCTGCGAATCGTAATGGCACAGGAACCGGAGATTAAAAAAAGTCGTAGTAATAGCCCCGAAAATTTGCTAAGATATAGTTAGTTGATTAGAGGAGGGCGCGGCGCATGGCAGTGATTGGAATTGATCTGGGGACAACGAACAGTCTGGCGGCTGTCTGGAGGAACGGGTGCAGTGAACTGATTCCAAATGCATTCGGGGAGGTGTTAACACCGAGTGTGGTGAGTGTCGATGAAGCAGGGACTGTGTTTGTCGGGAAGACTGCGAAGGAACGGCTGATCTCCCATCCTGAGTGCACGGCCTGTGTATTTAAGCGGTTTATGGGGACGGAGAAGGTTTACAAGCTGGGGCAAAAGAGCTATACCCCGGAAGAGCTTTCTTCTTTTGTGCTCAGAAAGTTAAGGGAAGACGCGGAGAATTATCTTAAGGAAACAGTAACGGAGGCGGTAGTAAGTGTGCCGGCTTATTTTAATAATGCCCAGAGGGATGCAACAAAGCGTGCAGGAGAACTGGCAGGTCTTGTCGTGAAGCGGATTATTAATGAACCGTCTGCCGCGGCGCTGGCCTGTCAGCATTTGTATCCAGAGGAAGAGACGGTTGAGCTTGTCTTTGATTTTGGCGGGGGGACTCTGGACGTATCTGTGGTAGACTGTTTTGACAATATTATAAATGTCGTTTCTGTCAGCGGGGATAACCATCTGGGGGGCTGTGATTTTGACCGGGCTATGGCTGAGTATTTCTGCAGAGAGCAGGGAATGGAGTTAAAAAAACTTTCTCTTTCAGAGCAGGCCGCAGTCCTGAAGAGTGCAGAAGCCTGTAAGATCGCGCTGTCAGATGCGGAACAGGCAGAGATGACTGTTCATTACGGCGGTGAGACACGTACATTATTTTTTGATACGGAGAAAATGATTCAGGCATCGGCGGGAATCTTCAAAAGGCTGATTGAACCCTTAAAACAGGCGGTTCTTGGGGCGGAATTGAAATGGGAAGATATAAACAGGATCATCCTTGTAGGCGGTTCCTGCAACATGCCGGCGGTAAGATTGTATCTGCAGCATTTCTTAAAGAAGGAGGCTGTTTTCTTAGGATCGCCGGACACCATTGTTGCACTGGGCACCGGTACATATGCAGGAATTAAGGAACGGAAAGCAGAGATCAGGGATATGCTTCTGACGGATGTGTGCCCGTTTACTCTGGGAGTGGAGATTAAGGACGGGGTGATGTCCCCGATTATTGAGCGGAACAGCGCACTGCCTGTCAGCAGGTCACGGCAGTATGTGACAATATCGGATTTCCAGAAATTCCTGAGATTTGCGATCTATCAGGGAGAGGCGCCTGTCGCGGAAGATAACATCCTGCTAGGTGAAATCGAGGTCCCGGTGCCTCCTGCACCTGCGGAGAAAGAAGCCGCAGAGGTCCGTTTTACATATGATATCAACGGAATTCTGGAGGTAGATGCGAGAGTCCTCAGTACAAATCAAACGAGGCACCTTGTCATTATAGATAAGAAGAACAGGATGAGTCAGGCACAGATTCAGGAGACCTTGGAAGAAATGCGGAAATTAAAGATTCATCCGAGGGAACGGGAGGAGAATGCCTATCTGCTTTCAAGATGTGAGTCATTGTATGCGCAGGCCGGTCCGAGACTGCGGGAATTCCTGCTGGACCAGATGCAGTATTTCCAGTTTCTTTTGGAAACGCAGAATGACCTGAAGATTAAGAAGGGCAGGGAATACTTTACCCGGGCACTGGATGCGGCAGAGGACAGCATGGCAATATTCCGTACGGAGGATGAGTTCCGGTCATTTTCAGACAGTTGGTACGAGGAGGCAAAACAGGAAGAAGTGGACGGCGAACTGGATGAGGACCTGGAGGCATGGCTGGGGAAAGGACATTTGACGAGTTAAGATGAGTGGACGATCAGGAATCTGGTCACGGCTGGAGATCGAACCAACCAGTGATATCAGAAAGATAAAAAGAGCTTACGCAAAGCAGGCAGCCAAATACCATCCGGAAGACTTCCCGGAGGAATTCCAACAGATCCGTCAGGCATATGAGGCAGCATTACAGATGGCGAAATCTGAAAGCAGCGCGCAAGATGAGTTTGTGATGGCTGATTTTACCGGGGATGCGGTGAAAGAGGAAGCGCCAGAGACAGACAATATTGTTCAGGTAGAAGATTCCGGCTATATATGGCAGGAGGCCGAAAGAATCGGTACATTGGCGGAAAAGTATGCGAAGGAAGAAAAGCGAGAGAATATCCGCAGCGCTTTATACGATGCTTTTCTCGTCGAGATTGCTCTGGATAAACTGGACTCATTTCTTAAAATGAGTGGACTGCAGTCCCACAAAGCATGGTGCAGTTATCTTCAAGAACCGGTATTTTTAGAAGCGGTCCATAATCCGTATTTCTTATCCAGGCTGACAGACAGAATCGGGACACTGAATTTCCAAAAGAAGACCAGAATGCGGATCATAGAAGTTCTGGAAAAGGAAGTACCGGATGAACTTGCGGTACAGAAAAGATTACAACTGGTCCTTAACGGGCAAAAGCTGTTGAGTGAAAAAGACAGGCGTAAACAAAGGGACAAGAGGACCGGGCTGATTATATTTGTCTGCATAGCGATTCTCGCGACTGCATACGGTTTCAGGGAGGATACAAAGCAGAACCGCATAAATGAGGTTCGTGCGCCTGAGAAGATAGAAGAGTATATTGAAGAAAAATATCAGATATCATGCACCGTAAGTGAATCCCATGCATCAGCGTTCAGAGGAAATGTTTTACAGCCCGTGGAGGATAAGGACACAGAATATTTTCTTGCAGAAACGGATGGAGAGCGTGGTGTGCCGGAGAGCTTTCACCTGTCGTGGGCTGTTTCAAGTATGGAATATGACGACATTCTGGATGATCTGGAGTATGAGACTGTAAGTATGTGTGCAAAAGAATGTGGTTTGATACTGAAGCTTTCTTCTTTTGGAAATACGAATGTCATCCAGCTTAAGGATGTCCCATTGGAGGAATTTAGCCCTCTGTTTCTGGAGTTTCTTCAGGCACTGAAAGACAGCCGGTTTGTGCAGAGCGGCAATACGGTGGAGATAGAAGTGCAGGCAGGTATTGTTGATTATGGGAAGGCTGATTTTACTGTAAGTAAGGAAAGCAGTATCAGTGAGGACGAGGTCCGTGCGAAATTGGAAGAATATGCGGACCAAAGCGTTATTTATAATTCGGTCAGGCAGTAGGTCGGTGCCGCAGAAAAATTGGGATGGAGAATATACGGCATGAAAGTGATAAAGAAAATATGCGGGGGGATATTGATTCTGGCAGGAGGCGCTGCAGCGCTGGCCGGGCTTTTAAGTGTGATTACGGAAGCCGTTGAGATCGCCAGTGTGGGGCTGAGCTGGGTTGAATTGATCGTGATGCTTATATTTCTCCTTTTTACAACCGCCGGAGGCGGTATGGTGTTTGCAGGAATCCGGCTGATTAAGGGCAGACGGCTGGTTAGAGTCAGGCATAAGAAGGTAAAAAAGGAAAAGGAAACAATAAATACTGTCGAAGTCAGACAGGAACCACCTGCGCGGAGATACACACTGCTCGTGGAGGATATTTTTTCGGTCCACGGTGAGGGCTGTATCATTACAGGAATTGTAAAGGGCGATACTATGTCTGTGGGTGATAAAGTATGGATTCTCGGGGCAGACGGGTCACAGAAAGCGGTCAGGACAGGGAAACTGAAAGTATTTTTGGGCGAAGAGGTCAAAAGGGCGTTTAGTGCAGAGGCAGGGACAAGGATCGGCTTCTGGACAAAGGATGCGTCTGAAGAAGATGTACTGCCGGGCAGCGTGATCAGCAGCGTGGCGCCGAATGTAACGGCCGGGAACGGACCGGTGGAAAATCCGAGGCTAAAGGGACTTTTGGCTGGGCGGTTTGATACGGATGTTTTGGATATAGCAGAGATGATTCGCAGGGAACTGGCAGGGAATGCCATGTTTTTAGTCATGGCAGAGTTAGAACTTACTGATGCTGAACGTGCCAGGGGAATAGTCCAACAGAACAGTGTCATGGAATTCCCATACTTAAACACCCCTGATGGTGAGGGATACCAGCCGGTTTTCACGGACTGGAATGAGCTAAAGGCATGGGAAAGAGAAGAGGGGAATGTGCCGTCCGCTGTTTTGATGGGGGCAGAAGAGGTACTCTCCCTGATAAAGAAGAATCATGTTCTTCATGGGCTTGTAGTGAACCCCTTCACAGATAACCTGATTATGGACAGAGACGAGTTGGAGATGCTGTAGACAGAAAATGTTACGGCATCTGGGGACAGAATGTGTTTTGTCCCCCGGAATTATATAAAAATAGAAAGAATGGGACAGATGGAAAAGAAAAACAACAAGGCAGAGCAGATCAAAGATGTACACGTCCATACACATGATGGAACAGAACACAGCCATACTCATGACGGCACTGAGGCAGAACATGTGCACAGCCATGCACATGGAACAGGGCACCACCATGTCCACAGCGCGTCTGAAAAAAAGGCTGTGATTAACAGGATTTCAAAGGCAATCGGACATATGGAAGCGGTAAAGAGGATGGTCGAGAAGGATGAGGACTGCAGCGAGGTGCTCATACAACTGGCTGCGGTGCGGTCCGCAATCAATAATACCGGAAAGGTTGTCCTGAAGAACCATATCAGTCACTGCATAGTGGAGGCTGTCGAAGAAAATGACGAAGAGGCAATCAGGATGCTGAATCAGGCGATCGATAAGTTTATGAAATAGTATAAGGAGTGTATTCAGATGAAAAAAAGAATCCAGATTTCATCCATGCTTATCGCTCTGGCGGCGATGCTTCTTGCATCCTGTGCCCCGGCCGGGAAGCAGGAGGCGAAAGGGGACTATGTGATCGGTGTGGTCACGAAGTCAAGAAACAGTGAATACTGGATGTCTGTGTGTGCCGGGATGGAAGAGGCTGCGGATGCGCTCGGGGCAAAAGTAGTCATTCTTTCACCTGATACGGAAACGGACAAGGACATCCAGAAAAAAATGATCCGTGATTTGATAAAAATGGATGTGGATGCACTCGCTGTTTCCCCCATAGATTCTTATGACAACAGGGACTATGTGCAGACAGCTTCTGAGAAGGGAATTCCTGTTTTTTCCTATGATACGCCGATAGAGGATATGGCGGTCCCGTATATAGGGATAGATAATAAAATGGTCGGATACGAACTGGCAAAGGTTCTTGCGGAAAAAATGGGGCACCAGGGGAATGTGGCAGTGATTGCAGGGAGCCAGGAACAGGCATCCCATAAACAGCGTGTTCTGGGATTCACGGATTATATGGAGACAGAGCCTGATATCCGGATTGAGGTAGTCAGGAGCGGGTACAGTAATCTCCGGGTATCGGAACAGGAGATGGAGGAGATTCTCGCGGAATATCCGGATTTGGACGGGATCATGACGACAAGTGCGGTGACTGCGCTGGGAATCACTGAGGCGACGAAAGGGACAGGAATTGTGATCGCGACAGTGGATGCCCAGGAGGATGCGCTGCGTGCCGTTGAGGATGGCAGGATCGCCGTGCTCGGGGCACAGTCAGGCAGTGATATCGGATACGAGGCGGTTTCCTATATCATGAGAGAAAAGGACGGAAAAGAACAGGACATGCAGGATATTCTGGATGTTAAGATACTGACGCGTAAAAATGTAAAAGAGTACTGACCGGAACCGGAGCAGTACTCTTTTTTTGAAAAATCTAAAAAAAAGAACCAAAATATAAAAAAATATCCATTTCTAAATCTGCCGGTTCAAAAAACTGTACCATAAATACAAAAAATATTTCCCCCTTCTAAAAAACAGCTTTAAAATAAACTAAAAAACTAAAATTTCGATTACTAGGATTTTCCTGTCAAAAAGGTAGAATAAAATCATCAAAGAGATGTGAGAGATCAATTTAAGAAAGGCAGGGAAATATAGTAATGGAAAATGGAACGGAACAAAAACTACCCGACGGAAAACTGTCAATGGGGATTAAGCTTTCTTATGCGAGCGGTGATGTGGCGTGCAACGTGGTATTCGGAATGGTCGGCACACTGCTGACCCTGTTTTATACGGACTATGTAGGAATCAACCCGGCTACGGTCGGAATGGTCATGCTCTTGTCAAGATTATTTGATGGTGTGTCTGACCTGATCATGGGTGTGATCGTGGAGCGGACAAATTCCAAATGGGGCAAGTCCAGACCGTGGATTCTCTGGATGAGTGTACCGTTTGCATTGTCGGCAGTTCTGCTTTTTACGGTGCCGAACACAACAGGTGTTTTACAGTTTGTTTATCTTTTTGTAACATATAACTTCTGTACAACCGTCTGCTATACCGCAATCAACCTTCCTTATGGAAGTCTTTCAGCGATGATGACCCGTGTATCATCCGAAAGAGATATGTTAAGTGTTGTGAGAATGGGACTTTCCCCGATCGGGAAAATCATAGCAGCAACCTGTACATTACCGATCGTAAAACTTTTCGGGGATGACCAGGCTGCATGGATCAAAACGATGTCCATATGGGCGGTACTTGCGTTGATCCTGCTGCTTGTCTGCTTCTTCAGATGTGAGGAAACCGTAAAAATCGAGGCAAAACAGAAAGCGCCGAAGGTTCCGCTTGGGAAATCCTTCTCTGCATTATTTAAAAACCAGTACTTCTGGGCAGTCCTTGTTTTGTGGATGGTACAGAGCGTATCATTCGGTATCTCAGGAACAATCCTGCCATATTACTGTAAATACATATTCGGCAATGACACATGGATGTACAGCGCATTGTTCCTGACAGAGACACTTACTCTGGTAGCCGGTATCTTTGCCTGCACACCGCTGATCAAAAAGTTCGGAAAACGAAATATTGCATTGGCAGGTTCCTTAATTGCCCTAGCAGGCCAGCTTATATTCTTCTTCAATCCATACAGTTTTGCATGGATGGTAATGAGCTGCCTGACACGTGCTATCGGGCTGGCGCCACTGAATGCCGTTGTGTTCGGAATGGTTGGCGATGTTGTTGAATTTGGACAGTGGAAGACACATATCAGACAGGAAAGCCTTGTATTTGCAGGCGGCTCTATTGGAACAAAGGTTGGGGCAGGACTCGCATCGGCAACGATGACCGGACTGTTATCCGCGGCAGGTTATATCAGCACATCCGCAGGAAGTGCGGCCCAGCCGGATTCCGCGCTGAATATGATCGTCAATATTTACAAATTCGGACCTGTATTGATTGCGCTGGTTGCATTTATTACACTTGCTCTCTACAAGCTGGATAAAGCATACCCGTCAATCATGAAAGAGTTAATTGAACGTGAATCAAGAGGGGAGCTGTAAAGATGAAAGATCATACATTGATTACGATTAGCCGCCAGTATGGAAGCGGCGGCAGGGAAGTGGCTGAACTGCTTGCAAAGAGAATGCAGGTCCGCTGTTATGACAGACAGATTCTGTATCTGGCGGCCGAGAAGATGGACGCAGGGGAAATGGATATAAGCGCCATACTGGATATGTCTTATAAAATGCCAGAGAGAACATTTATGGACAGTGTCACTTCGCTCGGATATGAGACGATACCTCCATACAATAAAATGTACCGCGAACAGGCTAAAGTCATCCGAAACATTGCTGAAAAAGAAAGCGCGGTATTTCTCGGGAGATGTGCCGATGTAGTGCTGAAAGATTTCCCGGAATGCTATAACTTCTTCATCTATGCAGACGAGGAATACCGGAAAAACAGAGCAAAAGAGCTGTACGGAAACAAGACTTTTAAGGAGCTGGAAAAAGAGAACCGCACCCGTGAACGTTATTACAATTACTATACAGGCCAGAAGTGGGGGGACCCGCAGAACTATCATCTAATGATCAATACGAGCCAGATCGGTCCTGAGAAGGCTGTGGATCTTATTATAAATTATGTGGAAAACTGCCGGAAATAAACCGGAAGGTGTTGAAAACACCCCCGGAGAATATCCGGGATCATGAAAGAGAAGAAATAAGAACTTTATAATTATATTTAAAAGAAAGAGGTAAAAAATCATGGAAAAAATAAAAGTAGGAATTGCAGGTTTAGGAAGACTGGGAAAAGTACATGCCAACAATATTGCATTTAAGATTCCAAATGCGGAACTGACAGCAGCATGTTCTATCGTTCCGGCGGAGCTTGAATATGCAAAAAGCGAGCTTGGTGTAACAGATGTATATACAGATTACCGGGAAATGCTGGAGAAAGCTGACATTGACGCGGTTGCAATCGTAACAACCAGCGGGGAGCACTGCTGGCAGATCGCTGCAGCGCTTGATGCAGGAAAACACGTATTTTCCGACAAGCCGCTTGGTGTAACCGTAGAAGAATGTAAACTGGCAGAGGCAGCAGTAGAGCGCCATCCGGAACTTTCTTTCTTCCTTGGCTTCATGCGCCGTTTTGACCCTTCCTATGCTTACGCAAAGAAGAAAATTGAAGAAGGTGCAATCGGCACACCTTATATGGTAAAAGCAACCGGAATCGATCCGGAGGCACTGGTAGAGGGGGCAATTAAGTTTGCGGCTACAAGCGGCGGAATCTTTATTGATATGGCGATCCACGATATTGACCTGATGAGATGGTTCTTAGGCTCTGACCCGGTTGAAGTTTACGCTGCAGGTGCGACATTCAAGCATCCTGAATTTAAAGAGGCAGGGGATGACGAGACCGGCGTTGCAATGTACCGCTGTGAAAACGGTGCGCTTGGATTCGTACATGTAGGCCGCACCGCGGCACATGGTTACCATGTAGAAACAGAAATTATTGGTACAGAAGGCTCTTTAAGAATCAGTCCGGTTCCGGAGAAGAACCTCTGCATGATCTATGACAAGAACGGGGCAGTTGTAGAATGCGTCAGCGGATTCCCGGAAAGATTTGCCGAGTCCTACCAGCTGGAGATGCAGGAGTTTATCGACTGCGTAGGGGAAGGAAGAAAACCGGAAGTAACCGTATATGATGGAACAAAATCCACACAGATCGGATTTGCAACAACAGAAGCCTGGAAAAACGGCGGAATTGTAAAGATTAACTATTAGAAAGTATCAAAAAGAATCAGTGGAGGTGTACCGCGTTACCGGCGGTACATCTTTTTATTTTACTTTATCGTATTTATGATATAATTAGTGTTAACGAAATGAAAACAGTGTACCTCTCTTGGGACGTACCTGAATTTATAATCCTGAAAAAGGAGATCTTATGCGGAAAAGTATTAAAACCAAAGTATTACTTGCAATTCTCGCTGTCACGATGGTAACGGCCATCCTCCTGACTCTTGTGTTCTATTTCCGGTCGGCGAAAATGATCGAGGAAAATTACGCCGAGACCCTTTATGGGCGGGTGGAGCAGACTGTAGCCTCAATGGATCATTCCATGCAGGAGGTATACTATGTAAGCGTTAAGGCGGCCAGAAATGAAGATCTGACTGCTGCCATACGCCGGTATAGGAAGGACAGGAATGCGGACACACTGGAGGAGATTGCGGAAATTCTAAGAAACTACCGTACCCAGTATAAGGATTTGAGTTCTCTGTATTATATTTTCCCGGAAGAAAATATGGCAGTCACATCGGAAGATTATCCGATTATAAAAAGGGATATTCCGTCCGCAGAAATTCAGAAAATAAAGGAAATTCAGGAAGAAGAGGCGGCTCCGCTCATGATGGAAGATCTGGTGCATGATTCCGGAAAACAGCTGACCGTCGTGCAGGATGTACCGGATGATGATGGCACGGTTCTGGGATATCTGCTTGCCAATACGGATGAGAGGAACCTTTACTATGCCTATCTGGAGCCGGTTTATGATAAAAAAGTTTCCGGTGCTGTCATTGTAGATAAATACAATATGATCGTGAGCAGCAAAGATTACGGGGAGGCAGGGACAACATATCAGCAGGCAGATCAGTTTCCGGTGCAGAATGGGATAGCGTCTGCAGGTTCGGACAAAGAAATCCGTATTTTTTATCGTGCCCCTTTTTCAAACTGTAGTTTTTATCTTGCGGTACAGAAGAGTGAAGTATTGAAGGACCTGCGCCAGATGCAGATTTTCCTTGCCGGGGTATGCATTCTCTTTCTGGCAGTCGCATGTGTACTCGCCTCCTACATTACAAGAGTTGTGTACAGGCCTATTAAAAAGGTGACAGACGCCGTGGAAAAAGTAGGCAGGGGGGACTTAAGCCTCCGGGTAGACGTGGAGACTGAGGATGAGATCGGTAAATTTTCGGAAGAATTCAACCATATGCTGGATTACATAGAAGACCTGATCGCCCAGGTGATCAAGGAAGAACAGTTGAAAAAGGATGCTGAACTGGAGGCACTTCAATACCAGATTACTCCGCATTTCATGTATAACACACTGAATTCCATCAAGTATGCAGCCCTCCTTAAGGGGGAAACAGAGCTCGGGGATCTGATCGGGGACTTTGTGGAGCTTTTGCAGGCGAGTATTAATAAAAAGGGGACATTCATTACTGTCGCCGATGAACTGCACATTTTAAATAACTATATCCATCTTCAGGAATTCCGCTATCAGGGAAGCTTTGACGTAACCTATGATGTAGAGCAGGAGGCATTCGGCTGTTACCTGCCGCGCCTGATCCTCCAGCCCCTTGTGGAAAATGCGATTCTGCACGGTATGGATACGAAAGAGAAAAAAGGTGACCTCCGCATTCAGGGCAGGATTCATGGGGAAACGCTGACCCTTTCTGTGATTGACAACGGAAGGGGAATGACACAGGAACAGATTGATACCCTGCTTAAGAGCAGGGCGAAGAAAACAAATGGGCTGAGCGCGATCGGGGTCCCGAATATCAAAGAACGTCTGGAATTATACTATGGGGAAAAAGGCGGTATCCGTTATGAAAGCGGGCCGGAAGGGACAACCGCTGCTATTTTTCTGCCGGTCAGCAGAGAAGGCGGCTGTTTATAGGAGAGCCTGTAAAAAGAATAGGACAGCAGTCATACGGGTGTTATATGTTGCATATTTTCCCGGTTAATTATATAATGGGAGAAATATGGCGTGTTTTGTATCATGGGGCATGACAGATGCTGCAGGGAGTACCGGGCACATAGAAAAAAGGTGAGAGTATGGGAGTTACAATCCGGCAGATTGCGGAGGCCGCAGGCGTATCGAGGGGAACTGTGGACCGTGCGCTTAACAACCGGGGGCGTATTAAACCGGAAGTGGCGGAAGAGATAAAGAGAATCGCGAAGGAAATGGGCTATCGGCCGAATCAGTTTGGCCGGGCTCTTTCTATGAGTAAACAGAATCTCAAGATTGGTGTGATCCTTCAGGGGGCGGAGACACCATTTATGCAGACCGTTCTACAGGGAATTGAACAGGCAAAGGCAGAGGTCGATAATCTGGGAGGGACCGTGCTGCTGACGAAGATCCCGCACATCAGCGCAAGAGGTGTTCTTGAGGCGATGGAGCAGATGCGTGAAGAAGGGGTGAGCGCCATCGCTCTTGCACCTGTGGAAGATGCAGACGTAAAGTCGAAGATCGATGAATATGTGGAGGAATACCAGATCCCCATTGTGACATTCAATTCCGATGTAAAGGATACGAAGCGGCTCTGTTTCGTGGGACAGAATGCGTTCCAGTGTGGACGTGCCGCGGCCGGGCTGATGGGAGAGCTGGTGTCGGGGGAAGGAAAGGTTGCCATGATTTCAGGATACAGTTCGAACCCGTCACTGAGCGACAGAGTCCGGGGATTTCAGTCGGAGATGGAAAAGAAGTATCCAAAAGTAGAGCTTCTGGGGCCGGAATACTGCTTTGAAGATAATACGATTGCCGGCCAGCTTACAGAAAAAGTCCTGACGGAGAATCCCGATTTAAAAGGAATCTTTATGAACTCCCACGGTGAAGAAGGCATGTGTAAGGTACTGGAGGATCTCGGAAAAGCCGGAGAAATCAAGGTTGTAGCCAATGATTTCATGGGCCGGAACTATGAATTCCTGAGGGACGGTGCCATCAGCCTGCTGATCGGGCAGGACGCCTATGTACAGGGCTACGAGCCTGTTATGATACTTTTCCGCCTGTTGTTTCATGGGGAGGAGCCTCAGGGAGAATTTAAGTATACAGAAATTATGATTCGTAACGCATATACGATACCCCAATAAAAGATGTGAACTGCACTCTGGCAGTTCACATCTTTTTTTGGTAAAAATCAATAAAATTTACTCCCTATTATTGTGTATTATTCCGTCTTGCGTTTCCGGGCACGCAATGGTATTATAAACACATAGAGGAGGCGTGTCCGGACACGCCAAGGCACATAAATCGAATAATCAGAAAAGAAAAAGGAGAAAAGATTATGTTAAAGGTCGGTATTATTGGAGCAGGAAGAATTGGAAGAGTACATATTACAAGCATCAGCACAAGAGTAAAGGATGCACAGATCAAGACGGTTGCAGACCCGTTTCTGAACGATGAGACAGCAGAGTGGGCAAAGAGCATGGGTGTTGAGCACACAACAAAAGATTACATGGAGATTATCAACGATCCTGAGATTGATGCAGTTCTGATCTGCTCATCTACAGATACACATTCACCGATTTCACTGGAAGCTATCAAAGCAGGAAAGCATGTTTTCTGTGAGAAACCAATCGACCATGATGTCGATAAGATCAAAGAAGTCATCGAAGCACTGGAAGGAACCAACCTGAAATACCAGGTAGGATTCAACCGCAGATTCGACCACAACTTCGAGGCAGTCCAGAGAGCAGTTGCAGCAGGAAAGGTTGGAAAACCAGAGATCATCAAGATCACATCCCGCGATCCTGAGCCGCCGAGCATCGACTATGTAAAAGTATCTGGTGGAATGTTCCTTGATATGACAATCCATGATTTTGACATGGTACGTTTCCTTGCAGGATGCGATGCAACAGAAGTATACGTACAGGGTGCGAACCTGGTTGATCCGGCAATCGGAGAAGCAGGAGATGTCGACACGGCAGTCATCACACTGCAGATGGAAAACGGTGCGATTGCAGTTATCGATAACTGCAGAAAAGCAGTTTACGGATACGATCAGAGAGCGGAAGTATTCGGTTCAGAAGGAATGGTTGCAGTAAGCAATGACAGCCAGTCCAGCGCAGTGATCAGCAATGCAGAAGGCGTAACAGGCGAGAAGCCGATGTTCTTCTTCCTCGAGAGATACATGGAAGCATACGGAAAAGAAATCTCAGATTTCATCGATGCAATTGTAAACGACAAAGAGACTCCGCTGAATGTAATAGATGGCCTGAAGCCGGTATTAATGGGACTCGCAGCTCAGAAGTCACTGGAAGAGCACAGACCAGTTAAGATTTCAGAAATTATGTAATCCAAAGTAATAAAATTAGTAATTGTTCATGGTCCTGAACAGTTACTAAAATCTAATAAATATATGATGGAATAAAGGAGAATATAAAATGTTTGATAAGAATAAAGTAAAATTAGGAATCGCACCAATCGCATGGACAAATGATGATCTTCCGGATCTGGGAAAAGAGAATACATTCGAGCAGTGTGTCAGCGAGATGGCACTGGCTGGCTTTACAGGTTCAGAAGTAGGAAATAAATATCCAAAAGACCCAGAGGTGCTCAGAAAAGCTCTGGAACTCCGTGGAATCGAAATCTGCAACCAGTGGTTTTCTTCATTCCTGATTACAAAGCCATTCGAAGAGGTAGAAAAAGACTTCCGCGCACAGCTTACCTTCCTTAAGGCTATGGGAGCAAAGGTAATCGGCGCTTCCGAGCAGAGCCACAGTGTACAGGGAATGCAGGATACTCCGATATTTGGACATAAATATGTAATGAATGACGAAGAGTGGGAAACTTTCTGCACAGGCATGAACAAACTTGGAAAGATCGCAAAAGAGGAATACGGCATTGCCCTTACGTTCCATCACCACATGGGAACCGTTGTTCAGAACCCGGATGAGGTAGAACGCATGATGGCTAATACAGATCCCGAATATGTAAGCCTGCTGTTTGATACAGGACATTTCACATACTGCGGGGCGGATCCTCTGGAGATGGTAACGAAATATGTAGACCGCATCAAACATGTACATCTGAAGGATATCCGTCCGGAAGTTGTAGAAAAGGTAAAGAACGAGAACTTAAGCTTCCTGGAAGGCGTACGCCTCGGCGCATTTACCGTTCCCGGAGACGGATGCATCGACTTCGATCCTATCTTCAAGGTGCTGGAGGATGCAGGATATGAAGGATATATGCTGGTAGAGGCAGAGCAGGACCCGGCTAAGGCAAATCCGCTTGAATATGCTATAAAAGCAAGAAAGTTTATTGCGGAGAAGACAGGGTTATAATAAATGAGGATATTGAAATGAAACTGGCAGCCGTGAAATCGGAGGAATCTGATTTAGCGGCTGCTTTTTATGTTCAATTGGATATGGAGATGGGTTACTTATAGCATGAAAATATGAAAGGTAAAGCGTATTAGTAAGTCATACTCTTTCTTCCCCCGGCATACATTGTAAAAACAATGATTGCAGGGGGATTTTTTTGAAAGATTATATTGAGGAGAGAGCCGTGGAAATCGCCAATTATATCATAGAAAACAGTGCTACGGTACGGCAGACGGCAAAAAGTTTCGGGATCAGCAAGAGTACCGTACATAAAGATGTAACAGAGCGGCTTCTTCAGATTAATCCTGCATTAGCGGGAGAGGCGCGCAAGATATTGGACATGAATAAGTCCGAACGGCATATACGCGGCGGACTTGCCACCAGAGAAAAGTATCTCCATCAGCATTAGGGAACTGCCGGTTTTGTGAGGTTGATGTTTATGCTATAATGATTATATGCATTAAAATCAACTTTCTGCAAAGAACAGTTTTTATGACAGGAGAGAGACTTGTGAAAAAATACAGAAGAATCTGCGCCGTCCTGATGGCAATTTTACTGACGGCAGGACTTGCCGCGGGGTGCACGAAGGAAGAAAGGCCTGTAGAAGTAAAGAGGGAAAAGGTGACGCTCTGGTATTACTGGAGCCAGAGCTATAGTAAAAAGGAGCTGGCATATCTGGTGGACAGCTTTAACCGGTCCCAGGACCGGATTGAAGTGACCACCCAGTATGTGCCGGATGAGGATTTTAAGAAACGGCTTGCACTCAGTATGGCGGACGGGAATATGCCGGACCTTGCGCTTGTAGATTCGTCCGATTTCAAATATTTTCACGCAATGGAGCCGTTTGTGGACCTGACGGATGAAATAGACGGGATTGAGGAATACCTGCCCGCAGTGAAGGAGGCATGCACGATAGACGGCCGGATGATGGGGCTGCCTTATGGAATGAACTGTACCGCCCTGTTTTATAACAAGGAGATTCTCAAGAACAGCGGGGAAGAGGTGCCAGAGACGTGGGATGAACTTTATGAGACTGCCGTCAGGCTTTCGACGGATACCCATTGCGGATTCGCCATGCCGGCTTTGCAGAGTGAGGAGAGTGTATACAGTTTCCTGCCCCTGCTGTGGTCTATGGGGGGATCGGTGGATCAGCTGGATTCGCCGCAAAGCAGGGAAGCGTTTCATTTTCTCAGAAAACTGACGCAGGCGGATGCGATGAGCAGACAGACGATCAACCTGACGTCGGGGGACCTGATCCGTCAGTTTGTGGAGGGCAATATTGCAATGATGGTCAACTCCACGACGATGATTGATTCTGTAAGGGCGATTAACCCGGCTCTGGAGTATGGCGTGACGGCTCTGCCGGCAGCAGGAGACGGCACAAGAATCTCGGTGCTGGGAGGAGAAGTGTTTGGAGTTACAAAAGGCGGACATCAGGAGGAAGCAATTGAATTTTTAAAATATATCAGTGATAAGGACAGAATGGAGGAATACATGGAACGGTCTTCCTATATGGCCCCTCGCGCCGATGTACTGGAAAACCAGTATAAGGAGGACTCCCTGAAGCGAAGTATGATAGAACTTACCAAATCTGCCAGAACGAGAGAATTTTCGGTGGAATGGCCTTACATTTCTATTGTCATTACAGATACAATGGAGGCAGAGATTATCGGTGAAAAGGACGAAGATGAAATCTTCCTTGATGCAGCAGAACGGATGAAGGACATCAGGGAGGGAGAACGATGAAGCGAGAAAGAACACTCAGGAAAAGACTGGCATTTGGGTTCCTGATGGCGGCGCTGATACCGGTGAGCATCTTTGCAGTCATATCACAGGTCCGTTTGAGGAGCAGTCTGGAAGACAATATGAACGGGCGTATTAGCAGCAATATTAATAATGCCGGACAGTGTCTGGATATGGTATTGGACAAGTATGCCACCATCCTGTATGATATGTGTACAGATGACACGATTATTGATACGGTGGAAGAGATCATACAGGACCAGGATGATCTGGATGTCAATACGAGTACTCTCAGACATGAACTCAGCCATATCTGCAACCGTAATGACGGAATAGAAGGGATTACCATTTTTCTGCGGAATGGGAATGTGATCTTCTATGACCGTCTGAATTCTTCGTCGACGAACAGTATCTGGGCGGATGAGATTGTATTTCCGGAAATCGAAAAAGGGGAAGTCTACCAGGGCGTAACGACGCCTGTTACGGCAAATGAAAAGAAGAACTATCTGTTTCAGATTGGAAGAAAACTGGTTGATTATAAAAATATCCATGAGCAGCTGGGTACTGTAGTCATAAGTATTAACGAGGAGCAGATCAGGGAGGCACTTGTGACGGGAATGGATAATGCAACGTATCTTCTGGACGGCGATACAGTCATCAGTTCTCCCAATTCATCTGATATCGGCAGAAAAATTTCCGCCATACAGGACACGGCGTCAAATAAATACACAGAAGCGTCAAATACAAAGAGCGGCTTTACCCTGTGCAATGAGCAGCCGTTAGAAGACTATCATATGGCGATATGGGAGCAGGTCCTTTTTCTATGCGTGATTGCCGTGGTTTCAGCGGTCACGATGCTGTTTCTGATTTACCGGTTTACTAAGCCGTATCTCTTTGCAGTGGATTCTCTGGTAGAGGCGATGAACGAGGCGGAAGAAGGGAACTTTGCTGTAAGCGTGGAGGTTCCTGACAACATGCCTGTAGAGATCAGGCGGATCAGCGGCGGATTTAATGAGATGGTGGTACATATAGACAGTCTGATCGGGCAGGTGAAGGAAGCTGTTGTAGAGCAGAAGAATGCCGAGCTGTCAGCACTGGAGGCGCAGATCGACCCACATTTCCTGTATAATACACTGGATACGATCAACTGGAAGGCGATTGAAAATGAACAGTATGATATCAGTGAAATGGTCGGGTCGCTGGCAGATATCCTGCGCTACACCGTAAAAAACGCCGGGGGGACGACGACGATCCGTCAGGAAATGGGGTGGCTGAGAGAGTATACAATGCTGCAGGCAGCGAAACTGGGGAAGAAGCTGCATATTGATGAGCAGGTACCGGAAGAAATCATGGGCTACCAGATACACAAGCTTATACTCCAGCCATTCGTGGAAAATGCAATCAAGCATGGTTTTCCAGAAAAAGAAGGGGAATGCTGTCTTCGAATTATAATCAGGGCTGCTGGGGAACAGCTCCACATTATTATAGAAGATAATGGACGGGGAATTGCACCTGAGATACTGAAAAAGCTGAATGATGATTCGGAAGAAATGGACGGGCATGTGGGAATCACGAATGTCCGGAAACGGCTGAAGCTATACTATGGAGAGGAAGCGGACATTTACTTCGAGAGCCTTCAGGGCAGCTATACGAAGGCACACCTATTCATACCCCACCAAACAGCACGGGGGAACGCTGTGCGTGAATGATGTCAGAGAAGGAGGTTCTATAAATGCGGATCGTGATAGTAGAAGATGAAGCGCCAATCCGGGAAGGGATTGCGAAAATACTTCATAAGATAAATCCCGATTATGAGCTGGCGGGGACAGCGGCGGACGGAAAGGAGGGGTATGAGCTAATCAACAGTACAGAGCCGGATCTGGTAATTATGGATATTGAGATGCCCAAAATGGACGGGCTTAAGATGCTTGGGAAACTGCGGGGCGAGGGGAACCAGTGTAAGGTACTGATTTTATCCGCATATTCTGATTTTAATTATGCGAAACAGGCCATTGAGCTGAACATCGAGAATTATCTGCTGAAACCAATAAAGATACCAGAACTGAAAAGGGCGCTCCAGCAGATCGAAAATGCACTTGAAAAGGAACAAAGCCGTGATATGGCATTTTCTGTGGAAGGGATATTTCTCGCATGTTTAAACGGACAGATCAAGCCGGATGCCCAGTTTCACAGCCTGACAAAAGAACGGTACGGGTTTACGGTAGAAGAACCGGCGGAGGTGTTTGTGCTCTGGCTTGGGAGCGGGTACGGGGAGCAGAAAAAGACGGCAAGAGAACTGTTGGAGGATGTTGGTGACCATACCGTAAAGTTTGCCTCCTGTGTGATAGAGTCAGACGCATGGCAGATGCTGATCATGATCCTTTACCGCCTGCCCCGGGAGGCCACACAATACCAGTATTTCCGGACATCGGTCGTACCCATGCTGTGCAGTAATCTGAAAAGTCCTGCTGTCTGCCTCTGGAGAAGTGTGGACAGCCTGCTGGAGCTTCCAAAAGTAATGGAGGAAATGCTTAGGGAACGGGAATGGAACCTTCTTCTGGAAAAAGGCAGCCTGATTCGGCAGGAGGATATCGAAGCCATAAAAACGGTTCCGTTAAAACACCCGACAGAACTGGAGGACAAGGCCTGTCAGGCGGCAAAACGCGGAGATAAAGAGAAGGTAATCGAATATTTTAAATTATTATTTGAGTATTACAAAAAGGCACTGCATACGCCGGATGAAATAAAGAAGTCTGTTATACGTTTCAGCTGGTCGGTATTCAATGCATACAAAGAAACGCAGGGGATAGAAGCCGATCTGAAGATCCAGAATATCCTGCAGGCCATTTCTGAAGCAGTCAGCTGGGACCAGATAGGCAGCAGCCTGAAAGAACTGTTTGAGATCATTGACCTGGAAATCCCGGAAGAGGAAGCGATGCCGGTCAGCGTACTCGTACAGAAAGCGCAGCAGCAGATCCGCAAATATTACGATCAGGGAATCACGCTTGAAGAAGTCGCGAACAAGCTGTTCGTGTCAGAGGAATACCTCAGTGCCCTGTTCAAAAAGGAGACCGGGACAACCTTCTCGGAGACAATCAGGAAGTACCGGATAGAGAAGGTAAAAGAGCTTCTGCTTGATACACACCTGAAGCTGAACCAGATTGCCGAACTTGCCGGTTATTCAGATCCGAAATACATGAGCAAAGTCTTCAAAGAAGAAATGGGAATGCTTCCAAACGAATTTCGCAAGTCAGTCCATTAAATATTTCTACCTTTTTCAAATATTTTTACCTTGTGATTGGAAAAAATTGTGATATGATGTCGATAACAAAAAAGCAGAGGCTAATCGAAGGTAAAATAGATATTCTGAAAAAGGAGAGAAAACAATGAGTGAAATGATGATTAAATTCAGCAACCCCGAAGAAGTATTAGAATTTGTAAACAAAGTGGCAAAATATCCGTATGATATGGACATGAAGAGAGGCAGATTCGTGGTTGACGCGAAGTCAATCCTCGGAATTATGAACCTTGGATTCAACAATCCGATCGAGCTGAAAATTTATGACGAGAACTGCTCAGAGCTTGAAGAAGAACTCTCTAAATATAAAGCTGCTTAAAAACGGGGTGTTCCACGTAAATGCTTTTTAACATTAGTACTAAAGCAGATATGGAATTTAACCTAATATTTACATTTATTACTGAAAAAATTGTTATTGCTTGTCTGTGAAAACTTCTCGGCGTATAATAAAATGCGTTGAGGAGTTTTTATCTTGTTTCATAGGAAGTACGTCCTATGAAACAAAAAGCCCTCCCGGCGGGATGCGCACTGCGGCGTAAGTGGTAGATGCCGCAATGCGACCGCCGCAGGCGCGAGTTTCGCAAGCGAAACTCTATTTTATTTAAAGGAATGAAGGAAGAAAGTTACTGAAAGAGGAAATAAGAAAACGTATGAAAGCAAAAGTAGACAGGAGTGCCTATTTATTCGATAATAAGGCACTGAGGGCATTGATTATCCCGCTGATCATCGAGCAGCTTCTGGCTGTCCTGGTCGGCATGGCAGATTCTATTATGATAGCGAGCGTAGGAGAGGCGGCAGTATCTGGTGTTTCACTGGTAGATAACATCATGGTACTGTTTATTAATGCATTTGCGGCTCTCGCCACAGGAGGCGCCGTTGTGTCCGGGCAGTACCTCGGACAGAGGAACGAAAAGTCCGCCTGCGAGGCATCCACACAGATTGTCTGGTTTATCACGATTATTGCAATCGGAATCATGGCAGTCATCTATTGCGGCAAATGGTTTATTCTGCATGTAGTATTCGGTGCAATCGATGCAGATGTCATGGGACACGCAAACACTTATCTGATGATCGTAACCGCATCCATCCCGTTTATGGCACTATATAACGCAGGAGCGGCGACATTCCGCGCAATGGGGAACTCCAAGGTTTCCATGCAGGTTTCCATCATTATGAACATTATCAACATCGGAGGAAACGCAATCCTGATATACGGTTTCCACCGCGGAACAGAAGGAGTGGCGATTCCCACGCTCGTATCCAGAATGGCGGCTGCAATCATGATCATGGCACTGCTGTGCGACCAGAAGCGCCAGCTGCACGTGAAGCGGACACTAAAATATCATCCCGACTGGCAGATGATCAAAAGAATCCTGACGATCGGCGTCCCGAACGGCCTCGAAAACAGCATGTTCCAGCTCGGCAAGATACTGGTACTAAGCCTTGTATCTACATTCGGTACATACGCAATCGCGGCAAATGCAGTCAGCAACGCCGTGGCACTCTTCCAGATCCTCCCCGGAATGGCTCTCAATCTGGCAATCACATCCGTCATCGCACAGTGCGTCGGCGCGGGAGACTATGAACAGGTACACTACTATACAAAAAAACTGGTCGGGATCGTGTATGTACTCATCTGGATCATGAACGCAGCAATCTTCATGCTGCTTCCTTTGATATTAAGAGCATATAACCTGTCAGACCTGACAGCCGAGACAACAAAACAAATCTTATACTTCCACAGCATCAGCTGCATGATCATCTGGCCGCTGTCTTTCTCCGTGCCTTCGACACTCCGTGCGGCAGGAGATGCACAAGTCACAATGGTCATATCAATATTCTCCATGTGGGTATTCAGGATCGTGTTCAGCTATATACTTGGACGGTATATGGGCATGGGCGTATTCGGGATATGGGTGGCAATGGTCATTGACTGGTGCTTCAGGGCAGTATGTATGTGCGTTAGGTATGTTAGAGGAAAGTGGAAGTTGAAGAGAACCATATAGTGTTGGGGACGTAATCTTTCTTAGGAAGGCTACGTCCCCAATTGAGTTTTGTGGTGTCACTTTTTGAAGTTTGCCCTGTACCAAAGTGAAGTTATTCACAACTATTCTTGTATTATTGTGGAAAACTACGGGAAAATTGAGGTATAAGGTGAATTTTTCACAAAGAGAGTCTTGTAAAACGGGAAGTGCTACTTTATAATAGGTAAGTAAATCAAAAATAGCTGTTTCACAGCTTTTTTATTTTGAGCAGGAGGAAGACTTTGAAGAACGAATTAGTGATTGTCCTCGATTTTGGCGGACAGTATAACCAGTTAGTCGCAAGGCGTGTCAGAGAATGTAACGTGTATTGCGAAATCTATTCTTATAAGACCGATATAGAAAAAATCAAAGAAATGAAACCGAAGGGGATTATCCTGACGGGAGGGCCCAACAGCTGTTATGAGGAGGATTCCCCGACTTATTCTAGAGAACTTTTTGAACTGGGAATTCCTGTGTTGGGACTGTGTTATGGCGCCCAGCTGATGATGCATGTCTTAGGTGGTAATGTGGGACGTGCCAAAGTGCGGGAATATGGTAAGACGGAAGTGCTGATCGACAAGCAGGATTCGAAGGTATTTGAAAATGTATCTACACCTACGATATGCTGGATGAGCCACTTTGACGCTATTTCACAGGAGGCTCCGGGATTTGAGATTACAGCTCATACGGCTGATTGTCCTGTAGCGGCAGCTGAGAATGAGGCAGAAGGACTGTATGCGATTCAGTTCCATCCGGAGGTGCTTCATACAGTGGAAGGCACAAAGATGATCAATAATTTTGTGAAAAATGTTTGTGGCTGTGCCGGAGACTGGAAGATGGATGCTTTTGTTGAGGAAACGATTGCGGCTATCAGGGAGAAGGTTGGTAACGGAAAAGTACTTTGTGCTTTGTCCGGTGGTGTAGATTCATCTGTGGCAGCTGTTATGCTTTCTAAGGCTATCGGATCACAGCTGACTTGTGTATTTGTGGATCATGGCCTGCTTAGAAAAAATGAAGGCGATGAAGTGGAGGCGGTTTTCGGACCGGAAGGTCATTATGATCTGAACTTTATCAGGGTCAATGCCCAGGAGCGGTTCTATGAAAAACTTGCCGGTGTGACGGAGCCGGAAGAGAAGAGAAAGATCATTGGTGAAGAGTTTATCCGTGTTTTCGAGGAAGAAGCGAAGAAGATCGGAACAGTAGATTTCCTTGTACAGGGGACTATTTATCCAGACGTCGTAGAGAGTGGTCTGGGCGGAGAATCAGCAGTCATTAAGTCACATCATAATGTAGGCGGACTGCCGGATTATGTTGACTTTAAAGAAATTATTGAGCCGCTGAGAGATCTGTTTAAGGACGAGGTGCGCAAAGCTGGATTGGAACTTGGTATACCGGAAAGACTGGTGTTCAGACAGCCATTCCCGGGGCCGGGACTTGGAATCAGGATCATCGGGGAAATAACCGAAGAGAAAGTAAAGATTGTTCAGGATGCCGACGCTATTTACCGCGAAGAAATGGATGCGGCAGGAATGAACAAGATTGTTGGCCAGTATTTTGCAGCGCTTACGAATATGCGGTCTGTAGGAGTCATGGGGGATGAACGCACCTATGATTATGCAGTGGCATTAAGGGCTGTGAATACGATAGACTTTATGACAGCAGAATCCGCAGAAGTGCCTTGGGAGGTGCTGCACCGGGTTACCAGCAGGATTGTAAATGAAGTAAATCATGTAAATAGAGTATTCTATGATCTGACGGGGAAGCCGCCGGGGACGATAGAATTCGAATAACGGACAGAACCCCGGAAATGTTGATAAAATGGGCATTTCCGGGGTGTTTTATGTCGTTTGGCTCTATTTAGAAAAATTGACTTTCTTATATGAGTATGGCGGAGGGGAATGAGCCCCTCTTTACAATCGCCCACGCATGGTTATAGGTTACGCCATCTGTCCACTCCTGCCGCTTTACAGCCACGCACATACCACAAGAGGGATTTTATTATATTTTGATTTACTTTAAGAGTTCATCATAGGTGGTTTCCAGACAATCACGGATACCACGAAGCTGTGTGCCAGTAATATGCTGAATACCACGCTCAATCTTAACTAAGGCTTCTCGGGTCATTCCGATTTCTTTTAAATCCAGCATACCAATCAATTCAGTCTGCCCGATTCCTTTTTCTAATCGTATTCTACGAATATTTCCCCCAATATCAATTCCGTCTTGCTTTATTTTTTGTTCCATCATTTATTCCTTTACGAGTGGACTAAAATTAGTCCGTTTTCTCTTTATCTTATAAAGAAAAAATGATAGAATGGGACTAGGATGAGTCCACTTGAAGGGCGAAATGATAACAGCAGAAAAATATGGATGAAATCCTATTTTAAAGACCCATGTTTATGCTCATGCTGTGCGATTGCCTGCCGAATTAGATATAACACTTCTCCATTTATGGAACGCCCGTCAAATTCAGCAAGACTTTTTAATTTCTTATGAGTTTCGGAATCAATGCGTAATCCCAGATGTTTAACATTTTCCATAATATTTCCTTTCTGCCTAAGTTAAGTACAAAACAAGTACAGTTAGTAAGTACATTTTAAGTACACGGGGCAAAGTAATGTATGGAAGTACGAAGATAAAAAAGCTATTTCGCTATGTTTAGTGGACTTTCAGACATTGGAGATTTACTCATTACAGGACTGGTATCTGGCATGTTCTACAAGAGATTATTGGGTTGAAATGGACATTGAAGGAGAAAAGGTTGGCGTTAATGCGTTTTACCTTCCGACAAGGGATTAGAGTTGTATGACACTTTGTTTGGGATTTATTTCATAAGACTCATTGATGCTTAGGAAACATGAACTTTACAGATGAATTATCCAGTAGTATTATAAACATAAATTAAGAAAACATCCATACCAAAGTGAATGCTCCAGAAGTAGTATTATCTACTTCTCAAGGCAATTCGCCCATACCATTGATAGACGGGGTATTATTTTTTTCTCTTAATCTTCCAAATGCTTCCCCTTCCTATCTATTCCATCAATACGGATAAAGGGATTCAGGAGTATTCTTCTCTGTCATAGGTACTTTCCATCTGGATGTTCTAGCATACAGGGGAGTAGTGTTCCATTAAAATTCAAATCTTTTCCCTCCCCGGCAGAATTCCAGTATAACTGGATGGTTTTTTGGTGTATCTATCATATTTGAAACTAGGAGGTCTTTTATGAAACGTGAATTAGGAATTGCAAGATGTGGGCTTGCGTGCTGTTTGTGTTCTGAAAACACAAGCTGTCAGGGGTGTAATTCAGGAAAATGTCCGGGTAAAGAATGGTGCGAAAATAGGAAATGCTCAATAGAAAAACATAACTCCCACTGTTATAGTTGTAGAGAAGATTGTAGGAAAGGTCTGCTGTCAAAAATAAAGCCGTATGGTTTTACTCTATTTGTTAAAAGATATGGAGAAGAAATGCTGCTAGATTGTTTGGAACATAACGAGAAAAATGGCGTTGTATATCATCGTGATGGTATTGTTGGGGATTATGATGAATTTGACGATGTTGAAAAATTAATTGCGTTTATTAAAGAGGGAAAGTGTTAATTTGCATATCAGAGGAGTTAGCAAATGGTTGAAGTAAAGTTTTATGATAACATTGCAGACGAACTGCTAAAATTTGCAGTTATCATTACAAAACATAATGGGAAATGGGTTTTTTGTAAGCACAAAGAATGAGAAACATATGAAGTACCCGGCGGACACAGAGAAGATGGTGAAACAATTCTGGAAGCCGCGGAGCGAGAGTTGAAGGAGGAGACCGGTGCCATTGATTATGTAATCAAACAGGTATGCATATATTCCGTTAAAAAAACGGGAATTAACGAAACTGTCAATGAAGAATCGTTTGGTATGTTGTTTTTTGCGGAAGTTTATTCTTTCGGGGATATACACAGTGAAATTGAAAACATTATAATTTGCGATAACCTGATTGACAACTGGACATACCCACAGATTCAGCCCAAATTGCTACAGGAGGCAGAAAGACGCAAATTTATATAACTTGAGTTTATCAAGATGTTATGTTTTAGATACCTTGAAATCTTATTGTTAATAAATTTCCGATTCTGCTTTCATTTGTCAGAAGCCTGAAAAGATAAGGACAGTTCAGAATATAATTGCTGAGCTGTTCTTTTTTTAGGAACAGCGGTTGTATTCATACATTTCCCAATTCAGGGATTTCCTTATACCCCCATATAAAGTATAATAAATATTAATACAAACAATTTACGCTGCGAGTAAGTACTAGGAGGCATTCCCATGAATGACCAAGATCTCAAAATAAAAGTCCAGTCCTCCCTAAACCACCACGGCGGATATTTGTTAAACACACTCTAATCTATAAACCAGGGTTCCTTATATATAAGAACTTTAGAAAGAGGCAATGCATGACTGATATACAATACTCCCTCCCACAGGATGACAATCTTGAAATCTCATATTTGTCGCATTTATTCGACAACATGAGTGAATGTTATAAACTTTTCTGGTTTCAGGCCATAGTGCGTCTTGTGAGTCAGGATAAAACAGTCATTAGTTATGATGAGTTAGTCAATGAAATGATTGCAGACGCATGGTACATGGTTTCAGAGTATCGTCTGAATCTTGGTCCGGCCGATACGTTGGAATCCCTTGTACACTATATATACCAAAGCAGCGGGATGAAAACGAATGAGAAGAAGGAAAATATTCTTGCTTATCTGAAAAATAGTAATGATTCGGAATTAAAAAAGAGAAAGCGTACTTTGACTTACAATGTCCCATACCGTCTTCAGGCTCCGTTCATGAAGTATCTGAAAGGGAACGGGTGGAAAGTTTCTGAGAAAAAGGTTGCGGAGAAGATTAATAAGGAAAGTCGTCTGATCTATTATTTTGTAAGATTATCGGGTCTGGATTCACAGATAGAAATTACTCCGCAGTGGAAGCACTATATTATAAAAAATCAGGAGATCCTGCAGGGATGGCTTCAGTATAACATGATTACATACCTCCAGAGGAGAAATCCAAATATCCCCGGAATTGTAAACAAGCTCAATCCACCGCAGGAGCGGAAGCTTGCGCGGGTAAAGAAGTACTGGAGACTGATATGCGAAACAGCTCCGATCAGGGATATTTATACGGGTAGGGAACTGGAACCGAAAGACATTTCTATCGACCATTTTGTACCCTGGTCTTATGTGACCCATGATGAATTGTGGAATTTGAATCCAACTACAAAAAGTGCAAACAGCAGCAAGAGCAACCATTTACCGGTATGGGATATTTATTTCCCAAAACTATGTGAAATCGAATACCGGGCATACCAGACGACGTGGGCACATGGGAGAATCCTTGATGAATTTGAACGCTGCCGCAAGGAACACGTTAACAGCGACGAGGCATGGATGCAGTTATACCGGGAAGGTCTGACAAAAGAAGAGTACTACCGCAATCTGGAGGGGATACTTCTGCCGGTTTACCAGTCTGCACACAATTTGGGATTTAAGGAATGGGAATATGGAAGATAAGACATTAGAATATTATGAGAAATATGCGGAAGATTTTTATCGCGACACAGTATATGCAGATGTTACGCAACTGTATCAAATGTTTCTGGACAGGCTGCCTTTAAAGGCAAGGATACTGGATCTCGGCTGCGGAAGTGGGAGAGACAGTAAGTATTTTAAAGAGCTGGGTTATGAAGTAACGGCAATCGACGGGGCGCCGGAACTTTGCAGACTGGCATCAATAAATATAGGGCAGCAGGTGATTTGTACTCGTTTTACAGAAATTAACTATCAAAATGCTTTTGACGGCATATGGGCATGTGCCTCGCTTTTGCATGTCCCGGCGGGGGAAATAAATGCTGTTTTGGAAAAAATCAATAAGGCATTGGTACCGAAGGGAATCTTATATGCTTCTTTCAAGTATGGAAACGGTGAACGAACTAAAGACGGGCGCTATTTTAATGACTGCACGGAGGAAAAAGCATCGGCATTATTGGCTGACTCAGGAGGCTGGAGCAGCTGGAGTTGTTATATTACGAAAGATGTACGTGCCGGACGTGGGGAAGAGTTATGGCTGAATATTATAGCCGTAAAAGAATAAGCCGGAAGTATGTGACTTTATGTCCAACAGAGAGAAACCGATGGGTGATATCCACAGATGTAACCGATGTCAAAAAGGTTATATGATTGTTAAACCAAATCGAAAAACAGGGCAGTATTTCTTCGGTTGTACAAACTATGATACAGAAGGAATACGATGCAAAAATTCAGAAACTATCGGGTAGAAAGGAAGCTGCTTTGGCAATGTCCAAGCAGCTTCCTCCAGCTTTTAGTGCTCCGTATGCAGCAGCATATGTGCCCTGTGTGACAGTGGTTTATCGAAGAATTCCTCATATATCACCGCGATATCTTCATTTTCATGAGAGAATCTCACCTCTGCATCGCTGTCCAGCCCATAGAGTTTCTTTCCTCTTTCGTGCGCCAGTTCTTCGCCATCGTGGATTGGCTGTCCGCCGCCGCCCACGCAGCCGCCGGGGCAGGCCATGACTTCTACGAAATCGTACTGGACCTCGCCTCTCTGCATTCGTTCTAACAGGTTCCTTGTATTTCCAAGTCCGCTGACTGCAGCGATTCGGAGTGTTGTTCCGTTTATTGTGAAATCGGCCTCCTGTACGCCGGAATTTGCATCAAATCCTTTGCTTCTTACCGGTTTGAAGATATCAGCCTGTGGATTCTCTCCTGTCAGGGTATGGTAAGCGGTACGAAGTGCTGCCTCCATGACGCCGCCGGTTACCCCGAAGATTAGTCCCGCGCCGGAGCCGCTTTGCATAGGTCGGTCGCTTTCAATGTCCTGTAAGGTGTCGGGGCAGATATGTGCAGAACGGATCATCTTAACAAGCTCTCTTGTGGTAATTACCGCATCAATATCATGTCCCGCGTATTCCCCGTAAAAAAGTTCTTTCTCGCGTTCCCCTTTTTTGGCAACACACGGCATGACGGATACGGTATAAATGTCATCGGGAGAAACGCCTATTTTCTCCGCAAAATACGTTTTCATGACGGCGCCGAACATTTGCTGCGGGGATTTTGCCGTAGACAGCTGTCTTACCAGATGCGGATACTGGGACTTTACAAACCGTACCCATCCCGGGCAGCAGGACGTAAACATAGGCCTGCTTTTCAGTTCCCCGTTCGTAAACCTGCTGATGAATTCCCCCGCCTCCTCCATGATGGTTAAATCGGCCGAAAATGCGGTATCAAAAACATAGTCCACGCCCATCCGCTTCAGGGAATCCATAATCTTACCAACAGTTGCATCCTCAGGCTCCATTTCCAGTTCTTCACCCCATGCCGCACGCACGGCCGGCGCTACCTGTGCAACTACAATCTTCTTCTTATCTGCGATGGCTTCCCACACTTTCTCTGTATCATCCCGTTCTCTTAAGGCACCTACCGGACAATGGGTAATACACTGGCCGCACAGGGAACAGTCTGCATCTTCAATACGTCTGTGTCCGGTTACACCGATGGTTGTCCTGGAACCCGTGCCTTCCACATGCCAGATTCCCAGCCCCTGTACTTTTTCACATATCTGCACGCACCGCATACATTTGATGCACTTGGCAGAATTCCGGATCAGAGGAAACTTCTGGTTCCACGGTCTTTTATCGATTTCTATTTTGAAGGGAATGTCAATGATGTTTAAATCATTGGCGATTTTCTGTAGGCTGCAGTTTCCGCTGCGTGCACATGTCACGCACTGGCAGTCGTGCTGGGACAGGATAAGCTGTACATTTCTTCTGCGGTCCATTCGTACCTTCGGGCTGTTTGTATAGATGACCATCCCTTCTTCTGCCACATTATTGCAGGAAGTAATCAGCCGGTCAGAGCCTTCTAACTCAACCACACAGACACGGCATGCCGCGATCTCATTGATCCCTTTCAGGTAGCAGAGTTTGGGGATCGGTATACCATTCTGGCGGGCAGCCTCCATGATAGTAGTATTTTCTTCTGCCTGTATTTTTTGATTGTCTATCATAAACGTTACCATAATCGTTCCCGACCTCCTTTAAATATTCCGTAACCAAAATGATCGCACCGCAGACATCTGGATGCCTCCTGTCTTGCCTCATTTTCCGTCATGCAGTTTTCCACACCGTCAAAATCGAGGACCCTCTCGCATGCCTCACGCTCGGTTAAGTTGATTCTTCCGCACGGAGTGCGTTCAAACAGATTGGCCTCCGGTATTTCCACGTCACAGGATATTTCATGACGGTATCCGAGGTACTCGTCTATGTTGGCAGCTACAACCTTGGCCGCGGCTATCGCTTTTATGACAGAGGCCGGACCACTTGCACAGTCGCCTCCTGCAAATACTCCCGGGATATTTTCAAAAGTACCGGAACTTTCGGTTACAATTTTACCTCTTACGACCGGTATGCCGGCCTCTTCAAAATGTGCCGTCTCAATGTTCTGCCCGATTGCAACAATCAATACATCACATGGTATGTAAATGTCCTCTTCCCCGGTAGGTCTGATACTGGCACGCCCGTCCCGGATGGTGCTGATCATCTGGGGCGTGACAGAGATTCCCCTGACATGTCCATTTTCATCCACATCAATGGCTGACGGAGCCTTTAATGTCTGTAATTCGATTCCCTCGGCAACGGCCCCGTCAATCTCACCCGGAAGGGCTGTCATATCAGCCACCCTGCGCCGGTATACAATGCTTACCTTCTCGGCACCAAGCCGTTTGGCAGTCCGCACTGCATCCATAGATACATTGCCGCCCCCGATAACTGCAACATGTTTGCCAGACAAATCCATGATCTCATTCCTGCCTACGTTGCGCAGGAACTGCACAGCTGACAGGACGCCGTCGGCATCTTCTCCGGGGAGTCCCAGTTTCTTGTCCGTGCTGGCCCCGATCGTAATCAGCACGGCATCATACTGTTTTCTTAGTTCCTGGATGGTGATATCCTGACCGATCTTCAGGCCGTGTTTTATTTCTACGCCTGTCTTTAAAATGCTGTTAATGTCCTCCTCTAAACGTTCCTTTGGAAGTCTGTAGTTCGGAATTCCGTAGCGCAGCATTCCTCCGAGTTTCGGAAGCATCTCATACACGGTCGTCTGGTGCCCCATGAGCTGTAAATAATAAGCCGCACTTAAACCGCCCGGTCCTCCGCCGAGAACTGCTACACGTTTCCCAGTGCTGGGCGCGCACTCCGGCGGGTCAACCTCTCCGGCAAAATCAGCAGCAGCCCGTTTCAGCCCCCGGATATTGATAGAATCATCCATCATGTTCCTTCTGCACCGCGCCTCACACGGATGCTCGCAGATAAACCCGCATGTGGTCGGAAAAGGATTGTCTTTCCGGATCAGGCGGATTGCATCGGCATATCTTCCCTCCAGAATGAGGGCCACATATCCCGGGATATCTACCCGGGCAGGACATAGTGAAACACACGGCACAGCCTGATGGAAGGTACAGGTGCACCGCCCGTTCTGGATGTGTTCTATATAATCATCCCGGTATCCGATCAGCCCTTTATAAACCATCCTTGCGGCTTCATAGCCAATCGCACAGTCCGCAGAGTCCATGATGGACAAAGCAGTTTCCTCCATAATATCTAAAGTTTCCATAGTCGCATTTCCATCAAGGACATCCTTGATAAAATGATTCAGCTGCCCGAGCCCGATCCGGCATGGCACACATTTCCCACAAGTCTGCGCATGACATAATTCTAAAAATGCGCGTGACATATCCACAGGACATAATCCCGGAGGGCTGGACTCAATTCTCCGCTCCAGATCTTTATAGAGCCCTTCCATGACGATCCGGGCCCTGTTTGGCGAAGCAATCTCTAATCTGCTCATTGATTTAATCCCCTTTTTACATAATGCTATTCTGCTTTACCCCGCAGTGTTTCATATTATATCATCGAACAGGGCGGGTTGTAATTACCTGGGACATAAGTAGTTTATTTAACATGGTTGACAGAAAATTGACAGGGGCATCAGGCAGGAATGCCCCGGTTATTTCAGGGGAATTCGCATCTTTTTGTATAATTTCGAAAATTATGGTGTCAAGTGTTGTTTGTCACACTATAGTTACAGTTCATTTTTTTCTTAATACCGTTTGTCATATATAAAAAGCGTTATACCCCAAATTATTGTAAACATATCCCCCAGATTCTACAATAGAAAGCAGGTAGAAGAACGTTCGGATATCAATTAATTACTGTTTGCAGGCCAGTGGGCAGTAACATCATATGAAAGAGGTATTGAGAAGGAGGAACTTATGAAAAGAGGAAGAGTTATAGCATTGCTATTAGCGGCAGGTATATCTTCCGCAGCTTTTATGACTGGATGTGCAAATCAAAGTAATGGTACATCAAAAGTAACAGAACAGAAAGAGTCAAATTATGTACTGTCTTTTGTAGCGGCAGATAAAACAAACTGGGACCAGGAGGTAACAATAGGAAATCATACCTATACCATTGCAGTGAACCTTTCGGATGATAATTCATTTGAATTGAAGGGAACATGTGTAGGAATTGCAGAGGAAACGGGTCAGCAGGAGGGAATGGCAGCTCCGGGAACCGGTGCGCCGGATATGCAGGAAACGGAACCAGTCAGTCCAGGCACAGAGGATTCAAGAGCAGCAGATTCGGATACTGACAATTCAGGAGAAAAATCTGCCCAGACAGAGGATGCAGGTTCAAAAAGTACGGAAGACCTAACGGCTTATGATTTTACAATAAATGGAACTTGGTCTTATGAGGATGGCTGGGGATATACGTTGACGTTTGATGACGGGCAGGATACATCCGTCACTGCGAACTTTGATAAAGCAAGCAGCAGGCAATATTTTTATTATGATTTGGCACCGACAGTGGACGGGGAGGCACAGGAAGCGGTTCAGGTACAGTTTCAGGCAAAAGATGTTAAATTCAGAAACGAAATGGCAGATGACTATGTAATAGCGGAAGAGCGGAATGCGACCTACATTTTTGAAGGAAATGGAAACAGCCAGACAGGTAATGCCATTAATATTAAGATTTACTGTGAAGAGGATGGCACAGTTGCCGTATTAAGTCAAAACGGAAGCACTATGACCTATAGCGGGGGGACATGGACCGAAGATACATCAACACATGAGTTTTCAATTGATGCAGGGGGACCAATAACCGCAGACTACTGTGATATCTCTGGTAAAGAAGGATACCGTCTGAATTACACCTCTACTGGGGGGATGGGACCTTCCACAACGCTTACATGCTATCTGCCTCTGGCTGAAGGAATAACTTCAGATGATTATACGGACGAAGACTTTGAGGGAACTGTTGTTAAAAACCTTACCTGTACGGAAGCCGATTATACCATTGAACTTACCGAAAAAGGGTTTTTAAAAGTGTGCTCTGAGGGAACTGTTAATGAGACTTCAACCTATACATATAATGAAGGGGCAGATACATACTCACTTATAATCGGCGGACAGACTTACAATACGACGAAAAACGGTGACACTTATACAGCGGATGTGAAGATAACAGTCACCAGTATGTTTGGGACGGAAGAATATGAGCGCACATTTACGTTTCAGTAAAGTCTGAAATGAACATACATTTGATAAGTAAGGAGAAAGAATATGTCTAATCTGAAAGTTCAGGAAAAATTAGATAAAATGAAAAAATTGCGTAAAGTCTTGTTTGTATTCAGTATTATTGCTGCTGTCGGAAGTCTGGTGATGCTTATCATGTTTAATTTTGCACCAGTATTCAACCTCACAGTAGAAGGCACAGATAAGTTTGGAAATGGTGTGGATTATCCAGGCTGGCAGGCAATCTACTATGGCATCGGGATTCAATATATTCCGGGGTATTATGAGTTTGGGTTTAATATATGGACCTGTCTTGGTATGTATATACCTATATTATCATTGATAATCTGTACAGTTATGTACAGGAAAGGGAAAAACAAAAGAAAGGCAGTGCTGGAATATGTTATGGCAGCTGCACTGACTTTTGGTGGAATTACACTTGTAAACTGTACAAGGCTGGCTGTATTGACAGCATCCAGTGAAGGTCTGAATAATTTTAAGGATACATATCTGTTACCCGCAGTTGAAGCGGGAACATTCAGACTTCTGGCGTTTCCGAAAGCGCTTTGTGCGGTATGTCTGACAGCAGCAGCTATAAAAATTATAAATGGAAGTTTTCTTTTATATCAGAAAGCATATGCAAGAAAGATTCCTGTTATAACAAAGATGCCACAGCAGTAGAAATTAAAGGAGAAAAAACTATGACGAAACGTGCGAAAAAAAGAATCATCTCTCTTTCGGCAATCATCGCTGTTGTATTGATTCTAATGACTGTAATCACAAATGTTATGTATTATTATAAAGAATATATGGACCAGTTCCTTGGGGCAGGTACTATCAAAACAGAAACGAGCAGTGATGGTTTAAGCGGTGATTATATTGAGTATACAGCTACATCTGATACAGAATCCAGAGACAATGCAGCGGCCATTACACAGGAGACTGCCGAAGAGGGAATTGTGCTTCTGCGCAATGATGAAAAAGCGGATGGTGTTAATGGGAAGGCACTTCCACTGGTGAGCAGTTCCGATGAGGCTGCGTCCAAAAAAGTTACCATTTTAGGTTATAAATCCTGGCATAATAACATGTCAGGCGGAGAAGATCCAGCGACTACAGAAAATGCAGTGTCTATAGGTGTCGGACTATCCAATTATTTTGATACGAACCAGGCTGTAACTGATTTATATGCGACGGCATCCGATGATTTTGCAGATCCAGAGTCAGCACTTGCAAGTGCAGTAAGTACTTATGCGGAATACGACACAGCAATTATTACGGTTTCCCGTAATTCAGGCGAGGGTAATGATCAGGAAAGAGACCTTGGTAGTGCAGAGTATAACCGCACCGGACTATCCCTTAAGAATGCAGAGCTTGCTTTAATTGATTATGCATGTAAAAATTTCCCGGAAGTCATTATCGTGGTTAATGCAGCAAATACGATGGAATTAGGATTCCTTGACCCTAATGATGAAAACTATAAAACATCCGGTATGTACACGGATCCATACAGCGGAAACACTTATGATTTCAGTAAAATTACAGGCGCATACTGGGCTGGCTGCTGCGGATCTCAGGGCGGCACTGCTTTGGCAAGAATTGTTTCAGGGGATGTTAACCCATCTGGACATCTGTCAGATATTTATGCCCGCAATTTGAGAGAAGATCCAACTTATTATAATTTTGGAAATTTTGAATATCAGAATTCCAGTGATTTCGATACATATCAGGATTCCTCTGTTTATTTTGTGGAATACGAAGAGGGAATTTATACTGGATACCGTTATTATGAGACTGCGGCATATGAGGCAATGCAGGGAAATTATGAAGGCTATGATTATGGACAGAGCGTTGTATATCCATTCGGGTATGGGCTTTCCTACACAGATTTCTCTATGGAATATGCAAGTGACCCTTTGTTTGATGAGGAGACAGAGGAATATACTTTTGCTGTAAAGGTTACCAATACGGGTGAAACTGCGGGAAAAGCTGTAGCGCAGATTTATGTAAGTGCCCCGTGGGAGGCAGGTCAGGTGGAAAAGTCTCATGTTCAGCTGATTGGCTTTGCAAAAACGCAGGAATTGGAGCCAGGTGCCAGTGAAACTTTAACAATAACGGCAAGCAGGGACTATTTCAGTTCTTATGATTATGTAAATGAAAAAGCATATATTCTAGATGAAGGAGAATATACATTCTATCTTTCCGAAAACAGCCATAGCTGGACAGAGATTGATAAAGAGGACACCTCGCATGTATGGTCACAGGAGATTGATTCTAAAATTGTTTATAATGAAGACGGGGCAGGTAAGAGGACAACTGATGAAGTTGTTGCTACAAATGTATTGGATGATTCCACAAATTATAGATTTACAGATTATACAGAAGGTAAGACCGGCGATGGTTACATCCATAACTTCAGCCGTAAAGACTTTGCAGCATCTTTCCCAACGGCACCGGAAGGTAATGACCTTTTATTGACAGATGAACGGGCCATTAAAGAGATCGAAATATATGACGTGTGGGATGAGGAGCAGAATGAGATCAGCGAGATGCCAGAGACAGATATAGATAAGACAGACTATACGCTTGCAGATATGCGCGGTGTCGATATCGATGATGAGAAATGGGATGACTATATTAATCAATTTACCGTAGACTCTATGGCATATATGTTCATGAACGGCGGCTGGAATGAAATGGGAGATAGTGAGAATGGCGTTCCGAAGAGTTATGATGCAGATTCGCCATACGGGTTCTATGCAGCGCAGCTAAAAATTTCGGAATATGACATTAATGTATGGTATTGTGGGGCACCAATGGTTGCGGCCACATTCAATACAGAACTTTCAGAACGTCTGGGCTCTGCATTTGCTGAGGAGGCATATCAGTTAAAACAAGAAGACGGGCAGGGAATAACCGGCTTGTATGGCTATGGAATTAATACGCACCGCTCTGCTTTTGCAGGACGCAATTATGAGTACTATTCAGAAGACAGCCTGCTTTCGGGAAAAATGGCGGCAGCAGAGGCTTCAGGGGCGTCGGAAAAAGGTCTGATTACATTTATGAAGCACTACGCACTGAATGAGCAGGAACTGAACCGGCAGAAAAATGGATACTGTGCATGGTGCAATGAGCAGACATTCCGTGAAATTTACAACAGATCTTTTGAAATTTATATAAAAGAAGCCACCATGACTATAAATTATTATGATGTTGACGATGATGGCGAATATGCAATGACCAGTAAAGAGATGTCTGCAGCTACAGGTCTGATGAGCGCTTACAACAGAATTGGAGCGACCTACGCGGGAGCATCTGTGGTTATCAACAGTATTTTAAGGGATGAGTGTGGATTTACCGGAACGATAGTATCTGATGCAGGCGGTGAACCAAACACATACATGACTACAGATTACTCTTTACGGAGAGGACAGAATCTGACGTTGACGAATAATGGTACAAATGGGCTTTATGATACAACAAGTGCCACAGCAGTATACTGGCTGAAGCAGTCCACCCGATACCTGCTTTATAACAAGGCAAATTCAAATGCAGTAATGGGAATGGCTCCTGGCGACAATGTAAGTTATACGATGTCCCCGTGGCAGAAGATATTGATAGCAGTCTGGAGTGTAGTGGTTATACTTTCTCTTGCTGGGATTGCATACTGCATTATGCTGGGAAGGGGTAAAATAAAATTAAAAGAAATTATCGTTCAGGAAAAGACACCAGAAGATGAAGAAGAATACTAAAGGCATTTAACTCATAACAAAAAAGCATCCCCGTTGGAGCAGAACAATAAAAAAATCTTGTTGGACAGCTCTTTCGGGGCTCTTTGACTATTAAATGGAACTTGGGCTGCTTTATTGACAAGGCAAAAAAAGCATAATAATATTAAGGATAGAGATTAGCTGCATATATGGGAATCGTAAGTATAGCAGATATCGTACTGTATGAAAGTATGAATTAAGAGGGGATAAAGGAAACCATGAAGGTTCTGACAGAGTATATTAATATTTGGGCCGATCACGCATTTTGGTTTCAAATGTTCTGTGTGGCGGTGCTGACGGTCATGTCATTAGAATCCATTTCTAAAAAACACAGAGCGCTATTAAAAGCGGCACTTGAGGTTTTGTTGTTAATTTTAATTTTTTTTACTACTAATTTTTTGATATACCTGCTTTCAATTAAGCATATTTATTTCACGGGAGTGGGTTCTTGGATGTCTTATTTATTCGGTGTTGTTCTGTTCGCAGCATTTTTTTGTAAATATCCTGTACCAGCAAAGATTGTGACAGCATCCGCGGTCTGTTCTATGTCAGTAATCGTAATTGAACTGGGAACTTCTATTGGAAATGTAATAGAAGGATATGTTAACGGTTTTGACAGTTTGTGGACTAAGATCATAGCCGATTTCCTGATTTTGTTTGCAGCATGGACGATTAAAAAAAGACCAGTATCTGAATACGAAGTCAGCACATATGCTGCAAGGCTAAATGTTACCTGTTGTACGATTTCCACGGCTTTTGTGATTATATATGATTTTTTAGCAATTTACTTTTTGACGCCCCAAAAAACGGATGTTACGTCTGTTAGAATACTGATATCATTGATTTTAATTGCGTTGTATGTAATTAACGCGATTAATTATCTGATGACTTATTCCTTGTGCAGAGAACAGAAGCATGTGCTGGAACTGATGTCAGAAGCTCAGTTTACTCAAAGTGCAGCACAGCTTCTGACAATATCTGACCATAATCTTAATGAACTGAGAAAAATAAGCCATAATATCAATAATCAGTATTCTTATATGAGGGTACTTTTGCAGAATCAGGATTATGATGGACTGAAGGGATACTTTGATGAGGTTCTGGGAACTTTTTCAAAACCATTTATTTCGTATATAGATTGTGGTAACAGAATTCTGAACGCAATATTTAATTTGGAAAAAGCAAAGGCAGATGAAGCTGGAGTGAAAATGGATTTTATGATTCTTGTGCCATCCGAACTGTCAGTCAGTGAATTGGATTTATGTAATTTAATTACCAATATCGTGGATAATGCCATCGAAAATTGTCTTGCAGAGCGAATTGAATCTCCGGTCGTCTCCATTACTATGAGTGTACAGGGAGATTATCTGTTTGCCAGGTTTACGAATCAGACAAAGAAAAAAAAGAGTTTTCTGGAAAAACCTATTGTTTCTACAAAGAAGGACCATGTATATCATGGAAAAGGAATTGGCATAGCAAAGCACATTGTCCATAAATATAACGGTCATTATAGTAACAAAATTGAGGATGGGGTTTTTATTGCAGAATTTCTTCTGGATCTCTGCATAGGAAAAAACAAGGAGGGGAATTCATGAAAACAGTTCATGTAGCTGTCTGCGATGATGAAAAAAAAGCTCTTTCCATCATTTCCGCCTCTGTGGAGGCAGTATTTAGTGAGGAAGGGGTGGAGACAGAGATTGCGACTTGTTTATCGCCGATGCAGCTTCTAGAGCATATGAACCATACAGATTATGATTTGATTTTTCTTGATATCTGTATGTCGGAAATGGACGGTATAGAGCTTGGCAGGAAAATTACAGCAGCTGGTGGCAGCAGTTCTATTGTATTCGTTTCAAGCAGAATGGACAGGATGTATGATACATTTGCAATCCAGCCATTTGGATTTGTGAGAAAAGGGAATTTCATGGATGATATTAATGAGGTAATCCATCGTTATATTGAACAGGAGAAAAAGCCCAAAGAAGCTCAGACAGTACATTTCAGGGACCGGCAGGGAGAGATTATTACAGTCAATATAGACAAACTAAGATATATTGAATGCTATAAGAATGTTCAAGAGATACATATATGTGGTAATGAGATAAAGAAGATATATTCCAGAATGGAAATACTGGAGGAAAAACTGAAGAAATATGGGTTCATTAGGACCCATAAAGGTTATCTCGTAAATTGCAAATATATTAAGCGGTTTGACAGCAAAAAGGTAACCCTTTTAACAGGAGAAGAGCTCCCAATAGGGAGAAGCAGGTATCATGAGGCAATGGACGGATATATGTCCTATATTGGGACGCATGGTATCTTATTAGGCTAATGGAGGTGGATAAGAAATAAGATATCAGGAGGAAACAGCCCACATGCTTCAGATTGCTATTTGTGATGACGAAAAATTTTACAGAGATAAGATGAAAATGTATCTGGAATCTTATCTGACCGACCATAACTTAGAAGCCACAATTCATCTTTTCCTTTCCGGCGAGGATTTTCTCTCCCGGAAGGAAAATGTCGTCAAATACGATATTGTTTTTATGGACATCAATATGAATGAAATGGATGGAATACAGACGGCCATGCAGATACGCGCGTTTCAGTCGGAGACATTTATCGTGCTCGTGACAGCGTTTATCAATTATGTTCTGGACGGTTATAAGGTAAATGCGGTGCGCTATATCATGAAGGACTCTCTGGAAACGGCGCTGCCTGAGTGTATGGACGCCATCCTGCAGAAGATGCGCCTGCAGCAGGTCAGTTTTTCTTTTTCAGAAGGGGAGAAGAGGCTGTATACGGACAATATCCTGTACATTGAGAGCCAGAGGCATAAGTCTGTTTTCCATTATCTGGAGTCCGGGGTTGTGACTTACCAGATTTATGAAAAACTCGATCAAATTGAGGCGGCCCTCGACGGGTATGGTTTTTTACGCATTCATAAAAGCTATCTGGTAAACATGAAGCACATCCGCAGGATCAGTAATTATACGGTACTTCTGGATCTTGGGGAGGAGCTTCCTGTTCCGCGTCTGCGGTACAGGGCGGTGAAGGAAGCATTCGTAGCATTTAAAGGAGTAGTGTAATGGAAATTTTTCTAAAGAGTCTTGCATTATCTTTGGTGATGAGTATAAGCTGCAAAGTATTTTTTGACACTCTCCTTGAAAAGAGGCGGTGGAGGCGCGGCTGGATCGAAAATACGGAATTGCTGGCATTTACACTGGGCATTATAATAATTTCTATGTCAGAAATACCTCCGTATGCCATACAGCCCATTCGTTTTACGGCAGTAATCTGCATAGCAGTGCAGATCTATTACCGTGTCAGGTTTGTTCAAAACGTGTTTCTGTCGATACTTTTCTGTGGAATCTTCTGGATTGTAGAGATACTGACGATATCCTTCATTTACCTGCTGCCGATCACTGGCATCAGTATACAGATTGTGGAGGAGTCTGTATCAGACATCCTTCTGCTTTGCCTGATGCTTTTGTTCCATTTCAAATATAAGGGGAAAACGAATGTAATGTCAGGGACGAAGTGGACCCGTTTTTTATTTTTCCCAGTCTTTTGCATGGTGATTATCATAGCCGCAACGATGTACCCCTGGAATGGACAGGGGGGTAATGAGTATGTCAGGGTACTTGTTCTGGCGGGATTCGGACTGGTGAATATGGCTGCATTTTATTTTCTGTGGGATATTCTGGTCAGAGAGGCGGAGATGCAGAATCTCAGGCTGGGCAGAGAGCGCACGCAGAATCAGATGAATATGTATCAGAGCATGCAGGAAAATTATGAGCGGCAGAGACGGTTTCTGCATGACTATAAGAACCAGCTGAACTGCATACAGGGGATGCTTGCGGAGGGAAAGACGGAAGAAACGATGGAGTATCTCACTGCGCTGAACGGAAGTATCCGTATGAATGCGGACCATGTGAATACAAATCATACGGCTGTAAATGTGGTGCTGAACCAGAAGTACAGTTATGCACGGGAGAAGGGGATTACCATGACGATTTCAGTCAATGACCTTTCTTCCCTGACAATGGGTGAGGAGGACATCGTTACGATTCTGGTCAACCTCCTTGACAATGCAATCGAGGCCTGTGAAAAGCTGGAATCGAATAAAGTGATACAATTTAAAATGACAGTGGAGGATGGAGAACTCATTTTATCGATAAGAAATCCGGTTAAGGAGCCTGTAAAAATCAGAGATAACAGGATCGCTACGACGAAACCGGAAGAGGGACATGGTATCGGCCTTATAAATGTCCAGTCTGTGGTTCAGAAAAATTGTGGGACCAGCATCCTCAGATGTGAGGACGGATGGTTTTTCTTTTCGGCTATGATACCTGTATAGGGTGGAGCGTCTTTTTTTGCTGTCTGACCGTCTTTTCGTGCTGCGGGGATTGATGCCTAAGTGCCGCCGCAATAAAATATAGAAAACTGCAGGTACGAAAAAGGAGATGGGAACATGAGAAAAAAGAAATGGCTGATACCGTCACTTGCAATACTGATATTTTTTGTCTTTGGACTGACAGCATGTGGAGCGGGAACGGCAGAAGCAAAGACTGATACGCCGGAAGAAGTGTTGCTTGATTCAATGGAAGCGCTGAAAGAATTGGATCTGGATGCATTTAATGCAAGGACAGATAATTATGTAAGAACACACAGAAACTGGATTGGTATACCCACACAAAAGGAATACCGGATATTCAATGAATTACAGCAGCTGGGGCTGAAGGGAAAGCGGTATCGTTCAAATAAGAGGTTTGCCGATAAGATTGTACAGAATCTTTCATGGGAAATAAAAGATGTGCAGGTGTCTGGGAAGGATGCGCAGATTGATATGACTGTCACGAATATTGATATGTCAGATGTGATGGGAAAATATGAGATCAGTATCATGGAGGATATGATAAACAGTGACGGAACTGGCCTGACATCCATGATCCGGGATATCCATAAAATAGATTATGGTGATAACAGCGTGGTCAGTATTATGGAGCAGGAAGAGGGGCTTTCTGTTTTGGATATTACGGTGGGAGCATATAAAGAAGACGGCATCTGGAAAATTCATGTCAGTGACTCTTTTATCAATGCCGTAATGGGCAATATGGATTCAGAGCATTATTCCGATGAAATCCAGAACCGTCTGGATGAACTGGAAAAGGAATATGAATATAAACTGGACCAGTGGGAGGATGACTTTTTTGAATAAATCTAAATATATGTCAAAATTGTTTGACAAACATACTGGCAGTATGTATAATAAACATACCGTTAGTATGTTAAAAGACATAGTATTATAATTCCGGATCTTAAATGGAACCGGATATTCACAGGAGGCAGATTATGGCTAGAAACAAACATCCTGAGGAGACTAGGAATCTGATCATTGATACTGCAGCCCAGCTTTTCATAGAGCGCGGATACGACCATACTTCAATTCAGGATATCATCGATCATTTAGGAGGTTTGAGCAAGGGTGCTATTTACCATCATTTCAAATCAAAAGAAGAGATCATGACTGCTGTAGCTGAAATGCTTTATTCAAGCTCGGAGACTGCGATGTACCGGATCTGCAGCAGAACAGATCTGAACGGGAAGGAGAAGCTGCAGGAACTTTTTGTTTTATCCCTGTCGAATCCGGCCCAGAAGGATATATTTCAGGCTGCGCCTGATATGCTGAAGAATCCGCAGCTGCTGATCACGTATTTCCGCGATACCGTCCAGCAGGATGCTGCCAATATGGTCTATAAGGTGTTAGAGGAAGGAATGAAGGACGGTTCTATTCATACGGAGTATCCCCGGCAGCTGGCCGAAGTGATGATGCTGCTCGGAGACATATGGCTGAATCCTATGGTTTATCACTGTGGGCCGGAAGAGATGGTAGAGAAGGTGAAGTTCTACGGTCATTTATTAAAGCTTCTGGATCTGGATATTATTACAGAAGATATGATCCGGAACATCGAAGAATATGCGAGAATTTATAATAATAATGAGAATCAGAAAAATAAAGAAGAATAGCTGTTTACCAGTGTAAAAGAGGAACGCCGCTATGCTGCCGGAGGTACGGTTTTTGCAGGCGGCACACTTTTTACCTAAATACATACCAACGGTCGGTATTAAAAAGGAGGCATATATGATAGAAGTAAAGAGAATTACAAAGCAATATGGAAACACCACTGTTCTGGAGGAGTGCTCGCTGACAGTAGAAAAGGGAGAAATCTATGCGCTTGTGGGCGTGAACGGGGCAGGGAAGACAACGCTGCAAAAGCTGGCGGCAGGGTTTCTGGAGCCGACTTCGGGCCGTGTATATGTGCATGGGATGCCGGCGTGGGAGAATAAGGAAGAGATTCAGAGATATTTGGGCAGTCTGATTGAGGTACCGGTCTTTTATGAGCATTTGACGGCAGAGGAGAATTTAAACCTGCATCTGGAATACATGGGAGTGCAGGCAGATGTGGGGAAAATACTTGGGACAGTAGGCCTTGAGGGGATCAGTTCAAAGCCTGTATCTGCATTTTCCCTTGGAATGCGCCAGCGTCTGGCCATAGCGAGGGCCTTGCTTCATAGACCGGAAATATTAATACTCGACGAGCCGTTCAATGGTCTCGATCCGGTTGCCGCAGATGAGATGAAAAGGGTGCTGATGAAGTCCGCCGGGGACGGCATGACCATCCTTATATCCAGCCATATCTTAGGGGATATTGCACAGATGGCGGATACGGTGGGAATCATAGCAGGCGGGAAGATACAAAAGGAGTTCAGTATGAAGGAATACAGAGAGAAAGAAGCCGGAGAATTCGAGCGGGAAGTTCTGCAGATCATGAAAGGAGGAACAATATGAGATTATTTCATCTGGAATGGAAAAAGATAAATAAAAGGCCGTATCTGTATGCGATAATGGGAATGGCGGCATTCAGCCTGTTTGTAGCAATGCTGTTTATGCTGATGCCAAAAGAGGAGATGGAACTCAGCCAGATAGACCCGGTCTGGGGGAACATAACTACGCTGGTATCCTGTGTGACGTTTGCTGAATTTGCAGTCTTCGGGGCGGTTCTCAATGCGAGGACAGTTCTGGAAGATTATATCGGGAAACAGGTTCTGCTGCTCTTTTCATATCCGATCAGGCGGGAAGAACTGATCCGGACCAAAATGGCAATTACATGGGGGCTTACGGCCGGAGGAGCATTGATAACCAATCTGGCCGCGATGCTGGCAGCTGCAGTTGTATCCTTCATTTTCAGGCCGCTGGAGACCGGATTTGGGGTAAATGAGGCTCTGGCAGTGCTTCTGTACAGCGCCGGGATGGCGGTCATGGCCGGGAATATAGCCCTGATTTCCTTATGGTTTGGATTCTGGAAATTATCCGTAGTGACAGAAATTGTTTCTTCACTGATTATCATAATTCCGCTTACCAATATGCTGTCGGCAAGCCTGTTTTCCTCAGGGTTACAGGGATATTTGTTCCTGCTTGCAGCCGTGGGGGTCACACTTGCGGTTAGTGCAGTGATTACGATGAAGATTATACACAGAGTAAAGAATATGGAGGTAAAATAGATGAGCAGCAGGGAAAAGAGTGTAATGACGGCAGGACAGAGTACCGGGTTTACGAAAGATTTCTGGCTTGTGGTGGCTGGACAGATCATCTCTCTGTTTGGAAATGCGGTGATGCGGTTTGCACTGCCCATCCATCTTTTGAATGTTACAGGGTCGGCGGCTTTGCTTGGAATCGTATCCGGGTTTGCGTTCCTACCACTGGCAGTCATGTCGCCGGTCGGCGGAATCATTGCAGACAGGGTGAATAAGAGAAACATCATGGTATTTCTGGATTTCTTCACATCCGGACTGACGGTACTATTCCTCATATTGTATGGAAGAGTGAATCTTACAGGGCTCGTGCTGGTTATGCTTTTTATGCTTTATGGAATCAGCGGGGCGTATCAGCCGTCCGTGCAGGCGAGTATTCCTGCCCTGGTAGAAACGGATCGTGTCATGACTGCGAATGCGGTTATTAACATGATTTCTTCCCTTTCCGGCCTTCTTGGCCCGGCTTTGGGCGGGATTGCATACAGCCTGTGGGGGATCTACCCGATTCTTTATACAGCGGCACTGTGCTTTTTCATATCGGCTGTCATGGAAATTTTTATCCGCATGCCCCTTGTAAAAAGGGAACGAAGCGAATCCATACTGCGTGAAACCGGCGAAGATCTGAAAGAAAGTCTTTCCTTTATAACAAAGAAAAAGCCGGAGATCGGCAGACTGACTCTCTGCTGTGCGGGGGTAAATCTCGTTCTCTCTTCGCTGATGATCATCGGGCTTCCGGTTATCGTCCTGCAGCTACTGGATTTCAGTGAGAGTCAGGCATCAAGGTTGTATGGATTTATGCAGGGGATTCTGGCAGTCGGGGGGTTACTGGGCGGCATCGGTGCCGGTATTTTAGGAGAAAAACTGAAGATCAGCAAGAGCTGGAAGCTTCTGGCATCCTGCGGAATACTCATGCTGCCAATGGGAATCGTCCTGATGCTGGATTGTTCACCCTGGACGTCATATGCAGTCCTTGCCGCGGCCGGGCTGGTCATCATGGCCATTGCATCCATATACACAATACAGATCATGTCCTTCATCCAGATAACGGTACCGCAGGAAATGGTAGGAAAAGTCATTGCATGGGTAATTGCGGTTTCTACCTGTGCACAGCCGGTCGGACAGACGATCTACGGTCTGGTGTTCGAGCAGCTCGGAAAGGGAGCATGGGCAGTCTTCTATTCGGCGGCGGTACTGAGTATAATCATCGCATTCTATAATAAGAAAGTGGCAGAGTAAATATCGAATACCTGATATCGCTATAATTTCCAGTGGAGAGAAACGGCTTCTTAAGGTATAATGAATACAGAACCTGGAGGTAAAGCGATATGACAAAAGAAGAATTAGCATTAGAAGTAATAGAGAGACTGAGAAAAGAATACCCGGATGCAGGCTGCACCCTCGATTATGACCAGGCGTGGAAGCTGCTCGTGAGTGTGCGGCTTGCAGCACAGTGCACAGACGCCCGCGTGAATGTTGTGGTTGAGGACCTGTATGCCAGGTATCCGGATGTAGAATCACTGGCAGAAGCCGACGTGGACGATATTGAAAGGATTGTCAGGCCGTGCGGGCTGGGCAGGAGCAAGGCGAGGGATATCAGTGCCTGCATGAAAATGCTGAAAGATGAGTACGGCGGAAAGATTCCGCGGGATTTCAACGCACTGTTGAAACTGCCGGGAGTCGGACGAAAGAGTGCGAACCTGATCATGGGGGATGTGTTCGGGGAACCCGCAATCGTGACAGACACGCACTGCATCCGCCTGACGAACCGCATCGGCCTTGTAGACGGGATCAAGGACCCGAAAAAGGTAGAGATGGCGCTGTGGAAAATCATTCCGCCCAAGGAGGGAAGTGATTTCTGCCATCGTCTTGTATATCACGGAAGAGATGTATGTACGGCAAGGACAAAACCATACTGTGAGAAATGCTGTCTGGCAGATATCTGTGCGAAGAATGGTGTGGAAGAGGAGGCAAAGAGCTGAGAAATATGGTGAAGGCAGAGCGATTTTACGAGGACTGTGTTTACGGGGACTGTGACAGAAGAAACGGACTATATGTAAAGCGTACATTTGAGAGTTTTGACATAGAACAGATCTGTAATTCCGGGCAGTGTTTCAGGATGACCCGGATAGAGGGCGGCACATATGAAGTCATAGCAGGGGACCGGTATCTGGAAGTAACCCAGAGTGGGAATGAGTGTATTTTCAGATGCCCAGATTCTGAGTATGAAGATTTCTGGAAACATTATTTTGATCTGGAGACGGATTATGGGGAATATAAAAGCAGAATTAACCCGAAAGACAAATATCTCATGAATGCGGCTGAATTTGGCCGGGGGATACATATTCTGAATCAGGATTTGTGGGAGATGATCGTATCCTTTCTGATATCCCAGCAGAACAATATTGTTCGTATCCGGAGGTGCATCCAGAATATCAGTGAGAAGTACGGCGAGAAAAAGACCGCTGCGAATGGAACCGTTTACCATGCATTTCCAACGGCGGAGGCGCTGGCGGTCCTCGGGGAAGACGCACTCAAAGAATGCAATCTCGGATACAGAAGCAAATATGTAGTCAGGACCGCCCGCAGCATCGCAAACGGGGAGGTTTCTCTGGATGCTGTCAGGGCAATGCCCTATCAGGAAGCAAAAGAGGAACTTTTGAAACTCTTCGGTGTCGGAGTGAAGGTGGCCGACTGTATCTGCCTGTTCGCCCTCCACCAGCTGGAAGCATTTCCGGTCGACACCCATATCAATCAGGCCTTGAAAAAACATTACCCGAAGGGATTTCCGAAGCGGAGATACAAGGGCTGTGAGGGTGTGATGCAGCAATACATCTTCTATTACGAACTGCTGGCATAAGACTACTTGTATAACGATGCATCGTGGAAACGCTCTGTACCTGACTTTAAGAGGACCGACAAGAAGAATAACAAAGCGGCTGTCAGCATGATCAGGACACTCAGGGATGCGGCATCTGTGTTGCAACCGGAGAGATGAAATGCTTTCACAAAAACTTTTTCCGCCGCCGGCAGGACAAATGAGGCAGCCAGAACGGTTATGGAGATGCTTTTTAAAATTGCGACGTTGGCTGCATGAAAAGGATCTCCATTTTGGGAAAGCAAGCCGCAGAACTTCCTGAACCTGGCAAGCACGCCCAGAATAAAGCAGCCTGTTACTAAGGAGGCACATAACTGAAACAGCAGTTCTTCGGAAACAAAATGCAGGACAAAATGACTGGGGAAGAATTCATGCCAGCAGACGAGAAATGCGGCAAGAACCATCTCCAGAAATTGTATCCAGAAAAGTACGCGTGTTATTTTTGCAAGAGTGCTGCCTGTTTGTTTTAAACGTTTCTGGTTCATAAGGAATCCTCTCTTTCATTTTATGAATCGGCATTTCTAAACTGGTCTGCAAGCCTTAATTTTTCCGTCATTTTATCGGCCTGAGCCTTGGAAAGAAAATAATCAATGAGGTTCAGCAGTACAAAAATGATAAAGACAGAAAGCGCAACAGCAATGATCATAAATCGGTTCACCAGCGCTTTGACGGAATACGTGATAAAAAGCACGGTTGCTTCTATCAGGATAAACTGAATTGTCTTGCGTATCAGCAGGCTCCTGACGCTGAGTTCCTTTGAGGAATAAGTGACCAGAGACACCAGCGTACAGAAAAATGCGTAGATAAACGGCATAAAAAATGCGACAGGACTTAATGTATTCGGTATATGGGTAAATAAACCAACCACCCCGATCGCGATGGTGATGCCTGCCTGAATCATCAGGAATACCCAGACTATCTTTTTCAAAAACTCTTTCAATTCCATTTACAAATCCTCCATAATAGCTTTCTTAACCTGTTTCACATATTTCCGGGATATGATCACATCTTCCCCGTTCTTCATATGGGCGCAAAACCGTCCATTCAGGGCAGGCCGCATCGAGTCAATCTTCAGCAGGCATAAAACAAACGATTTTGAACAACGGATAAATTTGTATGGAATCATTTCCGTTTCTATTTCATACAGTCGTTTCTTGATCTCATAAACCTGATTTTGAGTATAAGCAAATACTTTTTCTCCTACGGCTTCAAAATATAAAATCTGGTCATAATAAACCATCTGCCGGACATTTCCGTCCGTGTATCCAGCCAGATACTCCCCCTTAGCAAGACAGTAATTTCTAATATCTTCAAATTCCGGTGTCAGAGCCACACATTCTATGGTAACCTGCTCCTCAGCCTTCGATTTAACATTCCTTATCGTAACCCGCAAATAAAACCACCTCCTGAGATATATCATAGCAGATAGTGAGGAGGAATACGATGGGAATGAGATGAAATACATTTTTGGGGGATGAGATACGCACAGGGAGGAAAGAGTGCAGAAAATAAAAAACGATATGGAGAAAAGTATTCAGGAATGATAAAATATATACAATGGCTGTAAAAAAGCATCCTCACAGGGCCGTCCGGACAACATATTTCAAGTTACAATTAGAGAGAAAGGAAAAGTATGTGTTTAAACTTTTCTTAAACAGCATACATGGTAATTATGAATACAAAATTAAAACCCATTGTGCACAGAATAGAAGATAATATAATTGCTTTACAGGCGTTTCAGGACAAATTAGAGAATCAATCTTCTGAAAAGGAAAAGATGATACTCTTAGATTATCCTACGGTTTATATCCATAATTGGAAAAACAGTGATGACTACGAGGTATATATCGGGGAATCGGGGAATGTAATCCAGAGGACAAAGCAGCATTATGCCAAATCCGGAAATGTGTCAGAGTGGCAGAATCAGCTGACCAGAAAACCAGCCAGCCTGTATATTATCGGGCATGAACATTTCAACAAATCCCTGACGCTGGACATCGAAAACAGGCTTATGCTTTATATGATGAGTACTGATCACGTTAAGAAAATACACAATAAAAACAGCAATCCCCAGAACCGGTATTATACAGACGATGAAATGAATGAAATCTTCCGGCTGATCTGGGAGAAGCTGAGGAAGACAGACTCAGCATTGTTTCCGAAAGAGAGTGCAATAAAGGATTCCGCATTATTTAAGGCATCCCCGTTACATAAGCTGACACAGGAGCAGGAAAATGTAAAAGAATTGATTATAGAAAAGGTCTTTACTGCCCTGAAAAATAAAGAAAGAGGACAGCTTATTTTCATTGACGGTGAGGCGGGAACAGGGAAAACAGTTCTTAACAGCAGCACTTTCTACGAGATATATTTAAGGGCAGAGAATCTTAAAAAAAACGACCTGCAATGCTGCTTAATGGTAAACCATGATGAACAGATTACAGTATATCAGCAGATAGCAGAAAAACTCGGTTTGAAAGATCATTATGGCGAGGTGGTATGTAAACCAACGACCTTTATCAATCACCATTCAACGGACGAACCGATAGATGTAGCTTTTATCGATGAGGCACATTTATTACTGACACAGGGTAAACAATCATACCGGGGAGAAAATCAGCTTGAAGATATTATAAACCGGGCACGCGTTACGGTTGTCATGTTCGATGAAAATCAGATATTAACGACAGAGCAGTATTGGGAAGCGAAGACTTTAGAGTATTATAGAAAATTCGCCAAACATAAAGGCAATTATTTTGAATTGAAGAATCAGATGAGAATGGCTGCATCAAAAGAAACAATTGCATGGATAGACAATTTCACGAAAGCAAAAAAAGTGTCTGAGATTCCTGTTGACGAAACCGGATATGAAATACAAATCTTTGATCTTCCCGCAGAGCTGGAAGCTGCAATTAAGAAGAAGGCCAGAGAAGAGGATTGTGAGCTCTCCAGAATGATAGCTACTTATGACTGGGAATATAATCAAAAACCATCAAAAAGAAAACGGCTTCAAAAATACTGGGAGGTGCTGATCGGGGACTGGCATAAACCCTGGAACCGTGAACTGGAAAAAGAATTAGGAAGACGGGAAAAGAAGAAAATTAAAACACTTTCCTGGGCCGAACAGCCTCAGACAATTAATGAAGTAGGGTCCACTTTCACAATACAGGGATTTGACCTGAATTACGCAGGCGTTATTTTAGGCCCGTCTGTAAAATACCGGAACGGTGAAATTATTTTTGACCCGGATGAGAGTTTTAATATAAAAGCAACCCGGAACCGTACCTTATCGGACGGGACCCGGAAAAAGTTCGGCGAAGTCCTGATCCAGCATGAGGTGCGTGTTCTTATGACACGCGGGGTAAATGGACTGTATATCTATGCATGCGATGAGGAGCTGAGGAAAGCTTTGAAAGAGGCAGTGACGCATTAGGAGGAGAAGAGATGGATTCTACAACACAGGCATATGAATTTATTTTATACTGCTATTTCGGTGACATGGCCAATCCCATTGAAGCAGCGATTGACAGGGCTTATATAGATATGGCATCGCATACACTCAGAGGATTCGGTAAAGACTATCACATAAAATGGAAATTAAGATTTATGGCATCTGAAAAGATAAAAGAAATGCTAAAGAATATTTCAGAGGATTATGATGATTGGCACCGGGAAACCTGTAAAATGATACAAAAGATATATAATGATAAAGGGATTGATTTTTCATATGGTCAGGCACAAAAGTGGATCAATATGACGACCAAATATTTGTATGTTTTTAGTCTGATTTTTGCCGACAGAGAAGATGAAAGGCTTTTTGTGATACCAGAAGCCATTATCAAACACCATGAAAAATTGCATATCCCAATAGATAATTACATATTATCAGAATTGCAGTTAGATAAATTTTCTCCGTGGAGTAAAATGGATGAAGATATGTACAATGAATGTCGAAATAACTTTGTGGGGAAAGATATTGACTGGGAACTGGAAAATTGGAATACTGTTTCTAATGCGAAAAAGGTGAATGATATAGCCAGTTATGCCCGTTATAAACACGAAGAAGCTAAGAAGTAAAATGTGCGCAATGAGATTAATTAATAATAGTGGTAAATAGTATAGTAAAAAGGGGCCTATGATATTATATATCATAGACTCCCTTCTGAATTTCGGACAAAAATGTATTATATCATATTATAATTACAGGTAAATATGCGATCAGTAGAATTATAAAGTAAGCGGTCAATTAACCAACAATACGATATTTTTTATCTACTGCGTTCAGAAGTTCATGTCCATCTTCTGTTACAAGGACAAGGTCTTCGACACGAACGCCATATTTTCCTTCAATATAAATACCAGGTTCGATAGAGAAGATCATACCAGGCTCAGCCACATTTTTATTGATAGGGCTTACATCGCCGTATTCATGGTCTTCCTGACCGATGAAGTGGCCGAGACGGATTCTCCAGTATTCGCTGTATCCGGCTTCGTCAATCAGATCTCTTGCCTGTGCATCAATATCACAGAAACGAACTCCCGGTTTAATCACTGCTTCAGCTTTCTCAACAGCGGTGCGGACAAGGTCATGGATTGCAGCCTGTTCCTCATCTACGCTCTTGCAGTAGAAAGTTCTTGTCATATCGGAGCAGTATCCTTCCCAGATACAGCCCATATCGATCAGGACACATTCGCCTGCTTTCAGTGTTCTCGTTTCGCTAGGTGTATGGTGCTGATCAGCAGCATTTGCGCCAAAGCATACGATCGTATCAAAACTTAATCCGCTTGCTCCTGCTTTCATATATTCAGCATCAATAAAGTCAGCAACTTCTTTCTCAGTCATGCCTTCTTTAATAAATGCAGCAGCCTTCTCCATAACACTGTCATTAATTACGGAAGCATGCTTCATAATCTCGATTTCTTTTTCATTTTTAACAGCACGAACATCATCAATGCAGTCAGAACCCCAGATAGTCTTTAATTCCGGGCAGCGCTCCTGAAGCGGAATTAAGAAACGTGCCGGCCAAGTCTTGTCGATACCGAGTACACTCTTTGTATCAATGTGCTCCATCAGAACAGCAATCTGATCGTCCATGTCACTGAACCATACCTCTTCAAATCCTGTATCGGACACATAATACAGATAGTTCAGGAATAATGTGTGATTGCCGCTGGATCTCAGCAGAAGTGCATACAGCCTTTCACCAGGGTTCACCATAATTCCCGTCAGAAAACGGATACTCAATGGGTCAGATACAAGTAACTGACTCAGGCCTTTTTTCTCCATTTTTTCTAATACGCGGTTGATTCTTTCATTCATTTTAGAATCTCCTTTCTCTATGTAAAAATTAATGTATATGCATTATATCACAATGGGAGAAAAAATTCATGAAAATGAATAAGAATGTTGAAAATTCATTAGGAATGTGAATTGTAAAATGGATTTGTGGGCGGAATGTGAAAAAATGGAAGGGGGAAATTTTCTTTTCCTATTTGATGTTTGTCGGATATGGAGGGGAATTTAATCATGATAAATGGTGATAAACACGAGGTTCTTTGTTGCGTAAAGAATATGAACGTGGTAGAATCAGAACAGAAAAGAATTCTAGCAGGTGTTTAAAAGGTAGTGAAATTGCAGGTAGTTGATTTTGAGAAAAATTGACTGCCTGTTGTTGTATGTACTTGGTAAAACTATAAAAACTGTTGAATATGAGACTTAGAGAGAAAATGAATTTTGTAAGGTTAATTTACAGGTGATTATAATGAGTCAAGAAAAAATAGTGCAATTGAAACAGGGCTTAACAACAGCCTTTATAAATCAAGATATTTCATCAAATCTGGCATACAAGCCGCAGTTTGTGTCAAATAATTATAGGGAAGGACGAAAGGTTATATCATCCATTGAGGATGAACTGTTGTCGTGTGAAGAGTTTTCTATAAGTGTAGCGTTTATTACTATGGGTGGAATCACACCACTTCTTCAGACGTTAAGGGAATTGGAGCAGCGTGGTATTCCGGGGAAAATTCTTACAACGGATTATTTAACATTTAGTGACCCTAAGGCACTTCGAGTACTTAAAAATTTTAGCAATATTGAGTTGAAAATGTTTGTGACAGGGAATACAAAAGAGGGATTCCATACAAAGGGCTATATTTTCAAGAAAGAAGAGATTTATCGAATCATTGTCGGGAGTTCCAATATGACAATGAGTGCTCTTACGACGAACCATGAATGGAATACGAAAATCGTTTCGGCGGAACAGGGGGAATATACGCAGAGTCTGGTGACCGAATTTCATCAGCTATGGAATGCGGAGCAGTCCCTGCCGTTTGAAAGGTTTATTGAGGCATATACGAATGTCTATACAAAAAATAAAATTATACAGAAACAAAAGGAAATCGCAAGACAAGCTGAGGTTCCATCTTTGGAAATATTCCGTTTGCAGCCCAATTCTATGCAGGTTGGATTTATCAATAATTTGCGGAAAATATACGATGCAGGAGAAGATAAGGCTTTGCTAATTTCGGCTACAGGGACAGGAAAAACATACGCGTCTGCGTTTGCGGCACGAGAACTGGAATTTAAGCGAGTTCTCTTTTTGGTGCATCGAAATCAGATAGCAAAGCAGTCAATGAAAGCCTTTCGGAAAGTATTTGCAGGAAAAGTTTCTATGGGGATGGTCACAGGGAAATATCAGGATTACGATGCCGATTTTGTGTTTGCAACAGTACAAACATTAAGTAAAGACGAGACTTTAAAAAGGTATGAAAAAGATACATGGGACTTAATTATCATTGATGAAGCTCATCATAGTTCTGCTGATAGCTATAAGAAAATTATGGACTATTTTACCCCACAGTTATGGCTGGGAATGACCGCTACACCAGACAAGCGAGATGATAACCTCGAAGGCAGGAATATTTATGATATCTTTAATCATCAGATTGCATATGAAATCCGTTTACAAGATGCAATGGAAGAGGATTTATTATGTCCATTTCATTACTTTGGTATTACCGATTTGGATGTCATAGCGGATGTTGGAAAAACAACAGAAGAAAAGGTCCAAAATTTTAGATATTTAACATCGGATGACCGAGTGCTTAACGTTATGAAACAGGCGGAATTTTTCGGATACAGCGGTGATAGAGTAAAAGGCCTTATTTTCTGTAGTCGAATTGATGAAGCAAAAGAATTATCGAACAAATTTAACGATAAGGGATGGAGAACTCTTGTACTTAGTGGCAGTGATTCAGAAACCGTTAGAGCAGCGGCTATTGAACGTCTGGCGGGCGATGAGGGGGAGGATGCTCTGGACTATATTGTTTCAGTAGATATTTTTTCAGAAGGTGTAGATGTTCCGGAAATTAATCAGGTTATTATGCTGAGGCCAACAGAGTCACCAATTGTTTTTATACAGCAGTTGGGGCGCGGTCTTCGTAAAGCGGAAGATAAAGAGTATGTAGTTGTTTTAGACTTCATTGGAAATTATCGTAATAACTTCATGATTCCAATCGCACTATCAGGGGATCGCAGTTATAATAAGGATAATATTCGTCGCTATGTCACGGAAGGTGGACGAGTGATCCCGGGAGCAAGTACAATCCATTTTGATGAAATTTCGAGAAAAAGGATTTTCCAGGCGATTGATAATGCAAATTTTAGTGACATCAAGTTAATAAATGAAAATTACAAGAATTTGAAAAACAAATTGGGACATATACCGGCTCTTGCAGATTTTGACAAATACGGAGAAATGGATGTTTTAAGAATCTTTGATAATAATAGTTTGGGATCCTATTACAAATTTCTTGTAAAATATGAAAAGGAATATACAATCCGCCTGTCAGCAGATGAAGAAAAGGTAATCGAATTTGTATCGAAAAAGCTGGCTAGTGGTAAAAGAATCCACGAATTGGAATTATTAAAACGTTTGCTAAAATATCAACATGGAGTAATGGGACTTTTAAAGCGTACGTTAATCGAAAATTATAACTGTTCTATAGATGATAATTGTGTTGATAATATTGTAAACATGATGACAAATGAATTTTCAACTAGTGGAGCAAAAAAGACCTATTCTCAGTGCATATTTTTAGAAAAAGAAGGTTCAGATTTTTGCGTTTCGAAAACATTCGGAGAAATGTTGCAGAATCCGGATTTCTATCATATTTTGGAAGAACTGGTTGACTTTGGAATTTCCCGATACAGAGAAAATTATAGCAGTCGTTATCAAGATACGGATTTAGTGCTATATCAGAAATATACATACGAAGATGTTTGTCGTTTGCTGAACTGGGAAAGAAATGAAGTACCATTAAATATTGGTGGTTACAAGTATGATAAGAAGACAAAAACATTCCCCGTATTTATTAATTACGATAAACAGGATGATATCAGTGATACCACCAAATATGAAGACCACTTTACAGGATATAATCGTTTGATTGCAATTTCAAAAAGTGGAAGAAGCGTGGAATCAGAAGATGTACAGAATTTCTTAAAAGCACAGGAACGAGGAATCGATGTACAACTTTTTGTGAGAAAAAATAAGGATGATAAAATATCAAAAGAATTCTATTATCTGGGAAGAATGATTCCAACTGGACTGGTAAAAGAATTTGTTATGCCAAACACTGAAAAAACAGCAGTAGAAATAGAATGGGCGTTAGATACTCCGGTTAGAGAAGATATCTACGAATATATCGTAAACGGATAATAGAAAAAATGGAGAGATAGAATGAAAACAATTAAAGTAGTGGCAGCAATCATTATAGAGGACGGCAAAGTATTTGCAACACAACGTGGTTATGGTGAATTTAAAGATGGGTGGGAATTTCCGGGAGGAAAGACTGAACCAGATGAAACATCCGAAGACGCGGTTGTAAGAGAAATAAAAGAGGAACTAGATACAGAAGTTGAAGTTATAGAATTACTGGATACCGTAGAATATGATTATCCCAAATTCCATTTATCGATGGATTGCTTTATATGCAGGATAAAATCGGGGGATTTGGTGCTGAAGGAGCATGAGGCAGCGAAGTGGTTGACAAAAGAAACGTTGGATAGTTTGGACTGGCTGCCGGCGGATATGGGGTTGGTTGGAAAAATAAGGAGGTATATGGAAGGGGAGGTGGATTAGAAGGGGGATGCAGTGATTTGTAGCGAAAAGCAAAGTTATACTATATAAAAAGATTGGCGAAATAAGAAAATCATTGATAGCTGATTATGCTCTTAAAAACAAAAGAGATTAAATAATGTTATTATTTTCGACAATGTTAGCAATCACAGATTCGTTGACGAATAAGGGGCATCACTCGAATATCTATTTAATGATTTTGCGAGCTATGATTTTTCACTGCAATTATAAATACACAAAAAAACGGTTGTAAAAAAATACGATTGATTTTTGCATATCTTTGCATATAATATAAAGAAGAAAATGGAAAGGATATGGATAGTATGCGTGAAACAAGGGGAATAGAATCCAAAGAAACAATTACAAACACGTTTTTAAAAACCGTAAGTGCCTTTTCGAATTATGATGGAGGAGAATTTTTTTGGAATTGATGACATTGGTAATATTAAAGGTGTGTCGGACATAAAACAAGCATGTTTGGATATTGAAAATAAAATTAATGATAGTATTTCTCCACAACCTAATTATACACTGGAAATACAAAATAATGATAAAACGATAAAGCTTACCGTAAAAAGTGGTGTTCAGAAGCCGTATTTATACAAATCAAAAGCATATAAGTGCAATGATACAGCGACAATAGAGGTAGATACGCTGGGATTTTCAAAACTCATTTTGGAAGGGAAAAATATCAGATTTGAAGAGTTGCCATATAAAGAACAGGATTTAGCTTTTGAAGTTTTGCATCAAATTTATACAAAAGTATTCAAATCGAAACATTTAATCAAGATACATTAAAAACATTGAACCTATATGACGGATTAAATGGATATAATAATGCAGCTGGTATTTTGGTAGATAAAAATCATTTTCCGTGAATTGATATAGTAAAATTTGGTGAAAGTATCAGTATCATTCAAAAGAGAGCAACATTTAAAAATATATCAGTATTGGCTGTATATGACAAAACGTTAGATGTATTTAGAGATTATTATCAATATGAAGAAATACAGGGAGCCGATAGAAAGAAGATAGTAAAAATACCAGAAGCTGCATGCCGAGAAACAATTGCAAATGCTTTGATTCATAGAATGTGGGATGCAGAATCACAAATAAGAGTCCTAATGTTTGATGATAGTATAGAAGTTATTTCTCCAGGAGGATTGCCCTCTGGAATAACGGAAGAAGAATATTTATCAGGTAAAATTTCAGTTCTAAGAAATAGAAATCTTGCAAATGTATTTTATAGATTAGGGTTTGTTGAGATATTTGGAACAGGAATTATAAGAATAAAACAACTCTATGAAGAGGGATTGAAAAAACCAGAATTTCAAATATCAGAAAATACAATTAAGATGGTACTTCCGGTATTTGAGGAGAATTTAAATTTAACGGAAGATGAGAGAAAGATATATAAAATTTTAAGTAAGACAATGTTAAAATCAATTAGCGAAATTGCACCGTATGCCCCGTTTGGTAAATCAAAGACAACACAGTTGTTGAAAGATATGGGACAAAAAGGTGTCATAAAAGTTGAGGGTAGGGGAAGAGGTACTAAGTACGTAATAAAGTAATTGAGAATTCGGGAAGACAATGTTTTTAAGATATGAGGGAGATTAAGGATTATGATAAAAATACTATTTATCTGCCACGGCAGGAAAGTGGTGTGCAAGGCATAAGTTGGTATAGTGTCGACAACACGGGGCATATTTTCCCTTGTCGGAAATGTCGGACTACGGAAAGACTACGAATGACGGAGGGGAAAACTACTGGTGTGGAGGGAATCGTTGTAAGGTGCGGAGAGGTATCGTTGAATAGTGTGGCAATCGTTAGATTGTTTCAATAAGAGAAAAGCAAGCATCGACCAGTAGATGACATTTGATGGGACATTCAGATATCGGAGTCACTTTAAATACCTACACTCATTTGGGAATGGAAGATGCAGCAGAGGAAATGAAGCGTATGGAGAAGCTGGAAAAGGCACGAGAAGAAATGGGTGGTGAGGAAAAAGAAAAGCCGTTGAAAAAGAATATGTTCAAGGTGATATGAAATAAAATAATATAAGTTGACGAGCCGGGAGAAAAAACTTCCGGCTTTCTTAGGATTAATTAAATACAAGTATTTCCATTTGCTGCCTTGATTATAAGGGTTTATATGGCTTATAATTGCATTAATGTTGAAAAATTATAATAACAGGGAGAGGCGAATATGGATTCAAATACCATTTTAAGTAATATATTAAAAGAAGAATTGCAATACTTTTATAATCATATACGGGAATATGATGAACAACGAAATATTGATACTGCTATGGTTGACGATGTCTATGCAAAAGTGCTTGAATATGATATGTGCGATGTACAAAAAGATGCAGTAATGAGAGCGGGGACAGAACTCAATAAGGTAAATGGAACGGTAATTTTTGCCCCGACAAGATATAAAACAACGTTAGTAGCTTTATCTAAGCAAGTTTTACCTCAAAAAGATCTGGATGAAGTACATGGAACTATATTACATGAACTGACACATGCACATGATTATTATGATTATGCGGATTTTTTGGGAATAAGTGACCATAATGCCCTTTTCGATTCGCAATACTATAATGCTTTTTTCTATTGGACAGAGTTTCATGCTAGGCGAATTGGATATAAGAGATATATAGAATATAAATTCAGAAAAGGTTGGAAACAATTTAAAAAGTATAGATATGAATTTCTTGAAGGTATCAAGGCAAATTTTTCAATTCATAGCAGCAAAGGGCGTTTATATGACCTGATGCAAGCGGTAGGAAGATATTACACATTTATAGAATTGTGTTCAGCACATGATGAAAATTTTAAAGGGGATATTTTATTAGATAATGTTGAAACAAATTTAATAGATATATTAAGTGAAGTATACCATTTTCTGACCGAAAATAATGAGTTTGAACAGTTTGCTAATAATATTAAAATATTTGATGATTTATTGCAAAGAATAAATTCAATAGTAAATGAGTAAATACATGTGAATATATATTATCATGTGTTGTCTAGAGGGAGATTATATTATACTATGATAATTTAATTGGGCATTTATGTAAAAAGATCTAAAATAAGATTTATTTGAGAAAATTATCCTAGAAAAACATTATTTTTTTGAAGGGTTATATAGGAGATTTTAAGAGAAAATAAAAATTGTCTATGAAGACTGATTGATGCTATAATCAATGCATGATTGTATCGTTATTTTGTGCACCACCTAAGAGAAATTTGCACCCCCTTACGGGTTTGTACATGATAACGATGCACCCCCACCAAAAATCAAGAGTAGTAATGCACCCCTTTTCTACTACGTTTTTACTACTACACAGGGATAAGTAATGTCACGATATGCTCATTTAGGGCAGATTGTATAGAAAATAAAGAGAGAGACACGAGTGCCGGAAACCCGCATAAAACCTTGCAAAACTGGGCATATCACGGCATTTCGTGATAGGAGAATTTTATGATTAAGGTACTTTTCATCTGCCACGGAAACATCTGCCGCTCCCCCATGGCCGAGTTCGTCTTCCGCGACATGGTCCAAAAGCAGGGCATGGCCGATCTGTTTTCTATCGCATCAGCAGCGACCAGCCGTGAGGAGATTGGCAATCCGGTCCACTACGGAACGGTGCAGAAATTGAAAGAGGTCGGTATTAGTACATCCGGCAAATATGCAGTCCAAATGAAGAAGCAGGACTATCATACTTATGATTACATCATAGGCATGGAATATCCGAATATACGCAATATTCTGCGGATTATCGGAGATGATCCGGAACATAAGGTGCACAAGCTGTTGGATTTCAGTGATAACCCACGCGATATTGCGGACCCTTGGTATACTGGTAATTTTGACAGAACATATAAAGATGTTGTGGAAGGCTGTGAAGGGCTTTTGCGGTATATTCTGGAACATGACAGGCTTTCATAAATACCGGGTTAACGCCTATACTTGCCGGCCAGAGATGTGGGATCACAGGAGGAGCATTCAAACATGATTTATATAAGCAGTTTCAGGCTGTCCGGAGGAAAGGTGAAGAATCCCAACATATACCCATATAATGTTTTTGCTGACAAAGAGTGGGACCCATTTGTTTTTGGCAGGATTACTGTTTTATGCGGAAATAATGCCAGCGGGAAGTCAACACTTCTCAATATTATCGGGAATGTGCTTTCCCTCTATGGGACTGAGGATGTTGCGGTATGGGGCAGCAGGGGATATTTTACGGAGTTCTGTTCGCAGTGTGGCTATTCATTAGGTGAGGAAGAGGACGGGCGGCCGGTAAAGAAGATACCTTTGCACAGGAGAAGTATTCTAACGGGGAAACGTCTCTTCAGTTGTTTGACGACTGGATAGAACCCAATGCCTTATATCTGATGGACGAGCCGGAAGTTTCATTAAGTCCCCAAAACCAGATTGCCCTTGCAGAAAAACTAAATGACATGTCGAGGTTTTTAAACTGCCAGTTCATTATAGCCACACATCCGCCATTCATGCTGGGGACACTGGACGCTAGGATTTATGATATTGATTCCAGATACGCAGAGGTGAAAAAATGGAACGAACTGGATCATGTAAGATTTATGTATGATTTTTTTCAAAAGCACAGAGATGAATTTTAATATAGTAAGAAGTTTTGGGAGAGTAATTTTAAGCGGAAGAAAAGGAACTGAAAAATGAGACTTCAGGATTTTAACCCTATTTTATATCTGGAAGACTACGAAAATATTCCGGAGGAGATCTATTGCTGGAAGCAGGACGAGGAGCTGCGTCCAGCACCTGGTTGGGGAGGGGAGCAGTCAGCAGCAGGCACAACAGATATGATGTGGGACGGTACTGATGTTATGCAGGTTTCTTTTCCGGACAGGCTGTGTGTTGGGATTGGCAGATACCATACCGGATCAGACGGAGAGATTTACCTGTGCACGCTTCTTGACCGGGGCGAAAAAACGGTTTTGTCCTGTTCCTTTGGTGTTTATCGTTCACCGGAACTGGTAAGGAAGGCTCTGGATATCTTTTTTCAGATATATCCGATGCCTGATGCTGGCGGGGAAACGGGATGCGGTAAAGGGAAGATTTCTCTGCTAAGCAGCCGGAATCCGATATATATGAAAAAAGAGTATCTTGATATTATTTCAAGGTACCCGGTAGAGCCTGAAATGACGGCGAAGGGGACCCGGGGCGGCGCGTCCGTGGTCAGTACTTATTTTTCCCAGCTGATGAGGAGAAAGGGAAGTACCGTTTTTACGACATGGCAGGACGCGGTTGACTGGCTTTCAATGGATATTGAACGATATAATTATAAATTACTATCTTGAGAAGAGGGGAACGTTATGGATCGAAAAAGTTTAATAAAATACTGCCTGACATTTCCGGGGACGTATGAGGATTACCCGTTTCATGACCCGAACTGGACGGTGATCCGTTTAAACAGGAGTAAAAAAATATTTGCATGGATCTTTGAACGGCAGGGGAATCTCTGGGTAAATGTGAAAGCAGATCCCCAATGGCGCGATTTTTGGCGCGATGCGTTTCCGTCAATCGTTCCCGGTTATCATTTGAACAAGGAACACTGGAATTCCCTGATACTGGACGGGAGTATTCCAGAGGAAACGGTCGAGAAGCTGATTGCGGAGAGCTATGATCTGGTGAAGGGGAAACATTAGAGAAGAAGGTGTTAGAATGTACATTGCAGATTTACATATCCATTCCCATTATTCCCGCGCTACGAGCCGGGACTGTAACCTGGAGAATCTGGATCTCTGGGCCAGAAGGAAGGGGATTCATATTGTCGGAAGCGGGGATTTTACACATCCGGCGTGGCGGGAAGAGATGGCGGAAAAACTGGAGCCGGCAGAGGAAGGGCTCTATGTGTTAAAAGAAGAATACCGGATACGGGATGAATCCGTGGCAGATATGATGCTGCCGCGTTTTGTAATTACGGGGGAAATCAGTTCTATTTATAAGAAGCATGACCGGGTGCGGAAGGTCCACAGCCTGCTGCTTCTGCCGGGACTTGAAGCGGCAGAGCTTCTGGCGAAGAAACTGGAGCTGATCGGGAATATTCATTCTGACGGGCGCCCGATACTGGGATTAGACTGTCATGACCTTCTGGAGATTATGCTGGAAATGTGCCCGGAGGCGGTTTATGTTCCGGCACACATATGGACCCCTCATTTTTCACTATTCGGAGCATTTTCGGGTTTTGATTCTGTGGAGGAGTGTTTCGGTGACCTGTCAGGCCATATCCGCGCGATGGAGACAGGCTTATCCTCCGATCCGCCTATGAACTGGCGGGTTTCTGCGCTGGATAACTACCAGCTGATCTCGAATTCTGACGCACATTCTCCGGCCAAACTGGGGCGGGAGGCGAATCTTCTGGATATTGAGCTGTCATTTTCCGGTTTGCGGGATGCCATTCAGGAAGGCCGGGGACTATACGGTACGATTGAGTTTTTCCCGGAGGAGGGAAAATATCATTTTGACGGCCACCGGAAATGTGGTATTTGCCTGAACCCGGCGGAAACGGAGAAATTCGGGGGAATCTGCCCGGTGTGTGGGAGGAAACTGACAATCGGGGTGTCACACAGGGTCGAACAGCTCGCCGACAGGCCAGAAGGATTTGTGCGCGGCGGGGCGAAGCCGTTTGAGAGTCTGGTGCCGCTGCCGGAGGTGATCGGAGCCTCGGTAGGTGCTTCCGCTGCCAGTGCGAAGGTACAGAAGGAATATCAGAAGATGCTGCGCCGTCTGGGACCGGAATTTGAGATTCTGCGACATGTCCCGGTCGAAGATATCCGGAAGGTTTCAGGACATCTGGCGGCAGAGGGAATCCAGAAACTGCGTGATGGCAAGGTGGAACGTTTTCCTGGATTTGATGGGGAATATGGGACGATCAAATTATTTACGCAGGAAGATCTGGACAGTCTGAACGGCCAGATGAATTTTTTCGATACCCTGCATATCAGTACAGAGGCAGAAAAGAAAAAAGGATTGGAAAATACATCGAAACAGAGTGAAGCAAAGGAACAGGAGCAGGCGGCAGCGAATCAGGGAATGGCGATAACGCCGGTTTCTGAATGTGAAAATAACTCCGCAGCGGCGGATCAACTGAATGAAAGGCAGGAGCAGGCAGTGAGCGCCGTCGACAGGACGGTTGCAGTTATTGCGGGACCGGGGACAGGCAAGACGAAGACTCTGATTTCCCATCTGTTATATCTGCTCGAAGTGCGGAAGGTAAAACCATCCGAGATCACGGCTGTAACATTTACCACTCAGGCGGCAGGGGAAATGAGGGAGAGAATTAAGAAACAACTGGGAAGGTCACGAAATATAAATCAGCTCCAGATCGGAACATTCCACTCTCTCTGTCTGCGTTTCCTGAAGGCACAGGGGCTGGAGTTTTCACTGGCGGACGACATGGCTGCGCTGGAAGCGGCCAGAACTGTTACAGAACAGGAAAATCTGGGGCTGACGCCAAAACAGCTCCTAAAGCTGATCTCTTTGGAAAAATCAGAAGCAGGCGCGGAAAGTGAGGAGGCCATAAAACTAGAGGCGGAAGGAAAAGACTGGCACGGGGGCTTTCAGCTGTATCAGCAGATTTTAAGAGAACAGAACATGCTGGACTTTGACGACCTGCTTCTTGAGACACTGCGAATCATGGAAGAGGGGAGTGCCGTCCCCGGCTGGGATAAGGGATTTTCCTATCTCCTTGTCGATGAGTTTCAGGATATCAGCCCCGTGCAGTACCGCCTGATTAGGGCATGGAACAAGGGCGGGAGAGAGTTGTTTGTAATCGGTGATCCCGACCAGTCCATCTATGGTTTCCGCGGTTCTGACGCAGCATGTTTTACAAGGCTTGCCGGGGATTACCTAGATCTCCGGGAGATCCGTCTTGTGGAAAATTACCGCTGTGCCCCGGCCATTGTCGAGGCCGCAGCTGGGCTGATTTCCCATAATCCGGGGGATGCAAGGGAGCTGAAAGCGCACAGTAAAGTACAGAATCCGGTGCGTCTGGTAAGTGCCGCAGGTGAGATGGGAGAGGCCATATTTACGGCAAAGGAAATAAACAGGCTGACAGGCGGAATCGGCATGCTGGATGCGCAGGAAATCGGGGCGGAAAATAAGAAAAACAGGGGATTTGGTGACATTGCCATACTTTACCGCACACACAGGCAGGCCGAACTGCTTGAAAAATGTCTGAGAACGGAAGGAATTCCTTATGTAACTGCCGGGCGTGAAGACTTCTTGATGGAAGACGAAGTAAGAGGGAGTATCGCATTTTTCAAATGTCTGGAAAATCCGGAAGATGAATTTTCGAGGAAGCTTTGCTTAAAACTGCTGTGGAAGCTGGATAAAAATCTGGTGACGGACAGTGTTTTTAATGCTGTGTATGATAAGTTCGCCCCACTTTTTAAGAAGGGTAAACCGCAGAAGTTTCTGGAGACATGGATCAGGGAAATGAAGCTGGAAGAGCATGCAGGGATGAAAAAACTGGCAGGAATGACGATATTTTATAAGACCATGCCCGAGTTTCTTGAAGCGCTCAGCCTTGGTGTGGAAAGTGACCTGAAGCGCTGTGGGGAGAAGAAGTATACGGGTGAAGCCGTAACGCTGATGACACTGCATGGGGCGAAGGGGCTTGAATTCCCTGTCACATTTATTTACGGCGTGCGAAAAGGGCTGATTCCTTTTGAAAAGGATAACAAAACAGATATGGAAGAGGAACGCAGGCTGTTCTATGTCGGCATGACAAGGGCGAAGGAAGAACTGATTCTGACTTCCTCCGGGGAAGAATCCCTGTTTATCAGTGAACTGCCGGATCAGGCGGTGATGCGTGAAAAGGCAGATAAACGAAAAAATGCAGACAGCGGGAAACAGCTGAGTCTCTTTGATTTTATGTAACGGTAAATATAGAAGTCATACGTATGGTACCCATTGGCATATAATAGTAGTATTGCAGTAACGTATTGCAGATGGAGGGTACGGTATGAAAAAGAAGAAAGGATTTCTCCTGCTGGCTGCTGCGGCAGTTATTATGACTATGCTGGCGGGGACAAGCCTGTATGCAAGAGGGCAGTTGGAGCAGAAGGCAGAGGCAGTAAAGACAGAGGCTCACACAGAGTCTCTGCAAGAAGTGGAGCAGAGGGACCCTGCTGATACAGAAAGTGTGAATGCAGGCGAAGCGCAGGAGGTACGGTCACAGAGCGAAGAAAATGACGGGGAGCACCAGGAGAAGATGATCATAGCGCTCGATCCCGGGCATCAGGGGCCGGGAATCGATATGAGTGGTATGGAAGAGGATGCCCCGGGTTCGGGCGTGATGAAGCAGAAAAATAATTCTGGCACAACCGGGCGATATACGGGGCTTCCGGAATATCAGCTGAATCTGGATATTGCGTTAAAAGTAAAAGAGCGCTTAAGCCGGCTTGGTTACGAAGTGGTAATGAGCAGGGAAAATAACGAAACTGCGATGAGTAATCAGGAGAGGGCAAGACAGGCAAACGATTCCGGCGCCGTTTTATGCGTAAGAATTCATGCAAACGGGAGTGAGAGCCCCGAGAGTACAGGGGCACTCTGTCTGGTGGTGTCTGAGGAAAACCCATATGCAGGAAGTCTCTACGGTGAAAGCAGTGAACTTGCACAGGATATTCTGGAAAAATACTGTGAAGCAACAGGATTTGAAAACCGGGGGATCCAGATCAGCGATTCCATGACCGGGATGAACTGGAGCCAGATTCCGGTTGTGATTCTGGAGATGGGGTTTATGACAAATGAGCAGGAGGACAACCAAATGGCCGATCCTTCTTTTCAGGAGAAAATGGCGGACGGTATTACTCAGGGGATTGAGCAGTACTGCTTAAAACGGAAAGTCAGGTAAAATCTTTCTGTCTTCTATGGTGTATTGCTGAAATTAGAGCTATAATGAAAACAGTACATATACAGGAACAGGAGGAGAAAGATGGGAGAATTATCAAAGCTTCCCAATATAGGTGAAGTTGTGGAAGAACAGTTAAATCAGGTTGGTATTACTACATACGAGCAGCTAAAAGAGATCGGGAGCAAACAGGCATGGCTGAAGATTCAGAGCATTGATCCTTCCGCATGCATCCACCGGCTGTATTCGATGGAAGGTGCGATCAGGGGGATTAAGAAGACTCAGCTTCCGGCAGATGTGAAAGCGGACCTGAAAGATTTTTATAACCATTTTAAACTATAATATACGGATCACCCGCCGGGACTAAAAGCTGTCCCTGACGGGTGTTTTTCTTCTGATGGGAAAATTTTCCGGCTTTTTTCCAGACTGGGGAAAAAGTTTTCGAAAAACTGTCACAGATGAAGAAACAGGCTGTCTAATTAATATATCTGGAAAAATTCAGATGAATCAGTATACAGAAGATATGGGAGGTTTATATGGAGATGGCAAAGGAAGATAGGAAAGACGAAAATGCTCTCGCAGCTGCGGCCATTGAGGGCGATGCACAGGCACTGGAAGCACTTATGGAAGGAATCCGGGACCGGGTTTTCAACCTTTCACTCAGGATGCGGAGGACGCGGCGCAGGATATTCTGGTGCGCGTTATGACCAATCTGGCTTCCTTCCGCGGGGACAGTGAATTTGGAACATGGGTCTACCGCATTGCAGTAAATTATCTGCTCAATTATAAGAAATCCATGTTTGCACATCAGCCCCTTGATTTTGAGTTTTATGGGAATGATATCAAGTTTGCGGTATTGGATGAGACCGATGCGGTCATTGAAGAGGAGAGCCGGGAAGAGCTGGCGGAGGAATTGAAAATGTCCTGTACCAATGTGATGCTGCAGTGCCTTGATCCTGAGAGCAGATGCATTTTCATTCTGGGAACCATGTTTAAGATCGACAGCCGCACGGCCGGTCAAATTCTGGATATGACACCGGAGAACTACAGACAGAAGCTTTCAAGGATCAGAAAAAGGGTGGCGGCATTTCTGGCAGAGTACTGCGGACTCGGCGGCGGTATGTGCAGCTGCAGACGCCGGACGGCATATGCGGTGAAGCAGCACCGGATAAACCCGAAAAAACTGGAGTATGTCAGGATGCACCCATTGGATAAGGATGTGCTGTCGGCCTGTAAGGAGGAGATGGAAAAGCTGGACGAGCTTTCACTGGTATTTGAGGAACTGCCTGCATACCAGACACCGGAAACAATCCGCGACAGGATGGAAATGGTTCTTAAGTCCGTCCAGATGAAGAAAATTCAGGAATTTTAGGAGGAACACAATATGGCAGATAATATTCTTACATACCTTAGTAATTTAGAACAGAACAATAACAGAGAGTGGTTTCATGCACATAAGGCAGAATATCAGGACGCGGTGGCTCAGTTTGAAGGGCTTATAGAGGGGCTGATGCTGGAGCTCGGAAAAGATGACAGCCGGATTCTGCAGTTTAAGCCGGGAGAACTGACCTTTAAGATCATGCGTGATACCCGGTTCAGCCACGACAAGTCGCCCTATAACCCTGCGTTTCGCTGTCATATATCACCGGGAGGAAAACTGCCGGTTCCGGTTGGCGATTTTCTTTTCATCAGTCCGGGGGGACGATCTTTTCTGGGAGGCGGGCTGTTTGCGGATATGTTTAAAGATGCAACAAAGATGGTGCGCGATTATATCAGCACACATACAGAAGAATTCACAGATATACTGGAGGAGCCACAGTTTAAGGAATCCTTCAAAGTGGAAGGGAGTTCCCTGAAAAATGTTCCCAAAGGCTATGATCCCGGGAATCCTATGGCCGATTATCTGAAATTTAAAAGCTGGTATATTGAAGACCATTTTGAAGATGCGCTGCTGGATGATACAGATGCATTTATCGAATATGCCGTGAAAAGATTCCGCATGCTGAGGCCGTTCAACCAGTATTTGAATGAAGCACTGAAGGGCTTCCAGATGCCTGTGAGATAGAAAATCATACGTGAGATACAGGGATGTGACATGAGTCTGCCGGTCCGAAGCCGTATATATGGGGATTCGGACCGGCAGTGTTTATTTTTTATGAATCTTATTTTTGTTCCTGAACTTCTATTTTACGAATCTCTTTTGTCCTGATTTCTTTACAGATGGCGTCGATGAATTCCTGCAAATCTTTTGCACCTTCGTCTCCTAAGAAACGGCTTCTTACAGAAACGGTGCCATCATTTTCTTCCTTTTCTCCTACAATGAGCATATATGGTATTTTAGCAAGCCTTGCTTCGCGGATTTTGTAGCCAATTTTTTCGGAACGCCCGTCGACAGTGCTCAGGACGCCATTTGCTTTCAGTTCTTTTTCTACGTTGGCCGCGTAATCCAGATACTTGTCGGAAACAGGGAGGATGCGGACCTGTTCCGGGCAGAGCCATGTCGGGAACATGCCTGCATATTTTTCGATCAGCCATGCCAGAGTTCTTTCGTAGCAGCCGATGGAAGTTCTGTGTATGATATAAGGACGGACCTTGTCGCCGTTCTGGTCGATATAATACATGTCAAACTGCTCCGCAAGCAGTGCATCCCACTGTATTGTGATCATGGTATCTTCTTTGCCATATACATTTTTCGCATTGATATCGACTTTCGGGCCGTAGAATGCAGCTTCCCCGACATCTTCCACAAACGGGACATCCAGTTCGATTAAGATTTGGCGGATGTGTTCCTCAGTCTGGTTCCATACTTCAGCATCACCGATGTATTTTCCGGTGTTTTCTGGATCCCATTTTGAAAGGTGGTAAGTTACGTCATCCTGAAGTCCGAGCGTTGTCAGACATTGTTTCGCCAGCGCAAGGCAGCCCTTGAATTCTTCCACCATCTGGTCCGGGCGGACAATCAGGTGCCCTTCGGAGATCGTAAACTGGCGGACACGGGTCAGTCCGTGCATTTCTCCGGAGTCTTCATTTCTGAACAGAGTTGAAGTCTCACTGTAACGCAGCGGCAGGTCGCGGTAAGATTTCTGGCTCGCTTTATATACATAATACTGGAACGGGCAGGTCATCGGACGCAGTGCGAAAACTTCTTTGTCTTTTTCTTCATCACCGAGCACGAACATGCCGTCCTTGTAATGATCCCAGTGGCCGGAAATCTTGTACAGGTCACTTTTCGCCATCAGCGGGGTTTTCGTGCGGATATAGCCCCAGTTGTTATCCTCTTCGTCTTCGATCCATCTCTGGAGAGTCTGGATGATTTTGGCGCCCTTAGGCATCAGAAGGGGGAGTCCCTGTCCGATTACGTCGACAGTTGTGAATAATTCCATCTCCCGGCCCAGTTTATTGTGGTCACGTTTTCTGACTTCTTCCAGATAAACAAGATAATCATTCAGTTCATCCTTTGTAGCAAAGGCGCTGCCATAGATTCTCTGGAGCATCGCGTTATTGGAATCACCCCTCCAGTATGCACCGGAGGAAGAAGTCAGTTTAAATGCCTTTATGCCCTTCGTACTCATCAGATGAGGACCCGCACACAGATCCACAAAATCCCCCTGCCTGTAGAACGAAATCACAGCATCTTCCGGAAGGTCGCGGATCAGCTCCACTTTGTAAGGTTCCCCCTTCTCCTCCATAAAGGCAATGGCTTCATCACGGGGAAGTGTAAAACGTTCCAACTTCGCCCCCTTCTTGATGATCTTTTTCATCTCCTTTTCGATCTTATCCAGATCTTCCCTTGAAAACGGTGCGGAATCAAAATCATAATAATACCCCGTATCAATCGCCGGCCCGATCGCCAGCTTTGCATCCGGGAACAGATTCTTCACAGCCTCCGCCAGCACATGGGAGCAAGTATGGCGGACAACCCGAAGCCCGGCTTCATCTCTGGCTGTAAGAATGTTTAAAGTACAGTCACAGTCAATCACTGTCCTCATATCCACAACTTCCCCATTCACTTCCCCGGCACAGGCCGCCCTTGCCAGCCCCTCACTGATGTCAAACGCAACATCTATCACCGATTTACTCTCTTCATATTCCTTTACAGAACCATCTTTTAATGTAATCTTCATTCTATTTTTCTCCTTTCAACATAAAAAAGTCCCTGAACAATTTCTTCCGATTGTTCAGGGACGATAGACTTTCATACCGCGGTTCCACCCTTTTTGCAAGTGCCACTCAATTAGACGGTAACGGTGTCGGCCGGGCCTGATTAGGGCCGCTCCAGGGTGGTCTTCAGATAAAGTCCCATGAGATGCTCACACCAAATACATCCCTCTCTGAATGATCGATTATCCTACTCTTCCTGTCATAGCTTTGCGTATATGATTCAACTTGGTTTTTAGTATATCATGAATCAAATGAATGTCAAGGGTGAAGTGTATAAACCCTCCCGGCGGGATGCACACTGCGGCGTAAGTGGTAGATGTCGCGATGCGACCGCCGCAGGCGCGAGTTTCGCAAGCGAAACTTTTTATATTTATTGTGACTTAATCACGGAACTTCTTCTTCTGGTTGGGTATGATAAAAACATATTAAAGCGAAGGAGGATTTTATATGAATGTTATATTGGATGATAAACTAAAAGAGTACATGGATGAGAAGGACCTAAAAGACATTGTCCTGTATGCTGAGATGTGCAATACTTGAGGCGGATCCTATATGGAGATATTGGCAAGGTTTGCCAATGAAGGTGAAAAGCTTGAGGAAAAGGGCTATAAGCGTGTTTCAAGTGAAAAGGGAGATGTGTATCTGCCGGAGAGCGGGCTAAACTATTCTAACACGATTACTCTTGGAATGGCAAAGTTCCTCTGGATGCCGAGAATTACGGTCGGCGGGGTGAGTGCGTAAAATGGTGAAAAAAGGAGAGGAGCCTGATGAATCAGATAAAGTTCTGATTTGTCAGGCTCCTTTTCTATTCTGACTCCTCTGGTTCCAGAACGGCATATTCCTGTTCTTCCCTGCGCATCTGTGTCATAACGATCCTGCAGAGTACGGTCGTGATTACGACGGTGCAAAGATCTGCCACAGCCTGTGCCATCTGGATTCCGAGAAGTCCGAACAGCCGGGGCAGGACCAGCAGTGCAGGAATAAAGAAAAGACCCTGTCTGGCGGAGGCAAGTATGGAAGCGTATACAGTCTTGCCCATCGTCTGCATCATCATATTATTCATAATAATCCACCCGTTCAGTGTAAAGGTCAGACATTGAAACTGAAGGGCCGTAGTCCCGATTCGGATGACATCCGCATCATTCCGGAAGATCCCGATCAGATGCCCGGACAGAAGCATACCTCCTATAGAGAGGAAAAAGAGCACAACAGTGGAAACTTTCATGCAGAACCAGAAAGCCTCCCTCACCCGCCCGAACTTTTTGGCACCATAGTTAAACCCGCAGACGGGCTGGAACCCCTGGCCGAAACCAATCAGCGCAGAACCCGCAAACATCATGATCCTGCTTACAATGGACATGGCTGCGATTGCGGCGTCTCCATAGGGATTTGCGGCAATGTTCAGCGTCATGGTAGCGACACTGCCCAGCCCCTGTCTGAAAAGGGACGGCAGGCCGCCGCCCATGATTTCCTGAAGCCGGTCTTTGTGGAGCCGGATATTACGGAAACGGATCGGGATACATTTGGAAATCCGGATTCCGGCCAGAAGCATGAGGAAACTCACAAACTGGCTCAGTATCGTGGCCAGTGCCGCTCCGGCAATTCCCATGTGGAACACGAAAATAAAGAGCGGGTCCAGTGCGATATTCAGAACGGCCCCGGTCGTGATGCCGATCATGGAATAAAAGGCGTTTCCCTGAAAACGGATCTGGTTATTGAGTACAAGCTGGGCGGTCATGTAGGGCGCGCCGATTAAAATAATCCCGAGATACTGCTCGGTATAAGGAAGAATCGTGTCAGTCGAGCCGAGCAGGATACACAGTGGTTTTAAAAAGACCAGTCCCAGCCCCATCACGACGATGCCGAGGAAAAGAGCAAGGAAAAAACCAGTCGCTGCAAGTTGTTCGGCGGCGCCTGAATCCTTGGACCCCAGTCTGCGGGAAATCGAATTCCCTGACCCGTGGCCGCAAAAAAAGCCCAGCGCCTGTATGACGGCCATGATGGGAAATGCAACCCCCACCGCAGCCGTAGCACTGGTGCCTACCCTGCCGACAAAGAAGGTATCGGCCATATTGTAAAATGAGGTAATCAGCATGCTGATGATCGTAGGGACAGCCAGACGCCCGATCAGACCGGGGATCGGAGCCTCCGTCATCATTTGAAATTTTTCATCCTGAGACATTGAACCATGCAATGAAATCGCTTCCTTTTTATATTAGATTTGATACCATTATATCAAATATCTGCCAGAATAGCTATTCAAACACTGCCCTTGCAGTTTAAAGAGGCCTGTTATATACTAAAAATTAAGGGTAAATTGATTGCGTACATTTGCAGAGAGGTTACAGATTATGATAAAAGAGATCCTATTACTGGGAAACGAGAGACTTTATAAACCAAGCACGGAGGTTCATGAAAATGAACTCCAGAGCCTGAAGCAGACGATCGTGGATTTACACGATACCCTCATGGACTTCCGGGAGAAATACCATGCGGGACGTGCAGTTGCCGCACCGCAGATCGGTGTACATAAAAGAGTGATCTACATGTTTCTTGAGAAACCGACAGTTTTTATCAATCCGGTCCTGTCATTTCCCGATGAGGAAAAGATGGATGTCTTGGACGACTGCATGTCATTTCCCGGACTGCTCGTTAAGGTAGAGCGTTACAGGAGATGCATCATCCGATATAAGGACGAAGAGTGGAAGGACTGTGAGATGAAGCTGGAAGGTGATCTGGCAGAACTCCTGCAGCACGAGTATGATCATCTGGACGGCATTCTGGCCGTGATGAGGGCAAAGGACCAGAAGTCATTATTTTTAAAAGAAGCCATGAACCAGAAGTAGATTAATAAGAAAACGAAGCGGAGAGTTTTTATGGATTTTTATAAAAGAGTTGCCCTTGTATGCAGGGAGATTCCGTCAGGAAAAGCAGCGACCTATGGCCAGATTGCACTACTGTGCGGAAAGCCGAAACATGCGAGACAGGTCGGTTATGCACTGGGACACGGACGTGCGGGTGAAGATGTACCGGCCTACCGTGTGGTGAATGCGAAGGGGATCTTAAGCGGTGCGGCTGCTTTTGCCACACCGGATCTGCAGAAGCAGATGCTGGAAAAGGAAGGGGTGCACGCAGAGTGGACAGAAGAGGGATGGCGGGTCGACCTGAAACGGGACGGCTGGAAGAACACTCTGGATGATGCACTGCGCCTTCGCGGGAAATTTGAAAAGCAAAACATATGAAGCTCAGGATATTTCCGGAAAGGCATACGGGGATTCTGATGAAGATCCATATATCGTATAAAAAGAAAGTAGAGCAGATATGACAAAAGAAGAGATACTAAAAAAATATTTCGGCTATGATACTTTTCGGGAAGGGCAGGAGACTTTAATCGACAGCATTCTGGAAGGAAAAGATACATTCGGGATTATACAGACATCCGGCGGCAAGTCCCTTTGCTATCAGATTCCCGCACTGATATTCCCGGGGATTACGCTGGTGATTTCGCCTCTGATTTCCCTGATGAGGGATCAGGTGGCGGCTTTAAATGAGGCGGGGGTGCATGCTGCATTTCTGAACAGCTCACTGACCCAGAACCAGTATTATAAAGCACTGGATAATATGACAAGAGGACAGTACAAGATTGTGTATGTGGCGCCGGAGCGGCTGCTTACAGATTCTTTCCTGCAGGCGGTCCGGCAGGTGGAAATCTCTATGCTCAGTGTTGATGAAGCACACTGTATTTCACAGTGGGGGCAGGACTTCAGGCCGAGTTACCTGAAAATCATTGATTTCATAGAACGGCTCCCTGACAGGCCGGTCATAAGCGCATTCACTGCAACTGCAACGAAATTAGTCAGGGATGATGTGATTTCACTCTTAAAACTTTCGAATCCCACCGTTCTGATAACCGGATTTGACCGGAAAAATCTCAAGTTTTCTGTGATGCATCCAAGAGACCGTTATCAGGTTACGCTGGATTATGTGAAGGACCACATAGATGAGTGTGGAATTATCTACTGCCTGACGAGAAAGCTTGTGGAAGAAGTGGCGGAGAAGCTGCAAAGCGAAGGTATCAGTGTGACGAGATACCATGCCGGGCTGGGGGATGCGCAGAGGCGGCATAATCAGGATGAATTTATCTACGACCAGAAGCAGGTCATGGTTGCGACGAATGCGTTTGGAATGGGAATTGACAAATCCAACGTCCGCTATGTCATCCACTATAATATGCCAAAGAATATAGAAAGCTATTATCAGGAAGCCGGGAGGGCGGGGCGTGACGGCCTCCCTTCCGAGTGTATCCTGCTCTATGGCGGGCAGGATGTTGTAACAAACCAGTTCTTTATCGACAGGCAGCAGGAGTCGGCCGATGAGATGGACGCAGGCATGCTGGAGGCTGTCAAAGAAAGAGAGCGGGAACGCCTGCGCAAGATGACTTTTTACTGTTTTACAAATGAATGCCTCAGGGAGTATATTTTAAATTATTTTGGTGAAAAGGCTCCCAATTACTGCGGAAACTGTTCTAACTGCCTGACGCAGTTTGAAGATGTAAACATCCGTGACATAGCAAAAAATATCATCGGCTGTGTGAAAACAAGTCATCAGAGATACGGTATCGTCATGATTATTGATACGGTACATGGCAGCAGCAATGCCAAAATCCAAAGGTGCCGCATGGATGAAAATCCTTACTATGGCATATTGAAAGAGGTTCCGGTGCACCGGCTCCGCCAGATTATCAATTACCTTACATTAAAAGAATATCTCATACTGACCAATGACGAATATCCGATTCTGAGACTTTCTGACCAGTCAGAAGAGATACTCGTACAGGAGGAACCTCTCATCATGAAAGTGGCGAAGGAGAGGGAGGAAAGCAAGGCTAAGAAAGAAAAGAAAGCGAAAAAGAAAAAACTGTCCGGAGCGGATTTGACAGAAGCGGACGAGGGGCTTTTCGAGAAGCTGCGTGCCCTGCGCATGGAGATTGCCAAGGCAGAAAAAGTGCCGCCTTATATTGTATTTTCAGATAAGACCCTGATACATATGTGTGCGGTGAAGCCACAGTCGAAAGACGAGATGCTTGAAGTATCAGGTGTGGGAGAGGCAAAATACCAGAAGTATGGTGAGAAGTTTCTTGAGGCCCTCAAGGCATAAATGAAAGGTGTACCGGTGACGCCAATTACTACAAAAGACAGGAGAGAATATGATATATACAGGATATGAGCTGCTCTGGATCTACCTCATTTATTCCTTCATCGGGTGGTGCGGTGAGGTGGCTGTGGCAGCAGTAACAAGACATAAGTTTATTAACCGGGGATTCGTAAACGGACCGCTCTGTCCGATCTATGGAGCGGGAGCCGTGGCATTTGCGGTATTTCTGCCGGAGCTTGAGCACCACATCTTCTTTCTGTTCTTAGGCGGGCTGATTCTGGCCTCATTCATAGAATACATGACTGGGCGGCTCATGGAGAAGATTTTCCATAAAAAATGGTGGGACTATTCAAATGAAAGGTTCCATATAGAGGGATATGTATGTCTGAAAACCTCTGTTATATGGGGACTCTGTGCAGTAGTGTCTATCAAATTCCTGAACCCTCTGCTGTACAGCCTGATTTCACTGATCCCGGAATTAGCCGGGATGATCCTTGTCTGGGCTGCGGCTGTCCTGCTGGGAATCGATACGGCCGGGTCGTCCATTGCGATTCTGGGGTTAAAGAAAAATAAACGGATCAGCCAGATCACGGCTGAACTGCATAAGACATCGAAGCTGTTGGAGAATGCGCTTACACTGCGGATACAGAACCGTATGCTGAAGGCATTTCCGGAGATTGAACCGGCGGCTGCCGAAGAGAAGGAAAAGGTAAAACCGGAGAGATTCGCCGAAGGCTGCAGCTTCTACAAACTCGTTTCGCTGTTCTTTATCGGTGCATTTCTGGGAGATATTGTAGAAACAATTTTCTGCCTTGCCACATCGGGGGAACTGATGAGCAGGAGCAGTGTCGTCTACGGGCCTTTCAGCATTGTATGGGGGCTGGCCTGCGGACTTCTCACGGCTATTCTTTATAAATACAGGGATAAGAGCGACCGTTATATTTTCATATTCGGAACAGTGCTTGGCGGGGCTTATGAATACATATGCAGCGTCTTCACGGAACTGGTCTTCGGGACAGTGTTCTGGGACTACAGCGACTTTGCATTTAACCTTGGGGGCAGGATTAACCTCCTTTACTGTTTCTTCTGGGGAATTGCGGCAGTGATCTGGATGAAAGCCGTTTATCCGGTTTTAAGCGGATGGATAGAAAAGCTCCCGATGCGGGCAGGAAAGATTCTCTGCAATCTCATGATTGTATTCATGATCATCAATATACTAATGTCCGGACTTGCATTAGGCAGGTATTCAGAGAGGCAGACAGGGAAGGTACAGCACACGGCAGTGGGGCAGTTCTTTGATGAGCATTTTCCAGATGAGCGGATGGAGAGGATTTATCCGAATGCCAAAGTTACGAAGTAGAATCGCTTATCAGGCAGCTTAAAATAAATAGATCTTGATTACAACAGCCATCTGGTTTTCTTACGAGGAAACCGGATGGCTGCTTTTTTCAAGGGCTGCTAAAGTTATCGTCACCGCCGAACTGCATGAATTCTTTCCTGTATTCCGAAGGGGTCACCCCCATGTACTGGGTAAACAGCTTGGTAAAATAAGGGGAATGCTGAAACCCCACTGCATACCCGATATCGGTTATGCTTAAGGAGCTTTTCCGGAGCAGGACACATGCCTTGTCGAGCCGGTAGTGCTGCAGATACTGGCTGGGACTCATATCCATATACTTCTGGAAGAGCTTAAAGACATAGGTCCGGTCGATATTAGCGGCAGCAGCGATATCAGAGACTGTGATATTATTAAAATAGTTTTTATGTATGTAATTCAGTACCGAATGAAAATACAATTCTCCGGGTGAAAGATGGTCCAGCCGGGCATTGCGTACATTATTGCTGAGGTAATCCAGCAGGTAGTATGCGCTTCCGAGTGCCATTAGCTCATGGTCCTTCTGGAAGTGATCATAGACTTTTTCAAATAGAGATTCCAGCTGCGGATCCACTTTATGATGGATGACATAGTGTTCCGGTGACAGGCCGCATCTTGCAAGCACCTTTTTCACATTTGTGCCGCGCAGGCCGATCCAGCGGTAGCTCCACGGATTTTTGGCATCAGGGTAATATTTATTTCTTGTATGTGGAGGGATCATAAAGATATCTCCCGGGTGAATATGGTTTTGTTTGTCTAATATCTGAAAGAATCCTTCGCCTGAGATGCAGTAATGTATGACCCAGTAGTCGATCGGGATGAATTCATAAGGTTTAGTCGGACGGCATTCCTCATAGCCGCATTCGCAAAGGTGGAATTCGTTGCCGATCGGATCGTCGTTAACCAGTACACTGGCATCGTCTTTAAATATTTTTCCCATGAAATGCCCTCCTGTATTTACGGTCTGCGGCTGAAGAACGCAGATTGTACTATTTGTTAGGGCAAAGCCCTGTTTGCCATTGTGGAGTTTT
>NZ_QUGN01000012.1:0-181470 GCF_003479085.1 Clostridium sp. AF19-22AC | reverse complement strand
TAGTCTTGATTGACTACATCATTATTATACTAGGAGGAAATAACATGCATTTTCAATGGTACCCGGGTCATATGACGAAGGCCAAACGCATGATGCAGGAGAATATAAAGCTGATCGACCTAGTGATCGAACTGGTCGACGCGCGGATTCCGGTGAGCAGCAGAAATCCGGAGATAGATGAGCTGGGAAAGAATAAGGCAAGATTAATCCTGCTTAACAAATCAGACCTGGCGGAAGAAAAATGGAATGATGCCTGGGCGGAGTATTTTAAGGGAAAGGGATATTCTGTTCTGAAAGTGAATTCCAGAAAAGGCGGAGGGGTGAAGTCCATACAAGGCGTCATTCAGGAGGCGTGTAAAGAAAAGATTGAGAGAGACAGAAAACGCGGGATCCTGAACCGTCCGGTAAGGGCGATGGTAGTCGGGATACCGAATGTCGGAAAGTCTACGTTTATCAATGCACTGGCAGGAAAGGCCTGTACTAAGACCGGGAATAAGCCGGGAGTGACGAAGGGAAAGCAGTGGATACGCCTGAATAAAAATGTAGAGCTGCTGGATACACCGGGTATTCTCTGGCCTAAGTTTGAAGACCAGACAGTCGGACTCCGCCTTGCATTTATCGGATCTATTAAGGACGAGATTCTGAACACGGAAGAACTGGCTATGGAGCTGATCGGATTTTTGAAGGAAAAATACACTGGTATTTTGAAGGACAAGTATCAGATAGAAGAGGCGGAAGATCATTTTGAATGCCTGAGATCCATTGCCGAAAGCCGCCATTGTCTGGTAAGGGGCAATGAACTGGATACAGAAAAAGCCGCAAAGATCCTGCTGGATGATTTCAGAAACGGCAGATTGGGAAAAATTACACTTGAATTTCCTGAAGATTATGCATAAGATAAGAAGAGATACTGGAAAGAAGGATAGGATATGGAGCAGGAGAGAAGCATTTTAAGGGAACTTCTGGGCTGGATTGTATATATACTGATTATTGTAGGGCTCACCTACCTTATCATTACATTTGTAGGGCAGCGGACACGTGTCAGCGGTTCTTCTATGGAAACGACACTTTCAGACGGGGATAACCTGATTGTGGATAAGATTTCCTTCCGTTTTAGAGACCCGAAGCGGTACGAGATTATTGTATTTCCTTATCAGTATGAGGACAATACATATTACATTAAGAGAATCATCGGCCTTCCGGGTGAGACTGTACAGGTAATGGACGGCAAGGTTTATATTGACGGGCAGGAACTGGATGAACATTACGGTAATGAAGAGATGCTGGATCCCGGAATCGCGGGAGAGCCGATCACACTCGGTGATGATGAATATTTTGTACTTGGAGATAACAGAAACCACAGCGCGGACAGCCGTCAGGAAAATGTGGGCATACTGCACAGGAAGGATCTGCTGGGAAGGGCATGGATACGGATCTGGCCTTTCAGCAAATTTGGTGTAATCAAGCATGAGTAACAGTATCAGTGAGATAAAATGGGAATTTGAGCGGGCAAAAGAGAAAGAACTCCACACCCTCTATGAAAAATACGGGGAAGATACAAGGAATGGAGTTCAGAATCTGATAGCAAGATATAAAAAGCAGGAAGAAAAGCTTAAAAAGGAGCGCCAGCGCCTTGAGCAAATGCGTGAATATGAGAAAAAATATACCCAGTATGCATATATCTGCGGGATTGACGAGGTCGGCAGGGGACCGCTTGCAGGCCCTGTTGTGGCAGGGGCAGTGATTCTTCCCCACGACTGCGAAATATTATATTTGAATGATTCTAAGAAATTAACAGCAAAAAAGCGTGAAGAACTGTATGATGAAATTATGAATAAAGCAATCGCGACCGGAATCGGGATGGTGAGTCCGGCCAGAATTGATGAGATCAACATTCTTCAGGCAACATATGAAGCCATGCGCATTGCGGTGCAGGAACTACGCACTGCACCGGAACTGCTGCTCAATGATGCAGTGACCATTCCGGGGATTACGATACGGCAGGTGCCGATCATAAAGGGTGATGCAAAAAGCGTATCGATTGCGGCTGCCAGTATTATTGCAAAGGTGACAAGAGACAGACTGATGGCTGAGTATGATGAGATACTGCCCGATTATGGATTCGCAGAGAATAAGGGCTATGGCTCTGCGGCACATATCGAGGCTTTGAAAAAAAAGGGACCAACACCGATTCATCGGCGTTCATTTATAAAGAACTTTGTATCTGTTTAGCGTTTGTGGTGTTTTCTGGGTACAGGGTGAGCGGCCGCAGCCGGCATGATCTTTTCATGCAGATGTGGCTGGGTGGCTACTGTGCACACCCTGCGGGTGTACACAGTAACGCCGGGTGTTGTCTGAGGGATAGCAGTCTGGTACAGAAAATGCAACAGAGCATTAGAAAAAACAACAGAAAAGTAGGAACAGATTATGAACAGGCGGCAGGTTATTATCTGGAACAGCAGGGATATGTAATTCTGGAATATAATTACAGGTGCCGTATCGGGGAGATTGACCTGATAGCCAGAGATGGCGAATATCTGGTATTCTGTGAAGTGAAATTCCGCCGGGACCGGAGAAAAGGGAGTCCGCTGGATGCTGTCGGTGTAAAGAAACAGAGGACACTGTACCAGTGTGCCCTGCATTATCTTTCGGTACACAGGATTGACGGGATTCCGTGCAGATTCGATGTAATCGGTATTGAAGGCGGTAAGGTTACGCATATCCGGAATGCTTTTGAGGGATAAAGCCGTTATTTGCATATAGAATGAAAAGTGAAAGGATTTTTTATGAGTTTAGGACTTCATTATAAGAATCAGAAACGGATTTTCAGAGAGATTGAGACGGATACTCCTTATTTGGAATATCCGTTGTTTCAAAATACGGGGATTGTAAGACATGGTTTCTCGACGCGTCTGGGCGGAGTCAGTGAAGGCTGCTATTCTTCACTGAATTTAAGCTTTACACGCGGGGACAGGGAAGAAGCCGTGCGTGAGAATTTCCGCAGGATGGGGAATGCGCTCGGGGTGAGGTGTGAAGATATGGTTTTTACACAGCAGACCCATACTACCAATGTCCGTGTTGTGACGGATCAGGACCGCGGGATGGGGATTGTGCGCCCGCGGAGTTATGCGGATGTTGACGGGCTTGTGACCAATGTTCCGGGAATCTGCCTTGTCACATTTTTTGCAGACTGTGTCCCCCTTTATTTTCTGGACCCGGTTAAGAAGGTGATTGGCCTGAGCCATTCCGGATGGCGGGGAACTGTCGGAAAGATCGGAAGGAGGACCGTGGAACTAATGCAGGAGCAGTACGGCTGCTCGCCGGCCGATATCCTTGCGGCGGTGGGACCTTCCATCTGTCAGGACTGCTATGAGGTCAGTGAAGATGTGATCGTCCAGTTCCGGGAACATTTTGCAGAAAAAGACTGGCCCGAATTGTTTTATAAAAAAGAAAACGGGAAGTACCAACTGGACCTCTGGAAGGCGAATGAACTTGTTTTTCTGGAGGCAGGGATTCATAAAGAACATATAGCCGTAACAAACCTGTGTACTCACTGTAACAGCGACATTCTGTATTCCCACAGGACGACAGGGGACAAAAGAGGAAACTTGTGTGCGTTTCTTGCATTGAAGGAGGAGGCATAAGAAATGATATTAGCGGCATCAGATTTTAAATCTGCAGAAGAAGTGACGACAGAAGTCACGCAGGAAGTAAGCAGAATGTCACAGTACTTTCAGGATCATCTTCCGGGGCTGATTGGTTTTGGAATTAAGGTTTTACTTGCGCTTGTATTTTTCTTCATCGGGCGCGTTGTCATCCGCTGGATACAGAAGCTTGTGCGGCATTCTCTGGAGAGGACGAGTGCGGATAAAGGCGTGATCCAGTTCGTGGATTCCCTTTTGAAAGCCAGCCTGTATGTGCTGCTGATTTTCACCATAGCGACGAAACTCGGGGTAGAGTCCTCATCGGTTGCCGCACTGCTCGCATCCGGTGGTGTTGCCATAGGTCTTGCCCTGCAGGGAAGTCTGTCAAACTTTGCGGGCGGCGTCCTGATTTTGCTGTTGAAGCCATTTGTGGTAGGAGACTATATCATTGAAAACACAGGCAAGAATGAGGGAACAGTAAAAGAGATTCAGATTTTCTATACAAAGCTGTCTACGGTTGACAATAAGACGATTGTGATTCCCAATGGCACGCTGGCAAACAGCAGTCTGACGAACGTGACTGCAAGGCCGGAGCGGCAGTTGGATATGAAGGTAGGCATCGCTTACCATGCGGACCTGAAAAAGGCAAAAACCCTGATTGAGGACCTGCTGTTAAATGATGATTCCATTATGCAGGATGAGGATATTAAGGTGTTTGTAGATTCCCTCGGGGACAGTGCCGTAATGCTGGGACTTCGCGCGTGGGTGAAGACAGACGAGTACTGGCCGACAAGGTGGAGGCTACTGGAAGAAATCAAACTGATTTTTGACAGAGAAAATATTGAGATACCTTATAACCAGCTGACGGTTCATATGTATGGAGAAGAAAACAAAGGAGCAGAGTAGAAAATGCTGGCAGTTTATTTATCACCTGTTTATATACTGCTGAATTTATATATTTTAAGATGGCTGCTGCGGTGGATGAATGCCTGCAGCGGCTATTTTCACGGGAAAAAGCCGAAAGCGTGTGTCGCCGTGGTTTATACCCTTTTGGCAACAGCCCTGCTGACCGGCTTTCTGATGCCTGCGGGGAATCTGCAGAGAGTCCTCAAACTGATTGGCAATTACTGGCTTGGCGTGATGCTTTATGCCCTGCTTGTAATTCTTGCAGCGGACCTGATCAGGCTGATCTTAAGAATATTCGTGTGGAAGGACTGGGGACGGGACAAAGAGACAGATAAGAAATGGAAGATCCTGCGTGAAAGAAGGGGATTCGCCGTGATTGGGGCGGTATGTGTGATCCTGATGGCTGCTGCGTGCATCGGCGGGGCGGTAAATGCCCGAATCATCAGAACCACAGATTACGATATCAGTATTGATAAACATGCGGGAAATCTGGATGAACTTAAGATAGTACTGGCAGCGGATCTGCATCTGGGATATAATGTGGGGCACCTCGAGATGGAGCAGATGGTCCGGAAAATAAATGCACAGAAACCGGATTTGGTCGTGATCGCAGGAGATATATTTGACAATGAATATGAGGCTCTGGATGACCCTGACCGGCTGATTTCTATTTTAAAAGGCATAAAAAGTAAATATGGGACCTATGCCTGCTACGGGAACCACGATATTCAGGAAAAGATACTGGCGGGGTTTACGTTCGGCGGCAAACATGAAAAAAAGGAAAGTGACCTACGTATGGATGAGTTTCTTAAAAAAGCCGGAATCACACTTCTTAAGGACAAGGGATTGTTGATTGCTGACAGCTTTTATCTGTATGGCAGACCCGATTTTCACCGTCCGGGACGGGGGATTGACGTGCGCAGGACGGCAGAAGAGATTACTTCAGATTTCGACAAGGATAAACCGATCATTGTCATCGATCATGAGCCAAAGGATTTGGACGAGCTTTCAAAGGCCGGTGTTGATCTGGACTTGTGCGGGCATACCCATGACGGACAGACATTTCCGGGAAATTTGACGGTGGGCCTTATGTGGGAAAATTCTTATGGATACCTCAGGAAGGGGGATATGCATAATATTGTTACCTCAGGAGTGGGCGTGTTTGGGCCGTTCATGAGACTGGGTACAAAAGCAGAGATCTGTGCGGTGAATGTAAGATTTGCCGGGTGATTTGAAAAATGTGGGGATTCTAAAAGAAAAAAGTAAAAAAACTGTTGAAATTATTGCTGAAAAGAGATATAATAATCAAGGTTCGTCTGACGGACCATAAGCTGGAATAGCTCAGTCGGTAGAGCACCTCACTCGTAATGAGGGGGTCGTCGGTTCAAGTCCGATTTCCAGCTTTGCGAGAAAAGGCCGCAAACCTGTTTATAAGGGATGCGGCCTTTTTAATGTCTTCTTGGACTAATTGCTCTTTTAGTAACCTACAGCTGAAACTCCATATTCGGCCTGCTCTGCTGAAAATCCTTCAAATATCAGCTGGTCAATTAATCCGTCTCTGGAAAAAGAGGAATAATCCAGATAACTTTTTGCCTTTTTTGCTGCTTGCTCATTCCAGTCGGCACCACAATTATCGGCAGCATATGTAGAAGATTCGGTTGAAAAGCCTTCAAACTCCAACTGCTCTATCAGGCCGCTGTATGAAAATGCCGTGTATGCCAAATAGCTTGATGCTTTACTCAATGCATTTTTTTGCTCCATTGTTGCACTTTCCTTTGCTTTCCGGTCAGCTTCTTCCTGGGCAGCCTTTTCAGCAGCAGCTTTCTTTTCTTCTTCGGCTTTCTTTTCTTCCTCAGCCTTCTTTTTATCATCTTCAGCTTTCTTCTGGGCAGTTATCTTATCAGCAGCTATTTTTCGGGCTTCGGCTTCCGATGCTTCTAATCCTTCGTATGGTTCCATTCGCTTTTTATAAGCAGTATATTCTTCTTCTACCTTCTCAAGCTGTGCAATTTCGGTCTTGTACTGTTCGGCTTTTGTACCGATTGAATTATAATCATCTTTTAATTTCATGTAATCGGATTTTGAGACCCTGCCAAATGAGGAAAACATAAAAATCAACAATAATAAAGCGCCTGCAATCTCAAAAATCAGCCGTAGAGGGACTTTCTTTCTAGGTGCCGGCGGTTCTGGGGTGGGCAGATTAAAAGCTGGTTCTGGCTGGTTAAAAACTGGTTCTGGCTGTGGTTGGTTAAAAACGGGCTTTGAATCTGTATTAAAGATCGACTTTCCGGCCGGTGTGCCACAGCTGGGACAAAAATTTCCTTCAAATTCGGTTCCACAATTTGTACATCTCATATAATTTTCCCCCTGTACATTAATATTTATATTATAAATATATTATGAAACGGAAAAAAACACAAGCAGCAAATCCTAAAAGAACCGAAGACCCCATTACTGTAAGGGACTACGGTTCTTTTTGCACCTTATTCTGCTGACTTTTATGCAGGATATGAGCTGCGGCGTGGCCTTTGGGTTTACATTATTCCCCGCCGGGACCATCCCGTCTCGGGACTTCGTCCGGGATAACGTTCGTAGCATTTGTTTCCGGAGCAAGGGGGATTTCTATATTCTTTTCCTGCTTCCCCGGGTCTATTGTACGTGCAGGGTTGGTACGGCCGGGCATATTCGTATAATTATCCATTTTGCACCTCCTTTATCTTATGTATCTAGTATTTCCCTAATTTCGAAAAAGTATGTCTTAGGAAATGCTTGACATTCTGGTTTTATATGTTAAAATAGTTCATTGAAGAACAGTTCTTTAATGAACTATATATTCTGGATGGATTGGAATAAATCCGATTTATGCGGTCTGCAACGATATGTCTAAGAAAGAGTGAGGTGCCATAGATGCTGACAACTATTGAGTTTTTGACAATTACAAACCAGTTCCAGAAAGTATATGGGAGCAAGCTGAGCGAGATTGCATCTGCATATGATATGACAAAGGTAGAAATTGATGTCCTGCTTTTCCTCTATAACAACCCACAGTATGACACAGCGAAGGAAATTGTAGAGTTCAGGCATATTGCAAAGTCCTATGTATCCAAGGCTGTTGACCTGTTGGTGAAGCGGGGATATCTGGCGGTGGAAGAGGATGCGTCGGACCGGAGGGTGGCGCATCTGACCATAGTGGATGGTGCGGCCAAAGTGGCAGCGAAGGCCAGAAAAGCGCAGGAAGAAGTCATGGGAGTTATTTTTGAGGGAGTAACTGAGGAAGAAAAGCAAACCTTTGAAAATATCCTGCGCAAGATGATGGAAAACATGGAAAAAGATAAACGAGGTGAAGATTAAGATGATTGCGAAGATACTAGTATGTCTGGCTGCCGGCATGGGTGCCGGAATTGGGACTGGCCTTGCGGGACTGTCCGCAGCGGCGGTTATATCCCCGATGCTGATTACATTTTTAGGGTTCGATGCCTATGAGGCGGTAGGAATTGCGTTGGCATCTGATGTGCTGGCATCGGCGGTTTCGGCGTATACATACGGGAAACATAAAAATCTGGATATCAGGAACGGGATCGTGATGCTCTGTACCGTCCTGCTATTTACGATGGCAGGAAGTTATATTGCCTCCCTGCTTCCGAGCACGACGATGGGAGGATTCTCGGTATTTATGACACTCATTCTGGGAATCAAATTCATTGTGCGCCCGGTTATGACGACCAAGGATAAACAGGAGGAAAAAGATAAGAAAACGAAGATTATACAGTCCATCTTGTGTGGGATTGCAATTGGGTTTATCTGTGGGTTTATCGGAGCAGGCGGCGGAATGATGATGCTTCTCATGCTGACCAGCGTGCTGGGGTATGAATTAAAGACGGCCGTCGGAACAAGTGTGTTTATCATGTCATTTACAGCATTTACAGGAGCAGTATCACATTTCTCGATCAGCGGAAGCCTGCCTGATATGCCGGCGCTGGTACTCTGTGTTCTCTTCACACTGGCCGGTGCAAGGGTTGCTGCGAGATTTGCAAACAAAGCACCAGCCAAGACGTTGAACAGGGCGACAGGTGTTGTACTGTCCATTCTGGGGATTGCTATGGTTGTGGTGAAGTATTTATAATCACAGCAGCCGGAATACCTGCTCCACGCTGTCGGCCATATTCTCCCGCGCGTGTTCCGGCGTCATTGCATCCTCCAGTGTTGTAACTCCCCGCACAATCGGGAAGAATGCATCAATCCCGGCTTCATTGCATACCCGTGCACCTTTCGTGACGCCGCCTGCGAATGCGAGAACTTTCGCCCCATGCTTCTTCGCCAGTTTTGCCACACCGACTGGAGCCTTTCCCATCGCTGTCTGATGGTCCAGACGCCCTTCCCCGGTTACGACAATATCGGCATCTTTAAGTTCGTCCTCCAGACCGACCGCATCCAGAATCAGGTCAATTCCCGGTGTGAGTTCGGCATGCAGGTAACTGAGCAGCGCGAAGCCAAGCCCGCCGGCAGCGCCAGCCCCTTCCGCTTCTGCAAAATCGTTCCCGAGTGTTTCTTTTGTCACCCTTGCGTAGCTGGCCATATCTGCGTCCAACTGTGCCTTCATGTCATCCGTGACCCCTTTCTGGGGGCCGTATATATAAGTGGCGCCATTTTCCCCGCAGAGGGGGTTGGTTACGTCACAGGCAACCTGAAAACGGCATTCAGACAGTTTCGGGTAAGCATTGCTGGTGCAGACTGCAGCAATCCGTCCGAGAGCCTGTGCACCCTGTCCGACATCCTGCCCGTCCTGATCTATGAATAAATACCCCAGAGCCTGCAGCATTCCAATTCCACCATCATTGGTGGCGCTCCCGCCGATGCCGATGATGAAGTTCCGGCACCCTTTTTGTGCCGCGTCACGGATCATTTCCCCGACGCCGTAAGTTGTAGCGGCAAGCGGATTTTTTTCTTTCCCTGACACAAGCGTGATTCCGGCCGCCGAGGCCATCTCCATGATTGCGGTGTCAGTTTCTTTCAGATATCCATAATAAGCTGGGACTGGTTCACCGAGCGGTCCTGTCACGGTGAGGTCGATCCGTTCGCCTCCCATCCCTTCAATCAAAGCATCAACGGTACCTTCCCCGCCGTCTGCCAGAGGCTTTACGACAACCTGCGCCTCAGGATGGGCGCGGAGAATCCCCTCGCGGGCTGCAAGCCCTGCCTCCATAGAACTCAGACTTCCTTTTAATGAATCAATTGCTGCAACGACTTTCATATTCAATACCTCCGTGATGAATCGAACAGTAACACATTATCTGAATTCAGTATAACAGATGGGCGATAAATGAGTATGGTACAGGTAATAAAAAATATAGGCATTTATCCATAAAATTATCACCTGTACCAAACACGATCCAGGAAAAAACTGGTATCCTAATGGTTACAGAATAGTGCGAACTGTAGTAAAAAAGCATCCTGAAACAGACGGGGATTCAGTCCTGTTTTTTCGGTAATTCTGTCCAGCTGGTACTGGAGCGTGTTTTTGTGGATAAAAAGTGCTTCCGAAGCATCCTTCAGTGATAAATTGCAGGAAAAATAGATGTTCAGAATCTTTAATTCCTTATCATTGAGAGAACTGAGAATGCGTCCGGCATAGAGCTTCTGGATTTGATCCGGCAGGCTCTCCAGTACGAATTCAATGGAAATGTCATCAATGCTGCAGAATACAGTATTCAGCTGCCGTGCGTGTCTGCGGGCAGTCTGTGCGCTGTGGTAGGACTGGCTGAGCTGATAAAGCGGCCCGAAGGGCCCCATGCCGGCGTGCACACGGTCTTTGTATTTCGAACCGAATTCATCGGGCGAAAAGCCTTGCCATGTCTCACGGTCAAAGACTACCACCCATTCATTCGGGTAAAGGTAGACAGAAAGCCGGCAGCTGATGGCAGAAAAATAGAAACGCAGCGAAGGTTCCAACGTCGTATCCTTCATCTTAATGGACAGCACCGCATATTCTTTGGAGGAATCTATCTCATATTTTTCCAACAGAATATCCAACTGCTTCTGGTTCTGCACATTGTCATAGATCAGTGAAGTGATGAGGAAATGGATGGAACGGTTTTCAGACAAAAGTTCCTCGTTCAGCTGCTGTTCTTTCAGGAAAACCTCTGTAATCTTGGTGATTAGGAAGCCAAATTGTTTCAGGTCGTCCGGATTTCCCGTGATCCCGATCACCGCAACCGGGGTACCTTCGAGAAAAATCGGATAGTTAATACCATTTCGGGCACCCTTGAAATCATGGCCGTCACCGACAAAGACGGGGGTCCCCCTTCTTATGGCTTCGCATCCGGCTTCATGGAAAGTTCCGATCCGCTTGGAATCCGTGCTTCCTATAATAATGCCGGATGCGTTGATTAAGTTAATGTCGTTTCCAACAACCTCATAGACTGCTTTAACAATCTGTGATGCAAGCTGTCTGGATAGTTCCATGAATATCACCTCCGTAACAAATATATGGTCATCGTACCATAAAAAAAGACTACAATCCATAAAAATCGATAACACGGAATGTATATTGTTAATTTTGCAGTGAGACGTTATAATAAAGAAGACAAAATGAAAGCAAAAGTGAGCAGGAGGATACGGATGCAGGAACATTTGGGGATAGATACAGTAAAGGAAGGAAAACGCTTTTTTTCAACAATCGGATTTTTGTATCTGGCAGGATCGGTCATTATATGGATTGTGCAGGACCTGACCATCGGTATGGTCCACTATATGAAGCCTGAACTACTGCAGAATAATACCCTTTTCATGATGCTGCCAATGCTGTCGATGTATATACTGGGAATGCTGATGCTGATTTTTCTGGTCAGCCGCATGAAAACAGAGAAAAAGATTGCCGTGCATAAGATGTCAGTGGGAAAGTTAATTATGGCTGCAATCATGTGTTATGGGATCATGTACGCAGGCAATCTGGCGGGGAATTTCCTGACGATGCTCATCGGATTATTCAAGGGTTCGGCGGTCACAAACGAAGTGGCTTCAATGGTGGCGGGGAACGCGCAGTGGGCCGTGTTTTTCCTTACAGTTCTATGTGCCCCGGTGTATGAAGAGGTCATTTTCAGGAAACTGATTATTGACCGTGCGGTGGTGTACGGAGAAGGCACGGCGGTGGTACTTTCAGGAATCATGTTCGGGCTGTTCCACGGAAACCTGAACCAGTTTGCATATGCATTCTTCTTAGGCCTGTTTCTGGCTTTTATTTATGTAAAAACTGGCCGGCTCAGATATACGGTCATCCTCCATATGGCGGTGAACTTTGTGGGGAGTGTTGTCTCAGTATGGATTCTGAATGCATCACGTTTCAGTGAGCTTCCGGGGGCTACGAGCCTGCTTCAGACAAATGTGGCTGAGGGGATGGCGAAAATCAGGGAACTGATGCCGGGTATCGTGCTTATAACGTTATACAGTCTGGCTGTGATTGGGACTGCCGCTGCGGGAATTACACTTCTAATTGCCTACAGGAAAAGTTTCCGGCTGCTGCCGGGAGAAAAGATGATTCCGCAGGGAAGGCGGTTTGCGGTTGTGGCACTCAATGCCGGGATGCTGTTGTTTACTGCCTTCTGGCTGATACAGATGGTCATGCAGCTTATGGCTTAAATATAAAAAAGATAAGGAGAAAGAATAAAATGAAAAAAATTGGATTTATCGGTGTCGGTATTATGGGAAAATCAATGGTGCGCAACCTGATGAAGGCGGGATTTGAACTCCACATCTATGCAAGGAATAAGACAAAGGTGGAAGATGTGATCGCGGAAGGCGCATTTTTCCATGACAGCATCAAGAGCTGTGTGTCAGGCTGTGAAGCGGTCATCACGATCGTTGGCTTCCCGAAAGACGTAGAGGAAGTTTATTTTGACGAAGGAAATATTCTGGACAGTGCAGAGGCGGAGACTTATCTGATAGACATGACAACGACCAGCCCGCAGATTGCGGAGAAGATTTATGCAGAAGGGAAGAAAAAGGGATTCCACGTGCTGGACGCTCCGGTTACGGGCGGTGACACAGGCGCCAAAAACGGGACACTCTCAATTCTTGTGGGGGGAGATCAGGAAGACTACGAAGCATGTATGCCGCTGTTTGAGGCAATGGGGAAGAACATCAATTATCAGGGAAAAGCAGGCTGCGGCCAGCACTGCAAATTGGCCAACCAGATCATGATAGCGGGAACACTTTCCGGGGTATGCGAGGCCCTCACTTACGCGAAGGCAAAAGGTCTGGATCTGGATACCGTTTTGAAGTCGGTTGCGACGGGTGCGGCCGGAAGCAAACAGCTGGATACGTTCGGACCAAAGATTCTGGAAGGGGACTACGAGCCGGGATTCTTCATGAAACACTTTATCAAGGACATGAAGCTGGCGCTGATCGAGGCGAATATGAGTGAACTGAGTCTTGATGTGTTAAGCCAGGTGCTTGCCAACTGTGAGGAACTGGAGGCAGAGGGCTATGGGGAACTCGGGACACAGGCACTGATGAAATACTACGAATAAAGGAAAGCAGCTTAGAAGGACGGAAACAAAGCATCAGGAGGAAGACATGAAACTGACAATTTTAGGCACCGGAAATGCCACAGTAACAAAATGCTATAATACCTGCTTCGTTTTGTCTGACGGGGACAGACATTTTCTGGTAGATGCAGGAGGAGGAAACCAGATACTGGGGATTCTGGACAAGGTAGACGTGCCGCTTCAGGATATCCATGATATTTTTATTACCCATGAACATATCGACCATCTGCTGGGGCTGATCTGGCTCATCCGTATGATCGGGCAGAAAATGAATCAGGGAAAATACGAGGGGGATGTACGGATTTACTGCCATAGTGACCTTGTGCCAGTCATCACGACAATTACAGGACTGACCATCCAGAAAAAGGTGACAAAGCATATCGGGGAGCGGATTCAGTTGATCCCCCTTGAGAGCGGGGATACGAAGAAGATTCTGGACTGTGATGTGACTTTCTTTGATATCGGCTCAACAAAGGCAAAGCAGTTTGGTTTTACCCTGACAACAAAAGAAGGTGTCAAACTTTCCTGCTGCGGGGATGAGCCGTATAATCCGTGTGAAGAGGAGTATGTAAAAGGCAGCGACTGGCTCATGCATGAGGCTTTCTGCCTGTTTGGTGAGGCGGATAAATTTAAGCCTTATGAAAAGCACCACAGCACGGTGAAAGAAGCGTGCCAATTGGCGGAGGAGCTGAAAGTCCCGAACCTGATCCTTTACCATACCGAAGAAACACATCTGGCAGAGCGGAAGAAACTGTATACGAAGGAAGGGCAAGAGTATTACAGGGGGAATCTGTATGTGCCGGACGATGGGGATGTGTTTGAAGTGCAGATGGCTGGGAATATAAGAAATATACAATAAGTTATACCATTGAAACGTAATAAAAAGGCGTGTGATATGCGAGTGATGGCTGAATACAAAAACAGCCAGAAAACGCGGTCTGCACGTCTTTTTTTGTTGCTTTTAATGGGGTAACGGGGTATGATAATAACAAGTAAGTAAGCGGGGGAAAGATCGTCGTGGGAAATAAGAGGGAGTACATATGGATCACGTGAAAATAAAGAACAATACAAAAGGTTTTACACTGGTAGAGATGATTGTGACACTCATCATAACAGCGATACTGGCAGGTGTAGTCATAGGAGGGGTGATTGCCTACCAGAGATATGCCACATTCAAGAAAAATAACGAATATGCCCAGACCATTTATACAGCGGCGCAATCGGCATTCACAAGGGCGAAGGCGGGCGGGCAGCTGGATGCGCTCGCAGAGCTGATGGAAAAAAGTGAATATAAAGTCAATCAGTTTTCCGAAAATATGATAGAAAACGGAGCGTCCGGTTTCGGGACCGGCAGGGCTTACTATCTGTTTCTGGGGCCGGAGGCTCCGCAGACTGCAGAAGGAGAAGAGAGTGCATATAAAATTGTGTATGACATGATAGACGATTACGTCTATGATGCCACAATTTTAGATGCCGTTTTTTGCGTAGAATTTGACCCGATCGATGGGATTATTCTCGGAGTCTGCTATAACGACAAGGCGGATTCCTTCTATTATGGCATGGCAGGCCAGGCGCCGGGAAAAGGCACATCCAATGATATCAGTGACCGTTCTGTGGAGGCGCGGAAGAAGATGCTGTTGGGGTACTATGGGCTGGATGATGTATCCGACCGGGCGCCAAGTTCATTGAAAAAGACAGCGTTAAGCAACGCAGAACTGGTAAATGGCGATACATTATATGTGAAATGGAGTCTGACTTCAAAATACAAATATATGACGAACCAGCTCAAGTATAAGATCCAGTTATATAATGCAGATACGAAGAAAATGGCCGCATCACTGGAAGTGAATAATATTCCCGATGCGAAAAACATCGTGAAAAGGCAGAATGCATCCAACGTGGGTGAAGATGAGCTGTATATCCAGTGCAATGTGACGATCTATGAAGAAGACGGAAAGACAAAGGCTGTTTTAAAGGATGTGCGTTTTCGTGCGTATGCCTCTGAGAACAGTGTGATGTATCTTGTACTGGATGCAGTCGATCTGGAAGCCGCATCGCTGTCGGAAAAGAAAGATGCCGATTATGGAGATACATACAGTATTAAAAGGCTTGGTCTGGAAGGGATGAATCTGTATGCCAGAGTTCAGGCAGGCGGTTCTTTTTATAAGTCCAGCGCATGGAAACAGACGAATACAGAAAATGCCCTGTTTGCAGATACAAAAACCACGGACGATGGCAAGACGGTAACTTATGGAGTTAAGAATGCAAGACATTTAAGCAACATCCGTTTTGCAGAAACAAATAAAAATGACAAGGGCAGGGTAAATGAAACTATATTCCTGCAAAAGGCAGACTTCAGCTGGGACGGGGAAAATGGCATAATCAGCCGGAAATCGGTTTTCAATAAGGGGAAAATCGTAAGTGCTGAGAAAGAAGGAAAAGAGAAGGCATTTCCCCCAATTGAAGAATTCGGTGAGGATTGTAAGTACACAGCGAAAGATGAGAAAAGCGGCAAGGTTTACCAGATTCAGAATATGCTTCTGTATGAAGTGCCTGTGTCTTCAAAGGCCGAATCAAAACCATTGGGAATTTTCCGCAATAATGCGGGGACGGTCGAATATGTATCCCTAAAGAAGGTTCAGGCAGAGGGCAAAGACTACGTCGGTACCATATGTGGACTGAACAAGGGCGTTTTACGGGATATTACGACTACAGGTGTCGTAAAGGGTAAAGATTATGTGGGTGGTATAGCCGGAAGCGATATCACCGGCAAAAAACAGACTGCAAATGGTGAGGAAGTCAGCTTAGTAGGCACTGAAAGAATATATGAAAACCTGAAAAATGGAGCCAGTGTGTCCGGGCAGTCCTATGTGGGCGGAATTACTGGATATATGTACGGGCGGTACAGGGTTATAAACGCAGAGAGAACACTTCTTATTCAGGACTGCAAAAACACAGGATATGTAGAAGGAAGCGGCTCCTGTATAGGCGGGATTGCAGGCTATAACAAGCTGACTATGATCAAAGACTGCACAAGTAACCCAATACCATCTGGCGAAAAGATGGCGGAAATTGAAGAAATGGCAGAAGCGGATACATGGACCGGAGATTTTGTGGGCGGTATTATAGGACTCAACGAAAACGCAGCGATTACCGGATGCAGTACAGGTGCCGGGACAGCAAAAGGGTATGTGACAGGACGCTACTATGTGGGCGGCATAGCCGGAATCAATACGACGACAGCAGGCACGGCGTCCGGTCTTGACGGGGATGGCGCAGTCAGCCGCACTTATGTAATGGGTAAGGGATATGTTGGCGGTATTGTAGGGGCAAACGCCACTCTGGAAGGGGATATACAGAAGTATCTGCAGGGAGAAGGTACAATTGATGAGATTGTCCCGGCAAAGCAGCATGTTTCTTCTAATATAAGTAATTGGGAAAATACAGGAATTGTAGTTGCAGCAGAAAAATATGCAGGAGGTATTACCGGGTATAATGCCGGTAGTATTCTGGACTGCCGTACATCCTCAGATGCAGGCAGCCTGTCAGGCGCAAGTGCAATGGAAAATGCTTATGATATTGCCGTGAATGGGGACTATGCCGGAGGCGTGGCAGGTTATAACAACGGAACAATCAGCGGAGTAAACAGTATCCCGGTCGTAAGTATCGTGGCAGGGCAGAATTATGTGGGAGGAATCATAGGATATAACGACACAGATGCAGTAGTAACAAACTATATGCTGGCCGGAGGTTTCATAAAGGGAAATAATTTCGTGGGCGGATATGCCGGGGTAAACCGTTCCGTGCAGCTCTGCAGAGAATCTCTTGAGGCGAATCCTAATCTGGTAAAGGGTGAATTATATATCGGTGGTATATTGGGAGGCAATCTTTCAGCTTTGCAAAATCTTTATGTGAATATGTTATGTAATACAGATAATTTCCTCGGAGGCGTGACCGGAACGGCCTTTGTGGGCGGATTTGTCGGGTATAACCGCAATGTGGCAGACGGAAATGACGGCGGAGATTTGGCAGATATGGCAAAGATATACTATTCAGAAGAGGAGAGTAGTGATCCTTATGCATGTGCAGATTATAACTTACTATATGAAAAAGTGAAATCATATGATGATATAGCTTCTGCTGGTGAATTGTTTATCGGAAGTGACAAAATAATAACCGTAAACAGGCTGGGAAGCATTACAGGACAGATTCATGTCGGCGGAATACTGGGATATAATGCGAGTGGGTCGGCATTATATATTGTCGATGCAGTGAATAAGACACCTGTAACTGCTGAGTCCGTTATACAGGAAGATGGGAAAGCGTATTCCTACGCAGGCGGAATCACCGGTCTGGTAACAGAGAAAACATGGATTATGAGATGCTCAAATGATTCATCAGCGAGGATATCTTCAGAGGGGACTTATCTGGGTGGAATTGCGGAGCGGTGCAAAGGGGCTGTTAATGAATGTACAGTAAGCGCAGTAGGAAGTAGTGACAGAGACTATGTAGGTGGAATCGTAGGACGCAATGATACAGAGGGCTCTCTTGCAAGTAATGTTATATTAAATACAGTGACAGGACATGATTATGTCGGCGGTATGGCAGCGGAGAACTTTGGCACGATTAGAGGCAAGAATAATTCACAGTACAATTTTACAGTTCAGGTTTCTGGGAATTACGCAGGAGGCGTGGCAGGATGGAACCACAAAGGTGCAGTCATACAGGAGCATATTTTTGATAGTGGATACAGGCTTGAATCAGAAGGAAATTATGCAGGCGGCCTGATTGGACTGAACGAGGGGGATTTAAATAACTGCTCCATAAAATCCTCTGCAATGGTCCGGGGGGATCAGTATGTCGGCGGTCTTGTCGGGAGTCAGCAGAGCGGTGTCATAACGGAATCCGTGAACGGGGCATCCGCAACAGCTGAACAAGGGTATTCCGGTGGAATTGCAGGCGAGATAATCAATGACAGTCTGGTCGATTCCTGTACAAATACCGGAGATATTCGCGCGGAACGTTCCGGAGATGCCGGCGGAATCACAGCCATATTAGAACAGGGTGCAAGAATAAATACTACGAAAAGTACGGGAAATGTAATCAGCTCGAACGGAAATGCAGCGGGAATTGCGGCACTTAATTATGGAGAGATTACAGCTGCCAGTGCAAGTGGAACAATCACAGCGTTAAATGATGTTGGTGGAATTGCAGCCATAAATGACCATGTCATAAAAGAATCCGATGTGAGCCGACTTACATACACATCTGTTGCAGGCAGCTCCAACAGCCGGATAGGCGGGACCACAGCGTTAAATACAGAAAACGGAGTGATTGAAAACTGTACGGTCGGAAAAGACGGAAAAGTTGCTATCTCTGCAAAAGCAGCGGGAGGATATTATGGAGGCCTTGCGGGAATTAACCGGGGGACAGTCAAAGGAAGCAGTGCCGGAAATCTCTATACAAAAGTCAGTGCGGATATTAACGCGGATACTTCGGATTCCGCGATATCTGCATACATGGGCGGGATCACAGGATTGAATGAGGGCACGATCAGCTTCTATAGTTACTCTGGAACAATTACAGGTGATGGTGGAAGTGTTTATGGATATGGTGGAATCGCAGGCAGTAATGAGAACAGTATTACGGATTGTATGGCAGAGGGCGTGAAGATTACTACTAACGGCGCCGCAAACGATCCTGTTAGTGCAGGGGGGATTGCCGGACAGAATGGTTTAGATGCCCGAATCAGCCATTGCAACTTCAAATCTGGTGAGATCAAAGCAAAGGTATACGGGCATGTAGGAGGTATGGCCGGAACCAATCAGGGAACTGTCTCGGAGAATAAATGCATGGGAGGCACTGTTTCACTGACTATTTCGCAGGGAAATATAGGCGGTCTTGTTGGTGTCAACGAATCATCAGCCCTAGTAGCGGAAAGCAGTACTGGCGGGAAAGAGAAAGATGGTAATGAATGGAACGTAAGTGCTACATCACATGCCACTGATAATGCAATTGGAGGTATCATAGGGTACAACCATTCGTCAAAATCATTGGATAAGCTTGTAAACTATGCGGATGTTAATAAAGATATTTCAGGCAATAACATTTCCGGCATTGGAGGTTTGGTTGGAAGACAGGAAAATCAGCTTTCCGATTCATGGGTTATGAAAGAATGCGTGAATTATGGTGATATAAAGGGCCCGATTGCAGTGGGGGGAATGATAGGGCGCTGGAAGTATAAGGGCGGTACGATTTTAAACTGTGAGAACTATGGCAGAATTAGCGCGCGTCAATCCAGAGTCGGCGGTATGGTTGGCGACTGCTATGCGATAGACAGTGGTCAGACATTGGATATGATACAGTGTAAAAACCAGGGGGTTCTTGCCGGTACAGAAGACATCGGGGGTATGATTGGAATGGCTACAGCAGTACCTAGTGTGGAAATATACATGAATTTTTATCAGTGTGTGAATATTGGTTTAATACAGGCATCATCTGAAACCGGGGCCGGTGGTATTGCTGGAAATCTGGCAAATACCAAAGCAGAATATAATATCATACAGTGCAGGAACTATGGACTGTCTGAGAAAAAGATGTCAGGAATTGTAGGAGCAACCAGTGCTGAAAATACAGTCATTAAAGATTGTTTTGGAGTTGCAGACTGCAGTGCACCGGTAACAAAAGCCAGTGTTAAAAGCGTAAATAGTAGTTATTATTTCGACAATTCACTGATAGGGGTGTTGGGCGACAAAAGCAGCAGATTATATGTGAAAAAGGAGGGGGATGTTTATACAGCTTATAATGCAAAATCAGGAAATGTACTGACAGGTCTTAGGGCGGATCCAACTTCCTCCGTTTATAATGATAAGACGGATACAGGTGTGAAACGTCTGGAGCTGTATAATACTATAGACAGCCAGTTGTTGGCCTATTATGAGCAAAAATATGGCAATGCAAAGCTGAATAATCCGACGAACGTTAACAGAACAGATGAAGGCGGTTCCTATCAGCTCTCATGGAACAAGGATGCGTCAGCATATTATTACGAGGTGAAGGCAGAACTTTTTGATTCAGGGGAAAGCACGAATCCGGTTACTCAGGTTTATCAGGTATATGGTGCAAACAGTTATAATATATCAATAGAAGATGACTGGGATGGCAAATATCTGCAGTTGTCGGTAAGGGCAGTGAGTGGAAAAGAAGAATACAACTCTGACTGGGTGCTGTATAAAAAGAATGGGGAAAGTAAATTACCAGTAGCACCATTTTTGGCAACACCACAGGTTCACATGGCACTTGAGTTGGAGGGTGCCCAGAAAGGTGGATATCGTTTTGTACTGGAAAATAAAGATGATTATCCGCAGGAAGTGCAAAAAAATATAGTGATTCATACAACAGTAGGAGGGATAGACTATACATTTACTGCTGAACAGGGAGAATCTGATACTCTGTATAATAAAGATCTGGGAGCGAATACGATTGTCATAAACTATGCGGAGTACATACATGAAGATGGAAAGTACAGTAATTCCATCAAGTATTCAAGGCAGACTTGGCCGATGTCCTATACAGAACTAAATAATAAAGAGACTGCAGAGATAACATTCAGCAATTTCAGCGGCAGCCTGACCGGATCTGTTGCATATGATTTGAAGGCAAAAGAAAAGAACGGCACGCAGGTAATCTATCGTGCGGAAATGCTTGCTTATGATGCAGATTTAAACATGCAGGTGGCAGTCTCCTCTGCAGTGGCTCGTCTGACGGAAGGATTATCTGTCATTCAATTGACAAATCTGCCAGATGAGATACAAGAACCGGGGACGAATGTAACCGTGCGGTGTTATCCCTGGAGAAGCCAGAACAATGTTGCGTTTTATGCAGACAAAGTTGCAGGAAACCTAACAGCAGAAGAAGTCCGTAATATGAAGGCTATTTATGACACAAGCGGAAACTTAAAGGGCGGATACGTTATTGAACGGACTGAGGATGGGAAATACGAAGTGATTTACAGTCCACTTGTTGCATATGGTTTTACAAAACAGGTGAAATCATCAGAACTTACAGTGCCTAATAAGAAGAAACCAGACAGACAGCCGGCACCTGTACTTTCAGGGTCCTATAAGGAAGAGGAAGGAATATATACATTCAGCTGGGATGAGGGCAGCAGCGGGGGATCGTACAATGTTCTGATAATAGGAATTCCGTTTGGCTCGAATAAAGAAGTCCAATTAAAAACAGAAGATACTACAAAACATTCGATCGAAATGGATGGAAGCACATGGAACTATTCAGAAATAAAAGTGTCCGTCACGAGGCTGGGAACAAAAGACGGTGATAAGATCACTAAATTCAGTAACCGCTCCATGAAGTCTTACCAGATGACACTCCGGCTTTCGAAGATTACGCAGCCGTCTGTGGAACTGGAGAAGGATGAGCACGGGGAAACAAATAAAAACGAATTGCGTTATTCCGTAGCATGGCGGGGATATCAGGATGAGAATATGCTGAAGGATCTGGATACCTACGTGATTTATGCGAAGGATGTAACTGAAGGCAAAGCAGAAGAGAACAAGGTGAAAACAGCGGCGTGGAAAAGTTCAGATACCTCAGCAGTGATTGATCTTGAAGCATTCGCAGGATGTACCGTGGAGATCTATGTGAATGGATTGGTAAAGGCAGACGCAGAACATTACAGAAATTCGTTTGATGGAATCAGTTATTCCTTTGATGTCCCGACAAGAAAGGCAGGACCATCTGAAAATATCATCAGTCTGGATAAATCGGCATCCGATATTTTAGACTCTGCTGCGTTCGAAGACGAGGGAGTCCGGATTCTGGCAGCAGACCCTGACCGGACGGGGGCCGGAAAATATGAAATCAGACTGGCATTGTATGAGAAGTCCGGTCAACAGGAAGAGACAGCGGCCTTAGGCGATTTTGTGATGAATGGTTCCTTGAAAGACAGTTCATTTAACCTGAATAGAGATTCCGGTCTGCTGAAAGAGTATGCAGGTTATTATCTGGGCGTGAAGGTGAGGACTATTTCTGATAATGAAATCAGTTCCAAATGGTCCGCAGAAAAACGGTTCCCTCTTCCAAAGATGAGACTGGATGCGGTGCAGCTGACAGAAGAACAGATTCTCCGGAAATGCAGCCAGAAAGTAACGATGGTTGGTGGTATGGTCGACGATACAGAGATTTCAGTGGAGCAAAATGCGCTTACATGGAGCGATATTGAATTTTCGGAAGGGTATTCGATCTTGACTTCAACCAAAGACGGGAAGAATTATGATCTACGTCTGGTTAAGGGGGATGACAAACCTTATATGCTGTCAAAGAAGAGGATAGATGATAATACAGGTAAGGAATACTGGGAAGAGCAGGATCTTATAAGTGCTGAATCTGAACAAACGGAGAATGGAACGGTCAAGACAACCTACTCCTTTGCATTTGGTTATGAACATGATATTATTAATCAATCTGTGATGAAATACGAGACAAAAGTGAAAGGCTTTGTAGAATTCATTCAGTATACAAAGGATGCTGAGAGCTGGTATACATTCCAGATTATTCTGCCAGATATAACAACAGAAGGTGGGTTCAATGAGGTGGCAGGTGACTACGAGAATGATCCATATGCATATCTGTTTACATCCGAAGTTACAATTACAGCCTTGACAAATGACGCACAGCGGTATACGGATGCAAACCAGATGAAATGGCAGAGAAAACAGAATGAAGAAACCGGAAACTGGGAAACAAAAATTGAGGAACAAAAACCAGAGGATTAGTGGAGCCGGAGAAAGAATAAGGAAAGGGGGCAGACTATGAAAGAAAAGCAGAAAAAGCAAGACGGAAGCGCATTGATAATGGTAGTCTGCCTTCTGTGCGTTTTCGCGGCACTCTCGCTGTCAATGACAGTCATGGCCTATCAGACGCTGAGCCAGTCACAACAGTCGGCAACAAAGGAACAATGCCGGATATCGGCGATTACATACAGCCAGGTGCTGGAGCAGGAAATTACATCTGAGAAGACCACGGAAATAAAAAACTATCTTTATAATGAAATACACGGAAATACGTGGCCATATTACAGCCAGGGTAAAAGCGGGCATGAGAAGGAAGACGCCTACCGGCATCTGACGACACATCTGGATTCACTGGCAACCACGAAATTCGGCGATATGAGTTCAGTCATGTACTGGGAAATGGATGGAGATTACGGTGAAATCGTGCTTGTAATGATTGTGACGAGTGAGCAGCATAACCAGAAATACAGTGTGACGACCAGATATGAGCTTAAGAAGCCTGAAGATGCAGGCGACGAGGAATGGAATCTCGACACATGGAAATGGGTAGTCACATGGCAGGGATTATAGCGGGGAGGAATCATAATGTTAAAAGACAAAAAGGGAATGACTATGGTAGAAATCATAGTTGCATTTGCCATACTTTTAATCGGATTGAGTATGCTTTATAAAACAACAGTATTCTCCCTGCAGCAGATTCAAAAGGCGGATAAAATCCAGTCAGAAGTAGATGAACTGTTGAATGGGTACTATTTAAACCAAGACGAAGGAAAGTCTGCCGCCCCCCAGAATGCTGCGATTGAGATTGATGGGAAAAGTGCAGGAAGTTTAAAATTCTACACAGCGGATTACGAGAATGACGGCTATCACATATATTCGTTCATTCCTACAGGAGAATAAAAAGTCCGGCCCGCAGTGTTTGAGCAGCTTTAACAGGAAAGAGGTGAGACGGGATGAAGGCACTGTGCAAGAAGTATTATGGAAAATGGAAGAGTCAGGTGAGTGGGACAACGCTTGTAGAGCTGATTGTTTCTTTTGTTGTGCTTCTGATTCTCGTCACAGCGACTGTTGCAACCCTTTCGCCTGCTTTGAATGTCTTTGTCAAAGTCTCGGGCATGAGCCGCGCACAAAGCGTCAGTGATATCCTGATCGAAAAAATCACTGGGGAACTGGGAGCAGCCACGGGAAATGTCTACATTAGTAATGACGGCAGCCAAATCGCTTACGACGACCAGACCGGGCATCAGGTCATCATGATGACAGATGAAAGCGGCGAAATAAACAAACTTCTGCTCCATTATCAGTCTGTGCACTCGGCAGATAAGACAGAGATTCTGGAAGATGCTGTAGACTGGTATTTTACAGATAAAGCATATATGAATAACAGTATACAGGAACTTTCATTTTCAAGAGAAGACGGAACATCATGCATTAAAGTACATTTGAAATTAGAAAACAAAAAAACTGGGTATACATATGACCGTGATAAGATTATAGAATGTTATAAAGTAAATGTTGATGGGTTCAAAAGCGATGAATTTCCGGCTGTTGAATAGTAAAAGTGCACAAGGAAATGCCCGAAAACACGGCATTTTGAAGGGGTGCATGGCAAATTCAACAAAAAACGACAAAGTAGGCTTAGTTCTTGACTTTTGCTCAGAATAAAAATATAATAAGAATAAATAGGCAAGAGCTTATAATTAAAGAAAAGGGAGACGATTCTCATGGTTCAGAAATTGAAAGAGTTAAGAAAAAACAAAAAAGGTTTTACACTGGTAGAACTGATTGTAGTACTGGTTATCCTTGGTATACTGATTGCACTGCTGGTGCCTTCATTGACAGGGTATATTAAGAAAGCAGATCAGAAGGTGGTTATGGCAGAGGCAAGAAATGCCCAGATGGCTGTTCAGACGATTGCATCAGAAAGTTATGATTCAACACAGGCAGATGATGCTGCTGATGTGACAATGTCAGCAGACGATATAGCGAAGGCAGCAGAACTTGCGGATGTAGAGGCTGCATCTATTACGAATGTGACATTAGATGGAACTACTAATAAGATTAAAACAATGACGTATGTAGGCGATAAATATACTATAACATATCAGAATGATAAGTGGGATGAAACAACTCTCGTAAAGACAACTAATACTCCATCTACACCAGATCAGGGTTAGAGTCAATGATGAGGGCTGTGTAATTAGAAAATAAGGCAAGGTATAAAGAGTGGAAGATGAAAAGTTAAAAAAGAAGTCAAATGTGAAACTGGATATAGCAATTATCCTTTTAATCATACTCATACTAATTTCCATCATCTTCCCAGTTACATTCCACTACATACATAAGAGCGATGCCCGCTGGGCACTGCGCCATGCAAAGAATGTGAGGCTGGCGGTCACGGTAGTTGCATATGACTACAAGGGGAATACCAGCGATATTACGATTAACAGAAAAGACCGGGGGATTGCAGAGGATGCGATTCGTGAGGTGGAAGAACTCTCCGAATGCGAGGGCGAGATAGACTACATCATATTCGATTCAAATTCCTTCCGGGTAAAGAAGCTTGTATATAGAGAGAATAATTGTCTTGTTATATATGAGGATACAGATGATGAATCTGGAACATGGAACGTGTATCAATTGAACAGCATGATTGAAGGCTAACGTACACGATGCAAGAGCAATCACAATGTCCTTTGCGGCGATGTCTGCAAAGGACATTTTTGAAGTTATTAAGATGAAACGACAGGATGAGTAATGTCAATGACAACAGTGATGTGGATTTTTTATATTATTATATTTTTTATGGGGGCGTCCGTGTTTTCCTTCGTAAATGTTCTAATTTACAGGATACCGGCACAGATGCCTTTTGGTAATGACAGGAGTATCTGTCCTGCATGTAAGCATGTCTTAAATGGATACGATATGATTCCGGTGTTCAGTTACCTGATTTTAGGCGGCAGATGCCGGTTTTGTAAAGCAAAAATATCTGTGAGATATCCGCTGGTCGAAGTGCTTGGCGGGGGTCTGGCGGTTTTTTCGTTTTATTGGTTTGGAAAATTAGAGGATGGCAGTCTGGAGGGGATTCTGCGGGCGGTACTTGTTTTTGTCCTGCTTGCAGTCCTGACTGCAATTTCGTTTATTGATATAGATACATTGGAGATACCGAATGGACTGGTTATCGCGGTTCTGTCCTGTGGTATAGTGTCCATAGTTTTATTCCCGGAATTAGGGATTGTGCCGAGAATCATTGGCGCTCTGGCAGTCAGTCTGCCGATGATGATTCTTGCACTTGTTATCGCTGGGGCTTTCGGCGGTGGTGATATCAAGCTGATGGCTGCGGCGGGACTGTTTCTGGGCTGGCGGTGTGTCATTGTCGCTTTTTTAGTGGCTGTGCTGACAGGCGGGATTTATGGCATTTATCTGCTGGCTTCGAAGAAGAAGGACAGGAAAGGCCAGTTTGCATTTGGCCCGTTTTTATGTGTCGGGATTGCAGCGGCAGTATTTGCCGGGGAATCGATTATACAGTGGTACATGGGATTTCTTATATAAAAACGGGTGCGCTGTGAATGAATGGTGATTAAGAAGCCGGAGGAGAGAGTATGGCTCAATACAGATATACAGCAAAAGATATGGATGGAAATACAGTGAAAGGCATAGTGGAGGCCGCGAGTGAAGAGGCCCTCTATGATACACTGCGCGCTGAGGGCAAGTATCTGGTCGACTGCCGGAAAAAGGGCGGCGATAAGAACGGGTACAGTAAGATCAAGACACCCGTTGTCGCTGATTTCTGCAGGCAGCTCGGGACCTTGCTGGCGGCCGGGGTATCTTTGGTGCGTACACTGAATATCATAGCAGGGGAGGCGGACCTGAAGCCAAAGTATGCCAAAGTTTACCGCTCTGTTCAGGAGGCGATTATTCAGGGGATTTCGTTGTCAGAAGCAATGGAACAGCAGGGCAGGGCATTTCCGGTTCTGCTGATCAACATGATACGTTCTGCGGAAACAAACGGGAATATTGATGCAGTGGCGCTCCGTATGGCCAATCATTATGAGAAAGAAAACCGTCTCAATACAAAGGTGAAGAATGCGATGATCTATCCGGCAGTACTCATGGTGCTGCTGTTTGGTGCGGCCGCATTTATCCTTATCTTTATTATGCCGCAGTTCGAGGATATGTTTGCGGAGATGGAGAGCCTCCCGCTGATTACGCGGATGCTGATGGGAATGAGTGATGCATTTCAGAAATACTGGTACCTGATTATCATTGTCATTGTGGCGGTCATCGGACTGTTTAAATGGCTGTTTACTATTCCGGCAGCAGCCCGGCTGAAGGACCAGTTCAAGCTCCATATCCCGATCGTTGGAAAGTTATTGAGGAAGATTTATACTGCCCGCTTTGCGAGAACATTAAGCTCGCTGTATGGAAGCGGAATTACGATCGTGAATGCGCTTCCGATTGCAGCGGATACGATCGGCAATGCCTATATAGAGAGCCAGTTCGAAAAGGTTTCAGGACGCGTCAGGATGGGGGAACCACTTTCCCGTGTTTTGAGGGATGTAAAGGGATTTCAGAATAAGCTTGCTGCGTCGATCATGGTAGGGGAAGAGACAGGAAGTCTGGATGATATGCTGGATTCGATCGCTGAAAGTCTGGATTATGAAGCAGAGAAAGCCCTGGAACGTCTGGTTGCACTTTTGGAGCCGGTGCTGATTATCCTGATGGCAGTGGTAGTCGGTTTTGTGGTAGTTGCGGTGATTTTGCCGATTTATCAGTCTTATTCGACGATAGAGCAGGGATATTAGGAGGAGTATGGTATGGGAGTTTCGGTATATTTATCGGGCAGTAATGTCCAGATAATCGTAGGAAATGTGAGTAAAAACCAGATTAAGATACAGAAATGTTATAGTCTTGAGATCGGGGAGGGCCTGCTTCTTAATGGTGTTATTATTGCGGAAGATGAGCTGAAGGCAGAGCTTGCAGGAATCTGGAAAGAGTACCAGCTTCCGAAGAAGGGGATCCGCCTTATTGTGGACAGTACCCAGTTATATACAAAGATTCTGACATTACCAAAGGTGGCCGATAAAAAGATCCGGAACATGGTAAAAAAGGAGTTCTCAGAACTCGAGAACCCTGAAAATTATGTTTACGACTATAGAGTGATGGAAGTTGAGAATAAAAAGGGGCTGATCCACCTGATCGGACTTGCAGCAAACCAGCATTTTGTGGAAGTGTATCAGGAACTCTTCAAGGGAATCGGTGTTGATCTTGACAGTATGGATACTTCTATAAATGGTATTGCGAAGGTTATTCAGAGACACCCCCAGATGCGCAGGCAGTATTTCATTGCCGTTCATCTGGACGGGGACAGCCTGCTCTGCTGTCTGATGGAAGAAGGGCATATCCGGTTCTTTAACAGAACACGGATTTTCAGCGAACACGGGACTCGTGATTTTGCGGCAGAAGTTGCACAGCGTGTCAGCAATGTCCAGCAGTTCAGTGCGTCAGAACTGAAGCGTGCAGACATGAAGCAAGTGTGTATCAGCGGTTTTAAGCAGGAGGACTACGATGAAACTGCACGGATGCTGGAAGGACTGGACCTGGAAGTAATTGATCCGGGCAGTGTGGAAATGATAGGGACGGTTGACCGTGAGAATTTGCGGGAAGAACTTGTGTATGCAAAGCAGAATAATATTCTTGGAAATTACTGTTATACCATCGGTAATCTTCTGGCTGAGAAAAATGATATTAATCTTTTAAAAAGGATGGGGCATAAAGGGAAGGAAGAGAATGCTTCTGCATGGAAATATGTACTGCCGGGAGGCATTACTCTGGCAGTCTGTCTGGTCATTACCGTGCCGCTGTTTATTACGAATCATATGGAACGCAGCCAGATTAATGAGCAGAAAGCATATATAGAATCGGAGGAAAACCAAAGTGCTTTTGCCGAGGCTAAGGAGCTGGAGAACCAGCTGCAGGAGGTACAGGGGAAAATCAGGGAGGCGCAGCTGATCAGTGACGTGAATGAGACCTATCCTCTGCCGGGAAGCAAGGTAGAGCAGGCGATTCTGAATTGTGCCGAGGATAAGGTGACGATTCAGATAGATGCATATAATGCTGAGACAGGGACCTATGAATTCACGGCGATGGCCGCCCAGGTAACCGAGATCCATGCATTTATCAACAGGCTGGAAAAGAGTGATGTATTCGCAGATCTGGAATATTCCGGATATAATTACACAGAGGATGCCGGAAAATATGACATTCAGATAAATGGATATTTGAGTGAACATGCAGGAATGTAGAAGGGAAGGAGTAGGCTATGACATTTACAATCACAGAAAGAGATAAGAAGCTGCTCAGTATACTTGCGGTAGTTCTGATAACCGCATTGTTTATCAAGTTCCTGATCATTCCGCAGCTGGAGGCGAAGTCTGACCTTGCGTCAGAGAGCATTGAAGTGGATACACAGGCGATGGAGATGAAGCTTGCAATTGATACGAAAGGGACTCTGGAAGAGAAACTGAAAGATGCAGACGAAGAATTTGTACAGAGGGCGGCCGATTATTACCCGATGATGCAGTCCTATGAGATAGAAGCACTGATTACCAAAATGATACTGAATAACGGGATGGAATCCCGGGATCTGGAAGTCAGCAGTAAGTCTTATGTGGCTGAGGTGAATCCGTATTTTGCATCAACAATGGGACTGGAAATGGCAATGACTGCCGAAGGCGGGGAGGGTGCCGGCAGCACGGACTCTGGTTCGTCAGATGGCGCGCAGTCTGTGGAGCAGACGCAGTCGACGGTATATGCTTCTCAGGTGAATGTGACCGTTACAGGGACACTTAAGCAGGCAAAGCACCTGATTGATGTTGTAAATCAGGAATATCCGTCTGTGCGTATCCAGACATTTCATATAGACTCAGAGGCTGCCGAGACTACAGAAGGAGCAGCTGTGGATATGACTACATTGGACCTGAGACTGGAAGTCTACATGTGTGAGAAATAATGACCGGGTGATTTAATATAGGAAAGAAAATCAGGAAAGTAGGGCAGATGATGAAAAATATTCCGATTGGTAAAGTTTTGCAGGAGTATGGTTACATAACAGAAGAACAGGTACAGGAGGCGCTTGCTTATCAGAAGGAACATAAAGACCGGCGTCTGGGAGAAATTCTGATTAGTCTGGGCTATGTTCAGGAGGAACAGGTTCTTGTGGCGCTGGGGGAAAGGCTTCAGCTGGATGTGATTGATCTGTCCCGGTACTCAGTGGATGTGGAAGCCGTCTCAAAGATTCCCCGCCAGCTGGCAATGAAATATCATATTTTAGCCATTGCCATAAGCGGCAATAATCTTACAGTGATCGTGAATGATCCGCTGAACTTCTATGCTCTGGAGGATATTCGTCAGCTGACCGGTATGCATCTGGATATCAAGCTGTCCAAACTGGCTCCGCTTATGAAATCGCTGGAATATTATTATACAGAGGTTTCCGCGAAGCAGGCGGCAAAACAGGCAAATCAAAGCTCTGATGAGAATCTGGATGAACTGGAACTGTCTGATTATGATATCGACGGTGACATGGACAGCGAAGCGCCTACCATCCGCCTTTTGAACACATTAATCATAAGGGCCTATAATATCAATGCAAGTGATATCCATATTGAACCATTCGAAGACAAGACGGTGGTCCGCATGCGTGTGGACGGTACAATTACTGAATATGTCACCCTGAAACGTACCTTGCAGGCATCCATCATTGCCCGTATTAAGATCATGGGGGGAATGGATATTGCTGAAAAACGTGTTCCGCAGGATGGACATTTTAAGATTAAACTGGAAAATGAAAATGTAAACATCCGTGTATCTGTGATCCCGACTGTATTTGGTGAGAAAGCCGTTTTAAGACTTTTGAGCGGCAATACAAAGATACTTCATAATGATACGTTTGGCATGAACGAACATGATTATGCACAGTTCGCGCCGCTATTGAATTCCCCTAACGGAATCCTTTATCTGACCGGGCCTACCGGTTCGGGAAAAACAACAACGTTATATATGATTCTGGCATATTTATCAAAGCGGAGCGTGAATATCTCCACGATCGAGGACCCTGTGGAGAAGAATATGCCGAAATTAAACCAGATGCAGGTAAATAACACGGCTGGCCTTACATTCGAGGTAGGACTCAGGGCACTGCTGCGGCAGGATCCGGACATTATCATGGTAGGGGAAACAAGAGATTCTGAGACGGCATCTATTTCTGTCAGGGCCGCCATAACAGGCCATCTTGTACTTTCTACGCTCCATACGAATAACGCGGTTTCTTCTATTGTACGTTTGATCGATATGGGAATCGAACCATACATGATTGCGAACTCACTCGTCGGGGTTGTTGCACAGAGACTGATGCGGCGTGTATGCCCGGACTGTGGGAAAGTGGTAGAAACGACAGCAGCAGACAGGGCTGTGCTGGGTGAAGATGTGATGTATGTAAAGCAGGCGTGCGGCTGTGAAAAATGCAATAATACCGGCTATGTCGGACGAATTGCTATCCATGAGATCGCTGTGATTACAAAAGAGATCCGACGCATGATTACAGCCGGGGCAAGCATGGAGGAGATGGAAGATTATCTGATTCAGAATCAGGATATGCACACGCTGAAGGAACAGGGGGTTAACCTTGTACGGGAAGGCGTAACTACAATGGAAGAATTATGGAAAGTAGCTTATTATGCATAGATTTATTTGGAGGTGGGTATGAATACAATTGCTCAGATCATAGAAACTGCAAGGGAGAAAGGTGCCTCGGATATTCATATATCAGAGGGACTGCCGCTTCGGTTCCGCATACAGGGAAGGCTCATGAAGATGGAAGAAGACACTCAGCCGGAAGAAACACGGCTGGCAATTCTGTCTGTCTTATCGGAACACAACAGGACGCTGTTCGAAAAAGGGGAGGATATTGATATTGCCATCCAGACAGAAGACGGCAACAGACAGCGTGTCAATATTTTTCACCAGCAGGGAAAGGTGGCGGCTACAATCAGGCTGCTGAACAATCATATCCCTACATTGGAAGAACTGAAGCTCCCGGATGTCCTCCGGCAGCTTGCCGGGCAGCCGAGGGGGCTTGTACTGGTGACAGGGCCGACCGGAAGCGGTAAATCTACCACACTTGCGGCCATGATTAATTATATCAATGAGAGACGGGCAGAACATATCGTTACGATAGAGGACCCGATAGAATATGTATACAAAGAGAATCAGTCGATTATCCACCAGAGAGAAGTCGGCATAGATACGAAAGGATTTGCTCCTGCCCTGCGCTCCGTACTACGTGAAGACCCGGACGTAATTCTTGTAGGGGAGATGAGGGACTATGAGACCATCTCAGCAGCACTGACAGCGGCCGAGACAGGCCATCTGGTCATGTCTACACTGCACACAACCGGGGCGGCCCAGACAATAGACCGTATTATTGATGCATGCCCCTCCGAGAGCCAGAACCAGATACGGACACAGCTTTCCGCCATATTAAACGGTGTCGTGACACAGTGCCTGATACCAACGCAGGACCAGCAAAGGAGAGTTGCTGCAACAGAAGTCCTGATCGGGACGGACGCAGTCTGCAACCTGATCCGGGAAAACAAATGCCACCAGCTCAATACGGTCATGCAGTCCGGGGCGGCACACGGGATGCATACACTGAATACGGACCTCGCAAGACTTGTGCGGACAGGGATTATTACGAAAGAAAATGCCAAGAAGTACACGAATGATGTGCATGACCTGACGCAGTATCTGTAGCAGAGTTTTTCACTGATATCATTATTGTAATCTAATATAAAAAATTATCCCGGAAGCATATAAATAACTATAATATGCATTCCGGGATTTTTGAATTTGAAGGCGGTATTAATTAGCAGGAACAAAACCAAGGTCTTTAATATGCTGTGTAATTCCTTCCGAAGTCTGTGGCACAGTGTGCATATCGCTCATTCCTATAGGTGCATTTTCAGAACCTTCAGGCAATACATAGACGACACCTTCAAAGTAAATCATATATGCCTTCCAGCTATTTTGAATATTACTAAGATTCCCGCTGCCATCATTAGGTGTTGCAAGTAAAAGTGTAGATGTAGAGCCTTGCAAACCAGTTTTATTGTTGGCTATATAATATGGCTGCCAATAGAGGGATGTATTGGTATAACGGTCAGGGATTAAGGTGGAATCTACAGAAGGAAGTAAGCCATATTTTTCTATTAGCAGGCGGGTTAAAGTTTCCCTTCCAGCGTATTTATTACTATTAGGAGATGATAACCAATCCACAGTAAAATCCTGATAACTTTTTATAAATTTTTCGAGATTACTTAATATATCGCCGGTCTGGTCATCAGTAATCACATATTTCACATCCTCATCTTTTCTATACAGAACACACAGCTTATTTTCTGCAAGATAGGTAAGTGTTGTGATCTTACGCGTCTTTTCATCGAAATCAGCACCTATAATCTTCCCATCTACCCCGACTTCTTTTAAAATCTCTTCGGTATTGGGCTTCAGTGTACTGTCATTCTTTGCATATATATCCATATAGGCGCTCTGTGTAGCAGCCACAATCAATCTGCATTCCGAGATTGCTTCTTTTTCCTTCTGCCTGTTGAGGTACCCAGAGAAGGCCGGTACGGAAACAGCCACAAGGATTCCAAGTATTACCAGAACAACAATTAATTCAATTAAGGTAAAACCCGAGGTATGTTTCTTCATCTTTTTCAATAGACTTTCCTCCTGAGAACTACTGATTTTATTGTAGAGGTTTTTGAAATAAAAAGCAATATAGAATCAGACGATCTCAGAGAAATGTATCTTTTTGTATCTTTTTGCAGCGATTTATATGTGATTTAAATACAGAAGTGACGCGGAAATGGAATGATACTTAAGCAAATACCGGAACCAGTTTTCCGTCATTCATATTTCTTTTAATGACATTTCGAGAAAATGCACTTCCTATGAGGAGTATATTGGACGGATAGAAAGATGGCTGGTAGAAGATTTGAGGGCGGAATATCCCAGTTTGAAAACAGATGAAGAAGAGGATGTTATTGATATTCTGCTTAGTATTTACAGAAAAGATCCTTCCGTACGTTTTATCTTTGTATTGGACGAATGGGATTATATTTTCCATCAGGATTTTGTGACAGAGGAAGATAAGAAAGAATATCTGCTGTTCTTACGAAGCCTGCTAAAAGACAGGCCCTATGTGCTTATGGCATATATGACGGGCATCCTTCCTATCGCGAAGTATTCGAGCGGTTCAGAACTGAATATGTTCATGGAATACACGATGATAACGGAAGAGCGGTTCAGCGAGACTTTTGGCTTTACGGAAACAGAAGTGGATAAGCTTTACGCAAAGTATCAGGCATTAGAGAAAAGAGAAAGGGTAACAAGAAAGAACCTGAAAAACTGGTATGATGGCTACCATACCTATGGGGGAGAGCGGGTTTATAACCCACGCTCAGTCGTCCTCTCGTTGCAGAATAATAATCTGGGGAATTATTGGACCAGTGCCGGGCCTTATGATGAGATTTACTATTACATCGAACATAATGTAGATGATGTCCGGGATGACCTGGCTCTTATGGTATCCGGTGTTTCCGTACCGGCAAAAATCCAGGAGTATGCGGCTACTTCTATGAACCTGCAGACAAAGAATGAGATTTTTTCAGCTATGGTTGTTTATGGTTTCCTGAGTTATGAAAATGGGAAGGTCTGCATCCCGAATAAGGAGCTGATGGAAGTAATTGCAGCTATGTAGCATAAAAAATAATTTGAACCAGAACGCCCCGAAAGTATATGCAACAATGAGTCATATGCTTCCGGGGTGTTTTTAATACAGTATTGACAAGATTTTGAATTACATGTATCATTGTATTAAATGAATAATACAAAAAGTATCAGGGAATGTAGTTTTATATTACATATGCAGGAGGGGAATCATGCTGGAAATACAGGAGTTAAGTAAATCATATGGAAAGTATCTGGCAGTTGACAGGGTCAGTTTTTTTATCCCGGACGGTCAGGTCGGAGTTTTGTTAGGGCCTAACGGGGCGGGAAAGTCTACCATTATTAAGAGTATAGCGGGGCTTTTGCGCTACACGGGGCGAATCGGTATTCAGGGGATTGATGCAAAGAAGCTGGATGCGAAGCGGCTGTTTGCCTATGTGCCGGAGATTCCGTCCATGTTCGAGGCACTGACTGTCAGAGAGCATATCGAGTATGTGCGCAGAGCCTATGACAGCACTGTCACGGATGAGGAGATTGAGGCTCTGCTGAAACGTTTTGATCTGGATGATAAGCAGGATAAACTTGGCAATGAGTTGTCGAAAGGTATGATGCAGAAGGTCAGCATCTGTTGTGCACTTTCGATAAAGCCGAAAGTGATTCTTCTGGACGAACCTATGGTGGGGCTAGATCCAAAAGCGATTAAGGAGCTAAAGGAAGTTGTCATTGAGCTGAAGAACCAGGGAGTAACCGTGCTGATCAGTACGCATATGCTGGAGATGGTGGAGGAGCTCTGGGATGTTATGTTTGTTATGGAGAAGAGTCATATTATCGGTTCCTATCATAAGTCAGAAGTAGGCGAGAAGGATCTGGACGACCTGTTCTTTGAGATGACAGGCGGATGGGAAACGGGCGGTGATGAATAGATGAGAGCGCTTTTATATGTAACGAAGAGGACCTTTATGAATAATATGAAGAAGGCGCTGAGAAAGCCGGTATCTTTACTTCTGATTATCGGGGGCTTCGTGTATGCAGTTTTTGTTGCAGTGATGCTGGGCAACCTTGTGAATATCATACATTTTGACTCTGTAAAAGGGTTGATTGTCATCATAACAATCTGGACGCTTTATATCTTCCTTGCTAATTTTGCATCATATGCTTCCAGAAAAGGGGTTATTTTCAAACCTTCACATGCACACTTTATCTTTACGGCGCCGGTGAATCCAAAGCTGATTCTGCTTCACAGTGCATGGATGAATTATCTTGTTTCGATAATCGTCAGTATTCTGTTTTTCATCGGGGGACTGGCTGTATTCGGGGTGGAACTGTGGAAGATGGTTCTGTTTTTCCTTGTAGAATGTGTTGTGGAAATTATGTTTGAAATCAGTATTATGGTACTGATGTATACGAATGACAGGATTCCGGAAAAAGCGAAGATCTGGATCGGCAGGGGCATTAAGGTATTTCTGGTTGGAGTTGCCGTTTTTATTGTTCTTTATTTTAAGAAATATGGAGTGTCTGTTGAGAGTGCATCGGCGTTTATTGACTGGCCGGGGCTTCAGATGATACCGGTGGCCGGCTGGAATATTTCTGTCTACCGTCTGATCCTTCTGGGACCGGATACACTGAATGTGATCTGTACCGTTTTATACCTTTTAACGGCAGCGGGTGCGCTGCTGGCGGCTTGCAGGATGAAATGTGACGGCGGGTATTATGAAGATGCAGCAAAGTTTGCAGATGACTATGCAGAGATGAGAAGACGCAAGGTCAATGGCGAGATGGTGATGAGTATCGGTGAGAAGAAAAAGAAGTTCCGCCGGGTCAATGAATCTTTCCGTGCAACAGGTGCAAAAGCGATTTTTTACAGGCAGCTGCTGGAGTACAAGAAGGAAAAGTATTTCATTTTCTCTAAAATGACGGTGATGTGCCTTGCCATCGCAATCCTGTTATCCAGAGTGATGCGGGCGAGTGTGATGAAATCAGGCATGCCTGCAATGTATCTAATGGGGATCATTCTTTATATGACGCTGGTCCTGTCAGGGTATGTTGGAAAATGGGAGAATGAGCTTAAGAGTCCTTATCTCTTCCTGATTCCGGACAGCCCGGTTAAAAAACTCTGGTATGCGACGCTGATGGAGCATATTAAAGCGCTGGTGGACGGCTGTATTTTCTGTATCCCGCTCGGTGTGGCATGGAAAATCAGCCCTGTGCAGATCGTACTTGCAATATTGACATATGCTGTCCTTCAGGCAAACAGGATGTACACGATGGTAATATCGCAGTGCCTGTTGGGAGAATCCCTCGGAAAGACGGGGCAGGGGATCGTCAGGGCACTGATCCAGATGACGATTCTGGGAATCGGTGCGGCAATTTCCGTAGTGGCAGGACTGGTAATTAGTATAGATTTGGTCTTTCCAATTATTCTCATTTATAGTATGATAGTAACAGTAGCCATAGGCCTGCTGGCATCCATACGTTTTCATTCTATGGAACAGCTGGTATAATTAAAAAGGGCTGACAGAATAATGGAGGTAGTACATATGCTGGAAGACAATTACGTAACTTTGGAAATTGGCAAGGCAAAGCATATCGCGCTGGTCGCACATGACGGCAAGAAAAAAGAGCTGGTAGACTGGTGTGATAAGAATAAAGAGATTTTAAAAGGGCACTTTTTATGTGGGACGGGCACCACTGCAAAATTGATTGCGGAGAGAACCGGACTTCCGGTCAGGGGATACTGTAGCGGACCTCTTGGCGGTGACCAGCAGATCGGTGCAAAGATTGTAGAAGGACAGATTGATTTCATGATCTTTCTCTGGGACCCTCTGGAAGCACAGCCTCACGACCCGGATGTAAAGGCGCTGCTTAGAATCGCAGTTGTCTATGACATTCCGATTGCAAACAATCTGGCGACAGCAGATTTTATGCTGAATTCAAAGTTCATGAATGAGCCTTACTGCAGACAGATTGAGAATTTTAACAAGACAATTCATGACAGAGTCGAGAAGATGAAATAATGATTTATTATCAGGAATCCCCTGTAGTATGAAGAAACAGATTCATATTACAGGGGATTTTGCATGTCTGTATGTACCCGGAGAGAGAACGGTAACGATAGGCAGTAATAATTTTGTATTCGCACCATTTTTCGATTGACACAGGGATATGTCCCGTGGTACTATACCAATAGTGCTTTAATACTTTAAAGCGTAACGCTTTAAAGCGAATTAGCAAGAGCAGAGGCATCATAAAAAGGAAAGCATATGAGAGATGAGGAAGAGAGATGGGCGTTAAGTTAATTTTACTGATTGTATTTTTTGCTGTAATGGTAGGTGTGGGCTTCTATGCAAGAAGACACACGAGAAGTGTAGATGGTTTTGTGCTGGGCGGGCGTTCTGTCGGACCGTGGCTGACGGCATTCGCATATGGAACCTCTTATTTTTCAGCGGTTGTATTTGTAGGGTACGCCGGGCAGTTCGGATGGAAATACGGAATTGCATCCACATGGATCGGCATTGGAAACGCGGTGATCGGAAGCCTTCTGGCATGGGTAGTGCTGGGACGGAGGACAAAGGTTATGACCCAGCACCTGCGTTCGAAGACGATGCCGGATTTTTTCGGGGAACGCTATGACTGCAAGGCATTGAAAATCACGGCTTCTGTGATTGTATTTATTTTCCTGATTCCTTACACGGCTTCTGTATACAACGGATTATCCAGACTGTTCGGGATGGCGTTCCATATTCCATACACAGCCTGTGTAGTTGTTATGGCGCTATTTACAGCGGTCTATGTTATACTTGGCGGTTACATGGCAACGGCTATCAACGATTTCATTCAGGGAATCATCATGCTGGTAGGAATTGTTGTAGTTATCGGTGCGGTACTGAGCGGAAAAGGGGGATTCCTTCAGGCAATCCAGACAATGGCGCAGATACCGAGTGATGTGGCAGTGACTTCCGGACAGCCGGGAGCTTTTACTTCCTTCTTCGGCCCTGACCCGCTGAACCTTTTGGGGGTTGTAATCCTGACCTCTCTGGGAACGTGGGGGCTGCCGCAGATGATCAATAAGTTTTATGCGATTAAGGATGAGAAGGCGATCAACACAGGGACAGTCATTTCCACTTTGTTTGCAGTCGTAGTTGCAGGAGGTTCTTATTTCCTCGGCGGTTTCGGAAGACTCTTCGATGACCCGGCCATCTATGACCAGACAACAGGCTCGGTAATCTATGACAGTATTATTCCGTTTATGCTTTCGAGCCTGCCGGACATCTTAATCGGCATCGTAGTCGTACTTGTTTTATCGGCATCTATGTCCACACTGTCTTCACTTGTTCTGACGTCCAGCTCTACAATGACTCTGGACCTGCTGAAGGATAATGTGATGAAGAATATGAGTGAGAAGAAACAGGTCATTACCATGCAGCTGCTGATTGTATTTTTCATCGTAATTTCTGTTGTGATTGCGCTGAATCCGCCGACCTTCATTGCACAGCTAATGGGAATCTCATGGGGGGCGCTGGCCGGGGCATTTCTGGCTCCATTCCTCTACGGACTGTACTGGAAAGGTGTGACACGCGCCGCTGTATGGGCAAGTTTTATCGCAGGAGTGGGAATCACTGTTTCAAATATGTTTATCGGATACATTGCTTCACCGATTAACGCGGGAGCGATCGCCATGATAGCCGGACTGGTTATTGTGCCTGTGGTAAGTCTTGTGACCCCGAAGGTGAAAAAAGAGAAGGTGGATGAGATCTTCACGTGCTACGACGAAAAGGTCACAATTACAAAGAAGCGTTCGCTGGAGGCAAACTAAGGAAAGCGAAACGGTTTATACATAAGGATATGATCAGGCCCCGGGCATCTTGCCCGGGGCCTTTAGCTGTAGGGAGCACATAAAGCCGCCGGAATTGCTTGACAGGAAAATGGCAATGTCTTAAGATAAACCTTGTTGGCCAAATTTGTTTATAATAACCGGCCAGATTTTTAAACGATAAAAGAGAGGATCTAAAGAGATATGAAGAGAGAAAAATTTGGTTCCAGACTGGGGTTCATCCTGATTTCGGCAGGATGTGCCATCGGACTTGGAAATGTATGGCGGTTCCCTTATATCACAGGGGTATACGGGGGCGCGGCTTTTGTGCTGATTTACCTGTTCTTCCTTGCAATACTCGGGCTTCCAATTATGATTATGGAGTTCTCTGTAGGCAGGGCGAGCCAGGTGAGTGCGGCTCTGTCATTTGACAGGCTGGAGCCTGCGGGGACAAAGTGGCACTGGTATAAATACGGTGCGATGGCAGGAAATTATCTCCTGATGATGTTCTATACGACCATTGGGGGCTGGATGCTGTTATACTTTGTAAAGATGGCGGGCGGTAAATTTGAAGGCCTGAATGCAGATGAGATCGCAGGGGAGTTTGGTTCACTTACCGCACAGCCGGTGCTTATGACGGTCTGCATGGTAATTGTTGTTGCGCTTTGCTTCGCAATCTGCAGCATAGGACTCCAGAAAGGTGTTGAGAAGATTACAAAAGTAATGATGCTGATCCTGCTTGTACTTATGGTAATACTCGCAGTCCGCTCCGCGACGCTGACAGGGGCTTCTGAAGGCCTTCGATTCTATCTTTACCCTGATTTTTCCAAGGTAAAAGATGCCGGTATCATGAATGTTGTGTTTGCAGCGATGGGACAGGCCTTCTTCACATTGAGTCTGGGAATCGGCGCAATTGCTATTTTCGGGAGCTACATTGACAAGAAACGCACACTGACTGGAGAGGCGGTCTGTGTCACTGTGTTAGATACATGCGTGGCACTCGTGGCAGGAATGATCATTTTCCCGGCCTGCTTTGCATTCGGAGTCAATCCCGACAGCGGACCGAGTCTGATCTTCATTACACTGCCGAATATTTTCAACTCCATGAGCGGTGGCAGAATCTGGGGAACCCTGTTTTTCCTGTGTATGTTCTTCGCGGCGGCATCCACGATCATTGCCGTATTTGAAAATATTATATCCTTTGCTATGGACCTGACCGGATGCAGCCGTAAGAAAGCAGTACTTATCAATCTGGCTGCAATCATCATCCTATCACTTCCATGCATCTTAGGATTCAACATATGGAGCGGATTCTCACCACTGGGAGAGGGCAAAAACATCCTGGATCTGGAAGACTTCTTCGTAAGCAACAACCTCCTCCCAATCGGAAGCCTGATCTACCTCCTCTTCTGCACAAGCAAAATCGGATGGGGATGGAAAAACTTCCAAAAAGAAGCCAATACCGGAGAAGGCCTCAAATTCCCCCAATGGGCAAGAATATACGTCTCCTGCGTACTGCCAGTAATCGTACTCTTCATCTTCATACAAGGTTACTGGTCCATGTTCCACAAATAGGCTGGGTTAAAGAAGTACATTTAAAAAATGTATCTTTTGACCGGAAATCCCCACCCCGGACGATCTTCACGTCCCACTGGATGAACGAAGCCTGCTGAAAGTCAGGCGGAAAGGCCCCTGCAAGCTGTGTGGCCTGTTCAAATGCATAGAATGCACGTTAGAACCACTTATGTCAAAAACGGCCCTCCAAAGGGAGAAAATCTGTTTTCCAAAACAGATTTTCAGACCACATTTGCCGTCCAATCATCAAGATTGGACGGCAAATGTGGTCGGTGCCCTGCTGGAGGGCCGTTTTTGGCATTAGTGGTTCTTCGTAAATGAAAAGCATGCGAACAGGCCACACAGCTTGCAGGGGCCTTTCCGCCTGATTTTCAGCAGGCGTACCATTCAATCATTCAGAAATATAAAGATCGTACACTAATTTCCAATTATGGGTGGAAATGTCTGATAACTTATCGTATAATATGCATATGGTTTGAATGTTGGAAAAATAGAATCATTATGTCTTTTAGAAGAAAGAAGGGATTCCATGAATGTAAATGTGCTTCAAAAGAAGCTTCATAAGCATTTTGGAGAGAGTGTTTCGGTCCGGATAGAGAACCGCTGCATTATTGTGTCAGGGCATCTGGACAGCTGGGATAAGATTGTTGCGGCATGCAGCATGTGTGTGAATAAGAAGCCGGGTATGCATGTTGTGAATGATATCAGACTGGATGGGGTGACGATACCAGAGATGCGGATACCGGACGTAAAGGATGATTCTCTTGATAAGAAGAAGCCGGATGTCCTGATCATTGGAGGCGGGATCTCGGGAGCGAGCATTGCGAGAGAACTTTCCAAATGGAAGCTGGATATCCTGCTCGTGGATAAGGAGGCAGATCTTGCAGTGCAGGCGTCAGGCCGCAATGACGGGGAAGTGCATCCGGGAGTCGATCTGAACCGGGGCAGCTTAAAGCAGCATTATGTGCTGAAAGGCAACCGGATGTTCGGCAGGGTCTGCAAGGAGCTCAGTGTTCCCTTTGACCGGTGCGGGCAGTATGTGGGATTTACCGGAAAATGGATGTATCCCCTCATATGGGCTTACGTCTGGCAGCGCAGGCATATCTGCAAGGTGAAGGATACGCAGATTCTGAAACGGGATGAACTGTTTAGGAGGGAGCCGAACCTGAACCCAGAGTTTCAGTTTGCCATATTCAACCCGTCTGCGGGCTGTGTATGTCCTTACGGACTGACAATTGCTTATGGGGAAAATGCGGTGGAGAATGGAGCAAAAGTATCGTTGAATACGGCGGTGCTTGGCATGGAAGTGAAGAACGCAAAGATCCGTTCCGTGACGACGAACCGGGGGACGGTCTATCCGAAGATCGTGATCAATGCGGCCGGAGTGTTCGCGGAGGATGTGGCAAAGATGGCGGGAGACCGCTTTTATTCGATACATCCGAGAAAAGGTACGAATTCTATTCTGGATAAAAAGTCGGGCAGTCTTGTAAAGGGGATTGCATCGATCAAGACACTGAATCAAAATACGAAGCATACAAAAGGCGGAGGCATCCTGCATACGGTCCACGATAATCTGCTTGTCGGTCCGAATGCGGTGGAAACGTATGAGAAAGAAAACTTTGCCACAGAGCAGGGCAGTATTGATGCCGTTTTTGAGAAGCAGAAGCTGACGGCCGGGGCACTGAGCGAAAGAGATATCATTACATATTTTACAGGTGTCAGGCCGGCTACATTTGAAGAGGACTTTGTGATTGAAAAGGGCAGGAGGACAAAGAACTTAATCCACTGTGCGGGAATCCAGTCGCCGGGACTTACCACGGCACCGGCGGTTGCCCTCGATATTGAGAAGATGGTGGTCAAAGAACTTTCAAAGAGCAGAAAAGTGGAGAGAAACCGGGATTTCCAGCCGGTCAGGAAGGCAGCACCGGTATTGAACCGGCTTTCCGATGAAGAACGGAACCGGCTCATACAGGAAAACCCGGATTACGGGGAGATTGTGTGCCGCTGTGAGGAAATCAGCAAGGGAGAGATACTGGATGCGCTGAAGTCCCCGATTCCTGTGCCGACGATAGACGGGATCAAGAAAAGGGTGCGCCCCGGGATGGGCAGATGCCAGGGTGGTTTCTGTATGCCTCTCGTAACGAAGATTATCAGTGAATATGAGCAGATTCCTGAGGAAAAGGTGCGAAAGGCCGGGGCAGGGTCGGAAATTCTGCTTCGTGAGACGAAGCCTGGAAATGGGGAGGCGGTATCGTGAAAACATATGATGTCATTGTAATAGGCGGGGGACCGGCCGGTCTTGCAGCGGCAGTGTCTGCGGACAAAAAGGGTGCGTTGGTTTTCCTGATTGAGCGTGAGGCCAGACTCGGAGGGATTCTCAAGCAGTGTATCCATGACGGGTTCGGGCTGATACGTTTCGGTGAAAAGCTCTCGGGGCCGGAATATGTAGAGCGGTTTATTAAGGAGTTCAGGGAGCGGGGAATCGATCATAGCCTGCTGACTTTTGTTACGGAAATGAAGCGTACAGACGGCGGTTTTGTGCTGAAAACCGTGAACCGCCGCGGCGTTCAGGAATACCGGGCGAAGGCACTCGTGCTCGCCACCGGGTGCAGAGAGCGGACGGCAAAACAGGTCCAGATCCACGGAACCAGACCGGCCGGGATCATGACTGCTGGGACGGCACAGCATTTTGTGAACCTGCAGGGGAAAATGCCTGCCGGTAAGTGTGTGATTCTCGGAAGCGGGGACATTGGCTTGATCATGGCGAGAAGGCTTACGCTGGAGGGCGCAGAGGTATTGGGGGTCTATGAGGTAAAGCCGACGCCTTCCGGCCTGACAAGGAATATTGTACAGTGTCTGGACGATTATGGGATTCCTCTTCATTTGTCACACACAGTAACGAGGGTCTTTGGGGAACAGAGACTTACCGCCGTGGAAGTGGCGGAAGTGGATTCAAACATGAAGCCTGTGGAGGCCACGAAAAAAAGGGTCGCATGCGACTCATTAATTCTCTCGGTGGGGCTTATACCGGAAAATGAAATGGCGGAAAAGCTGGGTGTACGGCTGGACGCCAGAACGAAGGGACCTGTCTGCGACAATCGATTTATGACAGAGACGGAAGGAGTTTTTTCGTGCGGGAATGCACTGCATGTGAATGACCTGGTGGATTATGTATCCGAAAGCGGGGAACTGGCAGGCGCAGCGGCAGCAGAATTTACACGGCGGGGGGCAGATACGGTTACAAATCAGGGAAAAAACAGCAGGGCAGTTTCCGTAGAATTAAAGCCGGATACATCCTTACAGTACCTTGTCCCGCAGAAGCTGACACTGTCGGATGAACTGAAACAGGTGGTGTTCTATTTCCGCAGCAGGGAAGTACTAAGCGCGGGAACGCTTGTATTTCTGCTGAACGGGAAGGCGATCTTCCATAAAAAGTACAGGAACTTAAAACCGCCGGAAATGGAACGGCTAGAACTGGACTTAAGCACATTTAAAATTGAGAAAGACAGCCGGATTGAGATTGCGATCCGAAAGGAGGGAGACATTTGAAAGAGATGACTTGTATTGTCTGCCCCAACGGGTGCAGCCTGAAAGTGGAAAAGAAGGATGGTGTGTGGGAAGTCAGCGGGAACCAGTGTAAACGGGGGGAAGCATTTGCAGTGGAGGAAATGACCCATCCCATGCGGACGATCTGTTCCACGATCCGCACCATATTTGCCGGGGTTCCGGTGATTCCGGTGAGGGTGTCTGCGGAGATACCAAAGGAACGGATATTTGACGTGATGAACCAGATCAATCAGGTGACGGTTGACAGGATATGTGGAACAGGGGAGCCTGTCATCGAAAATGTCCTCGGACTGGGCGTGGATGTGATTGTAACAAGTGATATATTAAAAGAGTATGAGAACGCAGAAAGTGTTTCTTAGAAGTACAGCAATGGATGTCAGAAGGGAGAAGATGAATTATGAGCAATAAACCGTATAAAGATTTTGAACCGAAATGGGTGAAAACACCTGCACCGAAAGATAGCTACCGGTCTATTTTCCGCTGGGGGGACCCGGAGTATGTGAAATACCCGAAGGAATCCTTATATAAGATGATGAAGGAAAAATTCAATATGACAGACGAGGATTTCAGGTCCTATGACGGCGATATCGGGATGGACCCGGTGAAGCTGGATGCACCGTGCAATCTTGCCCCGGAGCATATTGAGGCATTGAAAAAGATTGTCGGGGATGAGTTTGTTACGACAGAGGATTATCCGAGACTCGCTGTTGCTTACGGCAAGACGGGGTATGATGCGGCCAGACTCCGCCAGCGGATCATCGAGAATCTGCCGGATGTGGTTGTATATCCGGGAACGACGAAACAGATCGAAGAAATCGTGGCGTACAGTACAAAACACGGCATCCCTCTTTATGTATACGGCGGGGGAAGCAGTGTGACGCGCGGTGTGGAACCGGTAAAGGGCGGGATTTCCCTGGATATGAGGAAACGGTATAATAAGATCGTTTCTTTTAATGAAACCGACCAGACAATTACTGTACAGAGTGGCATGTCGGGTCCAAAACTGGAGCGTGCCCTGAACCATGCACCGCAGCTTATGGGGTCAAAAAGAGCCTACACCTGCGGCCATTTCCCTCAGTCCTTTGAATATAGCAGTGTGGGAGGCTGGGTCGTAACGAGGGGAGCCGGACAGAACAGTACCTATTATGGCTGTATCACAGATATTGTTATGTCACAGAAGTATGCCACACCGATTGGAAATATCCAGACCAGCCATTACCCGAGGGAGGCGACCGGCCCGAATTTGAACCAGATTATGATGGGAAGTGAGGGAACCTTTGGTGTACTTACAGAGGTGACACTAAAAGTATTCCGCTATATGCCGCAGAACAGGCAGAGGTTTTCCTATATTTTTAAAGACTGGAAGACCGCGCAGGAGGCGGCACGTGAGATGATGCAGTGTGAAGCGGGATTTTCTTCCGTATTCCGCCTGTCTGACCCGGAGGAAACGGACCTGATGCTGCGTCTTTATAATGTGGATGAAACTCCGCTTTGGAAGCTTCTGGATGCAAGAGGATACCGGGATATGGAGAGATGCCTGTTCCTTGGTTTCACGGACGGGGAGAAAGGGTTTTCTGAAAATGTGGCCCGCAATATCCGCAGGATTGCCAAAGAATACGGAGGCATGAGCCTGACCTCATTTGTGACAAAGAGCTGGGAAAAAGGGCGTTTCACAGACCCGTATCTGAGAGATACCCTTCTGGACTTTGGAATTATGACCGATACTCTTGAGTGTTCCGTGAACTGGTCCAACATGGGCAAGGTACACGAGGAGGTGCGTAAGGTCTGCCATGCACTGCCGAATACGATTGTCACGACGCATATGTCACACTGCTATCCGCAGGGTGCAAACCTGTACTTCATTTTTATCACAAGGATGGATGATGCGGAGGAATTCAGGAAATACCACAGCACCATTCTGGATGCAATCCAGAAGTCCGGGGCGGCGCTGAGCCATCACCACGGCATCGGCAAAATGTTCGCACCGTGGCTGGAGGGGCAGATCGGCAGAACGGAATACGGCATGATCCGTGCCCTGAAAAATTATTTTGACCCGGGATATAACATGAATCCGGGCGGTACGCTGGGACTGGACCTGAAGGAAGAGGAAAAACGGTTTTTGAGAGAGGACATTCAGTGAGGAATTGCCATGAAAGAGGTCGAAGAAAGGATTGTCCTGACATTTGATGTGGGGACACAGAGCTCCCGTGCCTTATTAATCAATAACCGGGGAGACATACTGGGAAAAGGACAGAAAAAACATGATCCGCCGTATTTCTCAAAAGATGCGGACCAGGCGGAGCAGGATGCCTTGTTTTACTACAGGAATATCTGTGAGGCGGCCCAGGAGTTAAAGTCGTCGGCTGAAGACGGGCTGTGGGACAGGATTGAGGCTGTCTCCGTCACGACGATCAGGGATACGGTCATCTGCGTGGATGAGAACGGAATTCCATTACGTCCCGCAATTATCTGGCTGGACAAACGGAAAGCAGACGGGGCCCCGAAGTTTTCCCAAGTAACGCGTATGATGCTGAAGGCAGTCGGAATGGAAGAGACTGCGAAAATGCAGTTCAGGAAGGCGCACTGCAACTGGATTATGCAGAAAGAGCCTGATATCTGGAAGAGAACCTATAAATATCTGCTGTTAAGCGGATTTCTGACGTTCAAGCTGACAGGGAATATGGCGGATGCGGCGGCCAGCCTGGTCGGAAGGCTGCCGATCGACTGCCAGAGCCGGGGGTGGCAGAACAAAGGCGCCCTGACCCGGCCGGTGTTTGATGTGGAGCCGGATAAACTCTGTGAGGTGAAGGAATCCGGTGAGCTTCTGGGGAAGATTACCAGACAGGCGGCAGAGGATACCGGGTTAAAAGAGGGCCTTCCAGTCCTTGCCTCAGGTGCCGATAAAGCGTGTGAGATTCTGGGGCTGGGCTGTACGTCGAAGGAGAAGGCGGCAATCGGATTCGGAACGACCGCCACGATTACATTTAATATAGAGCGGTATCTGGAGCCGGAGCGGTTTATCCCGCCATACCCATCCGTTATACCGGGATTTTTCAACCCGGAGATCGAGATTTTCAGAGGGTACTGGCTGATATCATGGTTTAAAAAGGAGTTTGCGGAAAAAGAGGTGGAGCAGGCAAAGCTGCAGGGGACATCGGCCGAGGAACTGCTGAATAAGCGCTTAAAAGAGATTCCGGCAGGCTGCGACGGGCTTTTGTTCCAGCCGTATTTTACCCCGAATGTTACGATGCCATCGGCGAGAGGGGCGATCATCGGATTTTCGGACCAGCATACCAGAATCCATATTTACCGGGCGATTATCGAGGGAATCAACTTTGCACTTATCGAAGGAATGAAGCTTTTAGAAAAGCGCTCCGGCCATGCATTCGAGGAGATCCGGCTTGCCGGGGGCGGCTCGCAGAGCGATGAGATATGCCAGATTACGGCGGATATGTTCGGGATACCCGTAAAGAGAACGGTTACCCATGAGGCCACCGGAATCGGGAGCGCAATGGCGGCCTTTGTGGGCCTGGGAGTATTTCAGAACTATCAGGAGGCACAGGAGGCGATGGTGCATCTGAAGGATACATTCGAACCTGATATGGGCCAGCACCAGATTTATTATGAACTATACCAAGATGTTTTTCAGAACATATATGGAAAACTGGCCCCGTTATATGCAAAGCTGCATGATATTTACCATCGTGACTGATGAAAGATGTGGATCCTGTGCACTGTTTTGGGTGTGCACAGGATCTTTTTTCTTTTTCAGATATTCTTCCACATCAGCAATTGTGATTGTATTCAGATAGTCACTGCACATCTCATTTAATTTTCCGTATAAAGAGTCCATATAGTCTGACATTCCTGACGCGATCATACATTCGTTGTCCCTGTCCCCGCTGTGCCACGACGAGTCTGCAAACTGCACGTCCAGAGCCCTGCTGATATCGCCCAGAGTCACTGTTTTGGATTTGTAATAAGCGTAGCCTCCGTTTGCCCGGCCCTCGTGTGTCTCTGCCAGTCCGGCCTTTTTCAACTTCGCCATAACACGCCGTACCCGCACCGGGTTTGTACAGATATTCTGTGCGAGTACTTCACTGGAGATGGTCCCGGTTTTATGGTGGAGAAAAACCATAGCATGTACGGCTACGATAAATTCACTGTTCATGGTGTCCCCTCACTTTCTGTAATGTATGCCTGTGATCAGGCTTACTGGATACCTGCAGGAAAATGTTTTTACTGCAACTTTAATTATTACAGTTTATACTGTAATAATAGCAGTAACAGTTTAAAATGTCAAGGAGAACACGGACGGTATCTGCGATTTATAAAGGTTTTTAATAGATTTCTTTCTTGACAGGCTAGTAATCACTAGCTATACTGTGTATATAAGCTAGTGGTTACTAGCCTGATACTATTTGGTAGAGACAGTGAATAAGATGTATGGCCATCGAATATCACGGAAAGAAGGCGGATATGCAGTCATTTCAATTAGAAGAGTATTTAAGCAGGGGTACGGACCGTATTATAAAAGGGATTCTGAAGGCCTCTTTGAGTAATCCAGGGGAAAGTGCATTTATGATACAGTATTCGAAAGCAGCGAAGGAGGCCAGAGAACTGCGCAGGGAAGCGGAGGCGCGGGGAGAACATATTCCGCCCTTTTTGATTGCGAGTATTACCAGCCAGTGCAACCTGCACTGTAAAGGATGCTATGCAAGGGCGAATGAGTCATGCGGGGAGTTTGAACGGAACGGACAGCTTGACAAAGAGCAGTGGGGAGATATTTTTTCGCAGGCGGAGGAACTTGGAATCGGATTCATACTGCTCGCGGGCGGTGAACCCCTTGTCAGGCGGGATGTGATTGAGACGGCGGCCCGGCACAAGCGGATACTGTTTCCTGTATTTACGAACGGGACGCTTATGGATCAGGATTATGTAAAGCTTTTTTCAGATCATAGGAACCTGATTCCGGTTTTCAGCATGGAAGGGAATCAGCAGAGGACGGATGACAGAAGAGGGGCAGGGGTATACCATACATTAATGGGGACGATGGAATGCATGAGGGAAAAGGGGATTCTGTTCGGAACCTCGATTACGGTGACGAAGGAAAATCTGGACGAAGTGACTTCGGATGAATTTACATGCCGGCTGGCAGGGGCTGGATGTAAGGCGGTGGTTTATGTGGAGTATGTGCCGGCGGATCCAATGACACAGGGGCTTGCGCCGGATGAAGAAGACCGTGCCAGAATGGAACAAAGGCTCAGGAAGCTGCGGGAGAAAAAACAGGCGATGCTTTATATTTCGTTCCCAGGGGATGAGAAGGCATCCGGCGGATGTCTGGCAGCAGGAAGGGGATTTTTCCATATCAATGCAAATGGAGGTGCGGAGCCCTGCCCGTTCTCACCGTTTTCCGATACCAGTCTGAAAGAAACCAGACTGCGTGAGGCATTGAAGTCCCGGCTGTTCGTGAAGCTGCGGGATGGAGAATTCCTGACAGGGGAACACAGTGGGGGATGCGTGTTGTTCGGGCAGGAAAAGGCGGTAAGGGCGCTGGTATCCGAATCAGAGAGGGATGCGTAACAGAGAGGATTACATATGACGACAAAGGAACTGATTATAGAAAAGGCACTGACCCTGTTTGCGGAGAACGGGTATCAGGGGACCAGTGTGAAAAATATTGCGGATGCGGTTGGGATTAAGGACAGTTCGCTTTATAAACATTTTAAAAGCAAGAAGGAAATCTTTGACACGATCGTACAGGAGATGTCCACCCGCATGGAGCAGATGTCACTGGGGTATGGTCTGCCGGATGAGGCCGGGATGGAGTCTGCGGCTGCCTTATACGGAGCGCTGACGCTCGGGGACCTGCTTGACCTGAGTAAGAAGATTTTCCTGTTTTACCTGAAGGATGAGTTTGCCGCCCGTTTCCGCAGGATGCTGACGATCGAACAGTACCGGGACAGAGAAATCTATGAGGTATACAGGCAGATTTTCATGGAGGCAGGCATCACATACCAGGCAGCTCTGTTCGAAGAAATGTGCCGGCAGGGGATATTCAGGAGCAGTTCCCCGGAGGTAATGGCACTTCATTTTTATGCACCGATTTTCTTCCTGCTGAACAAGTATGATCAGGAACCTGAAAAGGAAGAGGAGGCACTGAACGTACTCGAGGCACATGTGAGGGAGTTCGCACGGGTTTACCGGCAGAATCAGGATTAGCCGTTAAAGAAACTCTGTGATTTCCAGAGTACGGTCCATTTCTGGTGCTCTACATAATATAGTAAATGAAAGATATATTTGCGGGAGTTTACTACGGCATCGCATTCGTATTCCAGAGTAGGGATGCCGCAGTAATTCTTTTTTTCAAAAGTACGGACATGCAGGTTTGACAGGGTGCGGATGTGACCATCCGCATCCTGAAATTTTATCATCTTAGGAATGGCCGTCCCTGTGCTTGTATACCAGACCCCGCACGCGACGGGCTCCTGATGTCCCTTGATTTTACCTGCATCCGGTGAATGGACGTTGATGCCAATGCCCATACCCATGATGATACACCTCCTTATCTGATCTGTCTTTTTATCTGTATCCGGCGTAATCTACTCGATCAACAGGCGGGAGTAGTCCACGCTTCGTTTTTCGCGGGAGACTCCTCCTTCCATATGATCGAGGGGCACATCGAGAAACGCGGCCCGCCTGACGGAATCAATCCCGTATCTTTTCCGGATAGAATCTATCGTCCTGTCTAATTGTTCTAGTTTCGCATAATCTGTCGTATCAAACAGACTCATCTGCCTGAGCGTGCCCCCTTCATGAAGCCGGCCGGTATGGATTCCGAGATGCCGGATCGGTGTTTTTTGATCCCAGAGCTGGTCAAAGAGCCGGCAGGCGCAGCGGTAGAGTTCGGTCGTAATATTCGTCGGACTCTTCAGAATCATCTGATGGCTGGCATAGCTTAAGTCGTAACTCTTGATACCGACCGACATTAATTCGGCCTGCATGCCATCCTCCCGCAGTCTCGTCCCGACTGTTTCGGCCAGACCGAGGAGCACGAGGCGGGCTGTATTGGCATCCTCTACATCGAAAGCGATCGTTGTGGAATTGCCGTATCCTTTCTGGGGAGGCGGCGCAGGCTCCACGGGGGAGCTGTCGAGGCCGTTGGCAAAGGCCCAGATGGTCTTCCCGTGCTTTTTTAAGTGGAGGGAGAGAAGATCAGGGTCACTTTGTGCAAGCTCGCCGATCGTATGGATTCCGAGACGAAACAGCTTTGCGGTGGTTGCCCTTCCTGCAAAAAAGAGGTCTGACACAGGCAGGGGCCACATTTTATCTGGGATTTCTTCGGGAAAGAGTGTGTGCACCCTGTCGGGCTTCTGCATTTCACTGGCCATCTTTGCGAGCAGCTTATTACAGGAAATCCCGATATTGACCGTGAAGCCGAGTTCATTTCTGATGCGGGACTGGATATGCAGTGCCGTATCAAGCGGAGTGCCGAAGAGACTGACCGTTTCCGTCATGTCCATAAACGCCTCATCGATGCTGTACTGTTCCACAGTGGGTGTGTATTCCTTCAAAATTTTCATAAAGGCGTCGGAGCATTTCTGATACAGCCCGTAATTGGGCGGCGCCATGTAAAGGGCGGGATATTTCTGCCGGGCCTCCAGAATAGTCTCTCCCGTGCGGATGCCGTATTGTTTGGCCGGGATGCTTTTCGCAAGGATGATGCCGTGCCTTGCGGCCGCATCTCCGGAAATGGCAGAGGGAATCGTGCGCAGGTCCAGCGTACCACCCAGATGGTGGATGCGGTAGGCGGCCTCCCAGGAAAGATAGGCATTGTTTACATCGACGTGATAGATGACTGGCTGCATGGCGTTGCACCTCCCTTTTACCGTTTTTGGGCTTTAAACTGATTATATCAGAACGTATGTTCTATGCACAAGTGGGAAAGTTTTCCTGAAAGGGGATGGAAAACGTTGGTATTCCAGTGGAATAGGGGGCAATATCATACTGCTGGTAATAGATAACAATCCCATTGTCATCCAGATAATAATTTTCCGGATGGAAGTTTTTCCGAAGCAGGACCGCGTAATCGTCGAAATAAGAGGACGGGGTCTCTTTTTGGCGTCCGGATATCTGGGATTCGATCTCCTGAAAAATTGCTTGGGTAAAAGAAGGATCGGAGGGAAAAAACTGTTCCAGTGTAAGTCTGGTACAGGTCTTAAAGTTCCATGTATCGGACAGGCGCGTTGTGGAGCCGTGTGCGCCGCCCAGATACTCGTACCTGTCGGTGTACAGGCTGACGATGCAGTCCCGGTTACAGGTGGTCTGGTACTCGGACAGGAACTGGTAACTGTTAAAAGGCGGCTGGTTATCAGGGATATATTTTGCATTATCCGCGGCCTGTGGAAACAGGATTGTGCGGCAGTACTCCTCTGTTTTACGTGCATACTGAGAATAGTACTGATTGATTTTCCTCGCTGCGGCGATATTATATGTGGTGTGGAAACAGGGATAGCTGATTTTGTATTGGAAGACGGGGATGCCTCGTGAATACATGGTGCGCTGGCATATGTTTGTGGATATGGTCTGCATGGCGGCCTCTTTCGATGGTGTTTTTACAGTATATTGCGCGGGCGTGAAGAAATATGCCGGGAAAAACAGTATCTTAAGGTGATCTTTAGGTTGGATTTATTTTCACTTAAAGTAAATGAACTACAATAAAAGCATCTTAAGAGAAGGAGAGAATGTTTATGAACATGTTATCATGCAGAAATCTGAAAAAAATATACCAGAAGCAATGTGTTGTGAATGGCTTAAGTTTTGCAGTGCAGGAAGGTGAGGCGTTTGCCCTGCTGGGAAGCAACGGGGCAGGGAAGACGACAACGATTAAAATGATTCTGGGACTGATTCCCAAAGACGGGGGAGACGTAGAAAAGCAGGAGAATATCAGAATCGGGTATTCCCCGGAAACACCATACTTCCATCCGTTTCTGAATGGCAGGGAGGTGTTGGAATTCTACGGGAGCCTCCAGAATATTCCGAAGAAAGAACTGAAAGAGCAGATTCCGGCACTGCTTGATCGGGCAGGACTGGAGGACAGCAGGACGAAGGTTAAGAATTATTCCAAAGGAATGCTGCAGCGTCTGGCGCTGGCGCAGGCTTTGCTCGGGGACCCAAAACTTCTGATTCTGGATGAACCGTCGGCAGGGCTGGATGCTCTGGGACGCGTGGAAATGATGCAGACGATCAGGAGCCTTAAGGAGGACGGCAAGACGATTATCATCAATTCCCATATCCTCGGTGATATCGAGCGGGTCTGCGACAGGGGGATTATTATTAAAAAAGGAAACCTGCTCTATGAGTGGGAAAAAGGGAAAGAAAACAGAAGTCTGGAAGAAATTTTTGTAGAGAAAATCGGAGGAATGTAGAGATGGGAATTATGAAAAATGCTTTGCGGGAACGGATCAGGAGAAAGGATATCTATGTTGTGATTATGATTGGAATATTGATCGTCATGATGTGCATGAGCGGCGCGGCCACGCTGTCAATAAACGGGGTATCGGTGACGGAGTTTCAGATGGTCATGCCGCTTGTTATGAATGTCATTTCCGTGCTCGGCGGCGGAATTGCGATTGCGCTCAGCCTGCGGACGATTCCCAATGAATATGAGCGGAAAACGAGCCACCTTGTCTGGATCCGCGGCGTCAGCCAGTGGAAGTACCACGGACAGCTGGCACTGGCGAATATCGTCAGTTCAGTCGGTGCACTGTTTATCCTGTATGCGGGCGTGATGATATTTGCGGCAGTGAGAGGGGAGACTGGCGTCTTGGCAAAAGGAGTTCCGGCATTTCTTATTTTTTCGGTGAGTACGGCGGCAGTCAGCCTGTTTACCAGTGCGGTCAGCCTGGTGCTCCCCTCGATGGCGGCGGGGGTGCTCTGCGCGGCGTTTATGCTGGCAGGGACGATGCACCCGATTCTGGAGACGGTATCCGGGATTGTGTCAGGGGTGTCCAGACAGCTTGTCAGGGCTATCTTATTTATTGTACCTGACCTGTATGCGGCAGAATCGCAGGCAGCGAACCTGCTGTCAGGGAAAACGGTTCAGATACACAGTATACTGGGGGGACTTCTTGTACTGTATGTGTGCGGCCTGCTCTTATTTGTGCTCCGCAGGAAGGAGGCGTAGGGATGAAGAAAACAAAAACTGTGCTGTCAGGAAAACAGCTCCTGTGTAAGGGGGCGGCGGTACTGTCAGGGGCGGCGCTTCTTGCAGGCTGGATTCTGACGGGAAACACAGGAATTGCCAGCGAGGATAAGAAAATATATGAAGAAGCTGCGAGTCTGCAGCCGGTTGTGGATGAGATTGGATTTCAGGATTTTAAACTGGAAGATTATCCGGTTGCGATGTATGATGGAAAACATGACTATGTATTCTACAATGGGGAAATCGAAAAAAGAGAGCCGGTTCTGGAGACATTTGCCGGGACCGCCTATCCGGTGGGGGACCATTTTGAAGTCATCATCCCGACGATGAAGCGGTTTGAAAGCCTGCTGTCTCTTGCAGGCGGTGTGGAAGGGATGGCTTCGGGCAGCGGATACGGGGAAGAAGAACAGACTGCCACGATCTGGCATGAGGCGTTTCATGCATGGCAGCTTAGCAGCCACCAGATAATGGGGGAACGAATGACGCCCGAGGATTTCACGGAGGATATGGAGACGGCTTCCGGTCAGGCAGGAGAAACGGAGGAGGATTTCTTTAAAAAGGAAGTGGACCAGAAAAAGGATGTGAAAAAAGAGCTTGAACAGGAGATGAGGCTTCTTAAGAAGATCGTGACCGGAAGTGCAATGGAAAAAGGAAAGATTGACGAAGTCAGGAATGCTGTATTAGAATATAGGAAGCTTGAAGACGGACGCAGGGAAAAGATGACGCAGGAAGCGGCTGATGCCGAGCGGCGCTGTGAATTGACCGAAGGGACTGCGTATTATGTAGAAGGAATTGTTTTGAAGGCAGAAAATGGCAGTGACAAAGGCGGCCAGACATACAAGGAGCGGTATCTGGAAACACTGGATAAATATGAGGACGGACGCGGAAAGTATTACCGGATCGGGATGGCAAAGTGTCTGATTCTCGATCAGCTCTCCCCGGACTGGAAGGAAACGATGGATTTTTCCAAGAGTCTGGACGAGATGCTGGATGAGGCCGTCAGTGCAGTAAAATAAGAGGAGAGGGCGGATATGGTCCGGGGGAGGATGCAATGGAATACACGATTTTGGCAGCAGATGATGAGATTGAGCTTTTAGATGTACTGGAGCTGTATCTGGGCAGGGAGAATATCCGGATCAGAAAGGCGAAGGACGGAATCGAGGCGATGGAGATTTTCCGCACAGGGGGAATCCATCTGGCGCTTCTGGATATCATGATGCCCGGGCTTGATGGTTTTTCAGTGCTGCGGAAAATCAGGGAAACGAGCAAAATCCCTGCGATTATGCTGACTGCGAAGAGCGAGGACTATGACAAAATACTTGGGCTGGAGCTGGGGGCCGATGATTATGTGACGAAACCTTATAATCCACTGGAAGTGGTGGCAAGGATAAAGGCGCAGCTTAGGCGGAATTATGATTACCATGAAGATACGGCAAAGAAGCCGGATATTCTGCAGGCGAAGGGGGTAGTTCTGAATGCCGGAGAAGGTGTTGTGACGCTTGACGGGAAGGCGCTGGAGCTGACATCCACGGAATTTAAAATACTCAGGCTCTTTCTTAGTAATCCCGGAAGGATTTTTACAAGACAGCAGATCTTCGAACAGGTGTGGGAGGAAGATTATGCTGGTGATGACAACACGGTCATGGTACATATCAGCAATCTGAGGAGTAAACTTGACCAGCCGTCGGGACAGGAAACACTGATTAAAACGGTGAAGGGGCTTGGATATAAGATAGAAAGGGAAACAAAATGAAGCAGAGGAAGAAACAGGGAAGTGTCTTCAGACAGCTGGTAACGAGTTATATTTTATTTGCCGTCCTGCTGGTGGCAGGACTGTATGTGTGCCTGTTCGGAGTTCTGCTGTCCCTCGGCGGTGGGACTATTGAGTCGCTTGCGCCTTATGACATGGTAGATGAGAATGGGCAGGTGAAAGACTTAGGCTCTTTGGAACGAAACGGTATGTGGATCGAAAAGCTGGATGAAGACTATCATATACTGGAGGTGTACGGGCAGAAGCAGGATAAGCCGCAGTCTTATACTCAGGATGAGATTTATGAATACCTGGTCACAGACAACATGGTAGACACGGATACACCGGCCGCCCGGTACCGCGGGTTTATCAATACCATAAAACTGGACGGGGAGAAGTATTACTATTTCGTAAAAGCAGAAAGAAATATACTGAGCCTGTCATATAACTATAATGCAGCAGGCAGCGGTGCAGGGCAAAGGATCGTAGCTGTATTTTTCGTCGTGTTTACATTGTTCTTCTTTGGAAATTGTTACCTGATGAGCCGCTATCTGTCCCGAAAAATAAAAAAACCACTCAGCGAGATCACGGGTGGGATGGAACAGGTCATCAACCACGGTGTCGACCAGGTGCGTCTGGATTTCCGGGCGCAGAAGGAATTCGAGGAAATCCGCGACAGCTTCAACATCATGACCGAATGGCTGGAGAATGAAAAAAGAGAGAAACGCGTACTGGAAGAAAAAAAGAACCGGATGCTGCTGGAACTTTCCCACGACATCAAGACCCCTGTCTCAACTATTAAAAGTTATGCAAATGTGCTCGAGGAGGGACTAATCAGGGAAGAAGACTTGAGAGGATACTACCAGACCATCGATAAAAAGGCAGTCAGGGTCGACGAACTTGTAAATGAAATGTTCCTAATGTTGAAACTGGACAATCCCGAGTACGAATTTGAAATAAAAAAGACAGATATCTGCGAGTTGCTGCGTACCATATGCGCCGGATATTACGAGGACCTCGAAGCAAAAGGAATCGAAATGCACATAGAAATCCCGGAAACCCCGATCTGGGCCGGCATTGATCAGAAAGAAACGAAAAGGGTTATAGAAAATCTGCTCGGCAACATCATAAAATACAACCAGACCGGACTGGGTGCATGGGTATCAGTAAAAGAAAACAGTGAAACAGTAGAAATCCAGATTCAGGATGACGGAGAAGCCATTGCACAAGAAATCCACACAATCATGTTCGACCCATTCGTACGGGGTGACCAGGCAAGATCCTCAAAAGGAGGTACCGGCCTCGGTCTCGCCATAGCCCGGAAAATCGTAGAAAAACTGGGCGGAGAGATAACATATCAGTACAAAGAGGGGAAGAACAGCTTTTTGATAAAACTGTTTAAAAAAGAAAGGGCATAATTGGTATGAAGTTTCGGATGGGGACACAATATATGGGGAAAAGGTCAAAAAGTGACAGGGCAGATCCCAAAAAGTGACACCACAAAAGTTAATTGGGGACGTAGTAAAGTTGAGGTTTACTACGTCCCCAATTTCCATGTTTGTATTTCTTTTAAGCGTTCTTTTATTTTTTGTTCTTCTCCCTGCCCGGTAGGGTGGTAGTATTCCCGGTCTTTCAGTGAGTCCGGCATGCACTGCATATGTGTTAGTTTTTCTTCGGTATCGTGTGCGTATTCGTAGCCTTTGCCATATTCTAGTTCTTTCATCAGACGGGTGGGGGCGTTCCGGATCTGGAGGGGGACCGGTTCGGCCCGGAGTTCGCGGACGTCTTTTTTGCAGTCTTCGCAGGCTTTGTATAGTGCGTTGGATTTCGGGGCCATTGAGAGGTAGGTGACGGCGTGGGTCAGGTGGACGTCGCATTCCGGCATTCCGAGGAAGTGGCAGGCCTGATAGGCGGCTACGGCTACCTGGAGTGCATGGCTGTCGGCCATCCCTACGTCCTCGCTGGCAAAGCGGATCAGGCGCCTTGCAATATAGAGTGGGTTTTCTCCACCTTCCAGCATCCGCATCATCCAGTAGATGGCGGCGTCTGGATCGCTGTTGCGCATGGATTTGTGCAGCGCGGAGATCAGGTTATAGTGTTCCTCGCCGTTTTTGTCGTAGAGGAGGGATTTCCTGCTGATGCACTGTTCAAGGCCTTCGTTTGTTACGGTAATGCCTTCTGCACTGATTTCTCCGTTGATGACTGCCATCTCCAGCGTATTCAGCGCAGTTCGTGCGTCTCCGTTTGCAAATGCAGCGATTGCCTGTACCTGTTTGGGAGAAATCTGTACGTTCTGGCTGCCAAAACCGGATGGATGGGAAAGTGCATTGTTCAGGAGCCTGACCAGATCTTTTTCTTCCAGTGCTTTCAAAACGAAGACACGGCAGCGGGAGAGCAGGGCGGCATTGATCTCAAAGGACGGATTTTCCGTGGTGGCGCCGATCAGGATGATGCTGCCTTTTTCTACAAAAGGAAGAAATGCATCCTGCTGTGCCTTATTGAAACGGTGGATCTCGTCCACAAAGAGGACGGTCCGGATCCCCATGCGCCGGCTGTTCTCGGCCTGGTTCATGACTTCCTTGATTTCTTTGATCCCGCTCGTGACGGCACTGAAATTGATAAAGTCGGCCTTTGTCTGTCCGGCAATGATACTGGCGAGGGTGGTTTTCCCGACGCCCGGCGGCCCCCAGAATATCATGGAGGAAATCTGGTCCCGTTCGATGAGCTGCTTGAGCATCTTCCCCTTTCCAAGCAGGTGCTCCTGTCCTACGAAATTTTCCAGAGAGTCCGGGCGGAGCCGGCTGGCGAGGGGAGCCGTCAGTTTGCGGTCATCAAATAATGTCATTTGTTCCATAGTGAAATTCTCCTTTGTAAAAAACAAGATTAGCGGGTATATCCTAAAATCAGGCGAAATGTGTAAATTGCACTAAAACATATTTGCCGATTCATTGTAATCGCCTTAAAGATCATAAAAGAGGCAGTGTCTGCTGTTCATATTCCGCTTCTTTCTTTAACGGCCCCGGCACTTTATGCAGAATCAGTTCTGTCTGCGAATCATCAAAAATCCATGCATCCAATTCTTCTTGATTTAAAACCAGAGGCATCCGGTCATGAACGTTTTTCATGGAATCATTCGCATCAGTCGTCAGGATGACGAAGCGTACGCCCTTGTCAAATTTTTTATAGAAACCGGCAAGGTAACAAGTCCTGCCATCCGGTTTCCGGAAGGTGTATTTTTCCTTTTCACTGTTCCATTCGTAAAAACCGGCGGCAGGAATGGCACACCGTCTTGACTGGATGCTGTCGCGGAAAGTCTTTTTATCGAGTGCAGTCTCAGAACGGGCATTGATAATCAGGTTTGACTTGCCGAAACCCGGGAATCCCCACGTGAAAAGTTCCGCCGCAAATTCATTCTCCCGTCCGGTAATGACCGGTGCCTGCCCGGATGGAAAGACATCCCTTTTCCCAGCCCCGGTTAATTTCTGATCGAGATGGCGGACGAGTCGTTCAATTTCTCTGGCTGTCTCGTCATCAATATAATAACGTCCACACATAACAGGTACTCCTTTCAAAATAAAAAAGTCCGGAGACGGCATGGATACCAATCACCGCTTTCTTGTAGCCGTATCCTGAAAACAGAAATAATCCGGCCGGTGCCGGGACTGTGTATATTCGAACATAATACCGTCCGCATTATAAGTCTGCCCCGTGATCACTGCAAGACAGTTATAGTCATTGAGCTCCAGATATTTTTCATCAATCTCTGTTGCGCGCTCCACCGTCATTTTTCGTTTACTTGTAACGATAGCCATTCCCAATTCATTTTCAATATATTCATAAATGGAATTCCCGGCAATTTCTTTTGTCAGTCCGGGAACCTCGGATTTCAGAAACATATTGATATCCAGAATCAGCGCCTTATCTTCCAGATAACGGACACGCTGAATATAGTACAGCTCACTCATGACCGGAAATCCCGTATTGGCGGCAACCCGTTCATCGGCCGTGATTTCGGCAAAACGGACAACGTCCGTGCGGGTCCTTTTATGATTTCTGACAGCAGATTCTTTAAAGGATTCGATCCCACCGATAGTAAAGGAAGCCTGATCGACCGGCTGGTAAATCACGCGCACCCCTTTCCCGTGCAGAGACTGGACATACCCCTGTTCAGCCAGCTCGGACACGGCCCTGCGGATTGTATTCCGGGAACAGTCATAGATCGTTACCATCGTGTTCTCCGAAGGAAGCAGTTCCTGATAAGGATATTCCTGAGATTCAATTTTCTTTTTTAAATCTTTATATATCGTTTCAAATTTGGCCTTTGGCATAAATATCACCTTTCTAAAGCGTTTTGCTTGTTTAAACATCTGATTTTATTATAGCTGATAAAAAAAAGAAGTCAAGAAAGCCGTGGGGATTAAAGTATCTATCGCTAATGCATTTATAGAAAAAACTAAGAAATTTCTAAATATAGGTTGACTTGTTTAAACAAGTGTGGTATAAAAGAATTACAGAACTTGTTTAAACAAGATACTGAGCGAATAGTCTGATTGAAAAGTTTGGGAGGAAAAGTCATGGGCAAATATGCAGAGGACGCAAAAGAGCTTCTGGAACTGGTAGGAGGAAGGCAGAACATAGCAGCTGTCTCACATTGTATGACGAGAATGCGGTTTGTGCTTAGCGACCCGTCAATAGCGGATGTGAAAAAGATTGAGGCGATGAAGGCAGTGAAAGGCAGCTTTACCCAGTCCGGCCAGTTCCAGGTCATTATCGGGAATTCAGTGGCAGATTTTTATAATGATTTCGTGGCAGCCGCGGGGATTGAAGGGGTATCAAAGGACGCTGTAAAGCAGGCGGCAAAGAAGAATCAGAATCTGCTGCAGCGGGCGGTCACGGCGATCGCCGAAATCTTCGCACCATTGATTCCGGCAATCATTGTCGGAGGTCTGATCTTAGGTTTCCGTAATTGTATTGACAGCTTGTATTTATTCGAGAACGGAACAAAGACACTCTGCGATATCAGCCAGTTCTGGTCCGGTATCGACAGCTTTCTCTGGCTGATCGGCGAAGCGGTATTCCACATGCTTCCGGTCGGAATCTGCTGGTCTGTTACGAAAAAAATGGGAACGACCCAGATGCTTGGAATCGTCCTTGGACTGACACTCGTGTCAGGACAGCTTCTGAACGCATATGCAGTGGCTTCCACGGCGGCAGCAGATATCCCATTCTGGGACTTCGGATATTTTAAAATCAACATGATCGGGTATCAGGCACAGGTCATTCCGGCCATACTTGCAGCATTTACACTCGTATATCTGGAAAAGTTTTTCCGGAAGATTACACCCCAGGTAGTCTCTATGATTGTTGTCCCATTCTGCAGCCTCGTACTGGCAGTTATCGCGGCACATTTTATCCTCGGGCCGGTGGGGTGGAAGATCGGTTCTGCCATTTCCAGTGTCGTATATGCAGGAATCACGGGCTCCTTTAAAGTTATTTTCGGCGCAGTCTTCGGATTCGTGTATGCCCCTCTCGTCATTACCGGGCTGCACCATATGACCAATGCCATCGACCTTCAGCTGATTGCGGATTACAGCGGGACGATGCTGTGGCCGATGATCGCGCTGTCAAACATTGCACAGGGCTCTGCTGTTCTTGGAATGATTACGCTGCAGAGGAAAAATGCTGCGGCACAGGAGGTGAACGTCCCGGCCTGCATCTCCTGTTACCTCGGGGTCACAGAACCGGCCATCTTCGGCGTCAACCTGAAACATCTCTACCCGTTTGTGTGCGGGATGATCGGCTCGGCTTGTGCGGCAGTCATCTGTGTGGCAACAGGCACAACGGCAAATGCAATTGGCGTCGGAGGACTCCCCGGAATCCTTTCCATCCAGCCGAAATATATGCTCTCCTTTGCAATATGCATGGCAGTGGCAATCGCAGTCCCGTTCCTGCTTACCGTAATTGTAGGAAAGAAAAAAAGTATGAAAAGATCAGAAACTGAAATGATTCCAGAGGATACAGAAGAACCCGTAAAAGAATTAAAGGCTTTTCTGGACGGCAGAGTCATTCCGTTAAAAGAAGTGGGAGACGGTGTGTTTTCCGAAGGAGTCATGGGAGACGGACTGGCAGTGATCCCGGAAAATGAAACACTGTGCGCCCCGGCAGACGGGACCGTGACGGTGCTGATGGAGGAGTCCAGACACGCCTGCGGCCTGACGCTTTCCAATGGCATGGAACTGCTTCTCCATGTTGGGATCGATACGGTCGACATGAAAGGAGACGGGTTTGAATATCTCGTGAAAGAGGGGGATAAAGTCCGTACGGGAGATCCGCTCATCTGTTTCGACAGAAAAAAAATCAAACAGGCAGGCCATCCAGATACAACGGTGTGCATTATTACGGATGAAGGAGAGGCGCGCGGTATCCAGTTCCATACGGGTATCCGTGCAGAGGCAAATGATACGGCGGTGATTACATTTGAATAAGCAGGAGGAACAGAGCATGGCCGGTTTTAAAGATAAAGTAGTATATCAGATTTACCCGAAATCATTCAAAGACTCAAATGGGGACGGATTCGGGGATTTAAGAGGAATCACGGAAAAGCTGGATTATCTGGAATCACTGGGTGTAGATTACCTGTGGCTGACCCCGTTTTTCATTTCCCCCCAGCATGATAACGGATACGATGTGGCAGATTACTTAAAGATCGATCCTCGGTTCGGTACGATGGAGGATTTGGAGGAGCTGATCAAAAAGGCGGACGAAAGAGGAATCGGCCTGATGCTGGATATGGTATTCAATCATACTTCGACGGAGCATGAATGGTTTCAGAAGGCACTGGCGGGCAGTGAGGAATACATGGACTATTATATCTTCCGGGATGGAGAGAAAGACCGGCTGCCAACAAACTGGATTTCGAAATTCGGCGGGCCGGCATGGGAGTATGTCCCCCATCTGAAAAAATGGTATCTCCATCTGTTTGACGTAACGCAGGCAGATCTCAACTGGGAGAATCCGAAGGTCCGCGGTGCATTAAAGGATGTGATCCGGTTCTGGAAGGAAAAAGGAATCAAAGGGTTCCGGTTTGACGTCGTGAACCTGATATCGAAGCCGGAAGTATTTGAAGATGATTACGAGGGCGACGGGAGAAGGTTTTATACAGATGGGCGGCATGTACACGAATTTTTAAAGGAACTGGTGCGTGATACCGGGATTGAAGACATGGTGACGGTGGGCGAGATGTCATCCACATCGCTGGAAAACTGTATCCGGTATTCCAATCCTAAGGAAAAAGAACTGTCTATGTGTTTTAACTTCCACCACTTAAAGGTGGATTATAAAAATGGAAACAAATGGGAACTGGCAGAACCGGATTTCGCAGCCCTGAAGGAACTGTTCAGGCAGTGGCAGACCGGGATGCAGAATGCGGACGGCTGGAATGCAGTCTTCTGGTGTAATCACGATCAGCCGCGTGTCGTATCCCGCTTCGGGGATGACAGGAAGTACTGGAAGGAATCGGCGAAAATGCTGGCCGCGGCAATCCACCTGATGCGGGGGACCCCCTATATTTATCAGGGTGAAGAACTCGGGATGACGAATGCCGGGTACCGGTCCATCGGACAGTACAGGGACGTAGAGAGCCTGAATTATTATGAAATCCTGTTAAAAGAAGGAAAAACCACGGACGAGGCACTGGACATTCTGGCAGGGCGTTCCAGAGACAATGGCCGCACGCCGATGCAGTGGAGCGGGGAAGACCATGCAGGGTTTTCGGACGCAGAGCCGTGGATCGGACTGCCTGAAAATTACCGGGTAATCAATGTCCGGGAGGAAGAAAAAGATGAAGACTCGATTCTGACGTTTTATAAAAAACTAATCAGGCTCAGGAAAGAAAAACCTGTAATTGCAGAAGGAAATATTGAGTTTATCGATGAGGAAGATCCCGGCCTGATGGTATACCAAAGAAGTCTGGGAACCGAGAAACTTCTTGTGCTGTGCAATTTCCGGCCGGAAGCTGTCAGGGTAAAATCAAAAGAGGCACTGGCGGCACTCACGGGTGGATATGATAAAATACTCGGCAATTATGGGGACGGGCCGGAAGATGGCACCTTACGTTCTTATGAGGCAGTTGTTTTATATTCTGTTTCCGTATAAAATTCATGCATACGATATATAATACTTTCCAGAGCAGGCGTATAGGAAGAACGCTTTAAAAGCCGGGAAAGGAAGTAGTAACAGATGGAATTAAAAGAAATCGAACTGACGCGGATCGACGGTACGAAGGAGAAAATGGAGGACTATTCAGGGAAAGTGCTCCTGATCGTAAATACAGCAAGCAAGTGTGGATTTACCCCGCAGTATGCCCAATTAGAGGCGCTCTACAAAAAATACCAGGACAAAGGCGTAGAAATACTGGCGTTTCCCTGCAACCAGTTTAAGGAGCAGGAACCGGGGGATGACAAGGAGATTGATACCTTCTGCCGGAAAAATTACGGAGTGACATTTCCGGTATTCTCGAAAACAGAAGTAAAGGGAGAACATATACACCCCCTGTTCCGGTATTTGACAGAGAAAAAGGGATTCGAAGGTTTTGACAAGGATCATCCGCTAAGCGGCAAGCTTCATGAAATCCTCTCAGAGGAAAATCCGGAATATGAAAAAAGCAATGATATAAAATGGAATTTCACCAAGTTTCTGCTGAACCGGGATGGAACGGTCATTAAACGGTTTGAGCCGACGGCCCCTGTGGAAGAAATCGAGAAAGATATTGAAGAACTCGTGGGGTATGAGGATAAATAGAAGCAGACAGGAACAAAAAGACAACATGGATAAAGGGATGTCAGGAAATAGACAGTTGTAACAGGGGAGACCGTGGCTCACATAAGCCACGGTCTCCCCTGAAACTTTCTGCAAAAAAAGAAAAAGATGGCTAACGACAGTCCCTTACACCGTCCTTATGCTAACATTTCTTTAAAAGCCGTACATAGAATTCCACAGTTTTTACGAGTGTATCGACCGGGACACGCTCATTATTCCCGTGGATCATACCCCGCTCCTCTTTTGAAAGCTTCATGGCCGAGAACTTATACACTCTGTCGGTGATCCGGCAGTAATGCCAGGAATCACTGCATGCCATCATCAGATAGGGAGAGACAATGGCATCCTGCCAAGTATCCACAACGGCCTGACAGAGGCGTTTGTATTCCTCGCATCCGGTGTCTGATTCTGCGGAAGGATTCCTTCCTTCATAGACCGTCACATCAATGTTCGGATTGTGAATGGTCTTTTCCAGATAATCTCTTGCGGATTCCACCGTATCACTGCCGAGCAGGCGCAGGTTCATTCCCACAGATGCTTTCGGAGGAATGACATTGAAGGCTTTTCCACCTTCCATTTTCGTGACGGCACATGTGGTGCGCATCATGGCATTGAGCTCCCCGCCGGATGCCCTGCATATCCTGTCAAATAGTCCCTCGAAACACCAGAGGTTTGCGAAAATCAGTTTGTATGTAAAGGTAGAATAACGGCCCAGTGTATCCAGCATTTCTCGGACCGGTTTTGTAAGCTGCCGTGGGAACGGGTGGTTTTCCACTTCCGTGACGGCCTGTGCCAGTTCCCCGACAATCGTATGTACAGGGGGCATGGAGGCGTGGCCGCCGCCGCTCTTTGCATGGAATTCGATGTTGGTCAGTCCCTTTTCGGCGATACCGATCAGTGCACACTCCTTATCAACGCCCGGGAAAACATTTTCCACAACAGCGCCGCCCTCATCGACGACAAGCGCAGGGCGGATGCCGCGCTGTTCGAATAAATCCACGATGGCGGGGCAGGTCGGCCCGTTGATCTCTTCCTGTCCGGAAAATGCAAAATAAATATCATGCTCCGGAACAAAACCTTCCTGTATCAGTTTTTCAGCGGCTTCCATAATTCCGCACAGAGTCCCCTTTGTATCCAGCGTACCCCTCCCCCAGAGAACACCGTCCTCCACGATTCCATCGAATGCCGGTTTATCCCACTGGGACTCCTCGACAGGGACGACATCATAGTGGGACATTAGCACGACGGGACTGTCGGGGCTTTTTCCCTTCCAACAGTAAAGCATTCCGTTTTCACCTACAAATTCCCGGGAACATGCTTCATGGATATGTGGGAACAATGCAGGGAGCAGTTCCTGAAACTTACGGAATTCTTCCTTGTCAATCAGATCGGGATCATTATAAGAAATCGTCCTGCAGCGGATCATTTCTGCCATATCTTTTACAATCTTATCGCTGTCCAGGGCAAGGGCATCACCGGACGGCATGTATCTTTCTTCTGGCTTGTAGCCGAGCGCACGTACAATCAGCACTGCAAGAAAAAGCACAATTAAAATGAGAATAACCCATAGAACTATCATAATAAAACCTCCTTTGTAACTGCTCAGTGACAGATTACAGTTTTCCTTTTTTATAAAGAATCCGGGCACCGCCGATGGCGATCAGTGCACCAACCGGAACAAGGACGCCGACAGAACCGGAGAGTGACGGCACCAGCAGGAACAGCACAATCATGAAAATGAGCGGTGCAATCGAAATCTTCCAGTTTTTACTTACATATACGACCGCAAGTCCTCCAAACAGGGAGGGAAGTATATTATCGAAAGCCGGTTTCAAGAGCGGTGAATTTAAGATCGGGGTCAAAGGCACAAGGAGCGCAACGCCCACGGCGATGATCAGGGTTGTAACGATGGATGAGGTGGCAATGGCAATCGTGGACACCACTTCGCCTTCTTCACTTCCTGGTTTCACCTTCATATTCTCCATTGCTGTCAGTGCCGCAGGTACCTTTAAGTTTGTCAGGTTGCCCGTAACAAAAGCGAGATACGATCCGGCCGTTCCGAGCATGGGGACAAACGTGAGCACTTCGATCAGCCCGACTGTCCAGAAGATCGGGGCAACGCCGAGCAGTCCTTTGAGCACAGGCGTCCATCCCGGCCATGCATCATAGTAGATACAGGCGGCAACAGGGAAGGAAAAGATCATGATAAGAGCCGTGAGTATCCAGATCCGCCCGTAAAGGTGTGTTTTGTCTTCGTAAGTACGATTCGTCTTCATTGATATCAGCCTCCTATCAGTGGTGTAATAAACGCTGCAAATATCATGGCTCCCAGCATACTGACAGGGAGGGCATAGTTTTCCAGCCATTTCATGCTGCATTTTTTAATAAGCAGTCCGCAGACTCCCATGATCAGGGCCGAGAATAAGAGGACGAAGATCGGGATCCAGCCCTTTAAGCCCGAGCGGATATCAGCGAATACCATCCCGAGGAATGCGGAAATCATTCCAAGAAACAGGGCCGTCATCAGGATATCCCCCCATTTGCTGTCCTTGTTCTTGATCTTCATCAGCCCTCCCTGAATCTTGCGGATGAACAGTGGTACCCAGAGAAGCCCCGGGAAGATTCCGAGGGTCATAACCCATGCGATTGCGGTGTATACCTTCGGGTCCGTGATCGTCTCAGATAGTGCAGAGATGCCGAGCGCATTTGCTGTCGTGGTCGCTGCGGGAAGTTCATATGTAATGGCGCCGATCACACTTAAGCGCAGCCACGGCAGCGGAAGCCCCAGAAATTTCGAGAGCGTGATGACTCCAAGCAGTATGGAAAGTGCCGGAGCAAAGGTAAAAATGGCAGTGGAAATCATCGTTTTTTTGATCTTGCCCATGTCCATACCGAGCGATTTCCCCCTCCGGTATGCCCGCACAAGGAAAAATACAGACTGGCAGATAACGAACAGAATGATCATGCCTGCGAGTAAAAATAAAAAAGTGCTGCTGGGATTAAAATTCATGTCTCTCCTCCTTTGATAGTAAGTACAGGCGGGAACGCAGACTGCACCGTAAATAAGATGCCGTAATACGGCCCGTACAGGGAAAACCGTTCCACCTGATATAGTCTTTATTATATCACGTGAAGTCTGAAAATAATACAAAATACACTATGAAAAGCAAAAAAATAATTGCAAAAATAAGCAATATATACAAAAAGCAGAGGCGCGGTTCAGCACCTCTGCTTTATTCCCTTCATCATCCCGAAAAGGGATGAGGTCAGAATTTTTCCAGATAAATTTTTTCAATCAGGTTAATGACTGCATACAGCCCCATCGCCATAATACAAAGAAGTACGATAGACATCAGGAGCCAATCCATTTTAAACAGGCGGGACGGCAAAATGTCAAAATGTCAGCCTCTTTGTTGACAAAAAGGTAACTTGTTGCTATAATCAAGTAACAAGTTACTAAACAAGGAGGGGCTCATGGAAATAAAAGATTTGATAGAAAGATTTTCAGATTCGCCGGAAAATCAGGGGAAGGCTATTTTTAGCACACTTTTTATTGCGGGGAACAGGCTTCAGACAGTTTTTGATAACAATATTCCGGAGGTGTCGCTAAAGCAGTTCATGCTTTTAACGATGATCAGACAGTCGAAGGAACAACTGACATTCACTCAATTAGGCAGGCTTCTTGGCTGTTCCAGACAGAATATCAAAAAATTGGCACAAGCTTTAGAAAAAAAAGGATTCGTCGTCATAAAACAAAGCGAAAATGATCTGCGTGCCGCGGGTATTTATCCGACAGAAAAATTAACCGAATACTTTAATACCGTATTTGCAACATATGAAAAGCAGTTAAATTATCTATTTGAAGTCTATACTATTGAAGAAATCGGACAGTTATTTACTTTGATGATGAAACTGTATGCCGGCATAGACAATCTGGAAAAGAAGCTGCGATAACGAATGGAGACGAAAAGGAGAATAAATATGTGTAAAATTCTGGTACTGTACAAATCGAAATACGGCGCTTCAAAAAAATATGCCAAAATGCTGAAGGAGGAGTTTTCCTGCGATGTTTTTGAAATCGGGAGCTATAACTTCAGTGGGATAAAGAAGTATGATTTGATTGTGGCCATCGGCGGCATGTACGCAGGCGGCGTGTCGGTTATGAAATACATACGGAAGAATATCAGGCTTCTTGAAGATAGGAATATCATTATTTTTGCTGTTGGTGCAAGCCCGTTTCATGAAAAAGAATTCGAAGCGGTTAAGGAACATAACCTGAAAAACCTTCCCTTTGAAATTCCGATGTTCTATGGCAGAGGTGCATACGATGAGACGGTTATGGACTTTAAAGACAGAACCTTATGCAGGATGCTGAAAAAATCGTTGAGCAAAAAAGATCCGAATACACTGGAACCGTGGATGAAAGCATTTTTCGAAGCAGATGGCGGAAGCTATGACTGGACAGAAAGATCCTATTTGGAACCACTCATCGGTTATGTGAAAAAATATGCAGATTCTATCAAAAAATGATTCATAAGTACAAGGCGTTTTCTCATACGCTAAAGTGACAATGGTAAAAGCCGTGACAGACAATGAAAAATGAGAACGCGAAACAGAAAGATGCCGCAGAGATGAGGATTCTCCTTAAGACGGTCGAAATACTGTGCCGTGAGAAATTGATATCCGTGGCCGGGCGAATCCGGGCAGAAAACCAGATATACCGGAGGTACAGGCTTTGACCAGGGCCGTCATATACTGCCGCTGCAGTACTGAGGAAGAGAGCCAGCAGGATGCCCTTTTTAAGCAGGCCGCCGAATCACGGCTTAGCGTGGCACGGCAGGGATGGCTGCTCGTAGACGAATATATAGAAGCAAAAAGCGGGACAACGACGGCAGGGCGGGACGAATATAACCGCTTATACGAAGAATTACAGACGGATAAATTTGACATTGTAGTCATCAAGAGTCAGGACCGGCTCATGCGCAACACAAAAGACTGGTACTTATTTATAGACCGTCTGGTTACAAACGGTAAAAAACTGTTTATGTATCTGGAAGGTAAGTTTTATTCGGCGGATGATGCCCTGATTACCGGGATCAAGGCGATTCTGGCCGAGGAGTACAGCAGGGAGCTTTCGAAAAAGATAAACAATGCCCATTACTACAGACAGCGGGACGGCAGGAAATTCATTCTCCCGTCCCAGACCTACGGATTAAAAAGAAACCCGGATGGGTCGGTTGAGCTTCAGAAGGAGGAGGCAGAAGCAATCCGGATTATGTTTTTCCTATGTAAAAGCATGGGGTGTACTTCAATCGGGCGTTATCTGGAGGAAAATGGAATCCGTGACAGGAACGGAAAAGTATTTCAGGCAGAAACCATCCGAAGGATTATCCGTAATCCGATCAGGTGCGGAACGGTCATTCAAAATAAAAGGCATTTCGACTTCCAGACCGGAAGGACCATGCAGGTCCCAAAAGACCAGTGGATGATCCATAAAAATGCCGTTCCGGCCATTGTCCCTGAGCAGGAATGGCAGGAGGCAAACGAGGCAATGGACCGGAGAAAAAGGGCGTACAGCCTAAATGAGGACCAGCCAAGGGGGAAAAATCCCGGGAAATACCGGCTTTCCGGGAAAATCCGCTGTGGTGAATGCGGCAGTCCTTACTACCGCCGGTACAGAAAGAAACAGAAAAAAACGGCCGCAGTGTGGCAGTGCCGGAATTACATTCATAATGGCAGGAACCTGACAAAGCAGGACTGTAAAAACAGCCGGGAAACAGAGCCGGAAGAAGGGTGGGGCTGTGACAATATCCATCTGGATGAAGAACGGCTGTCTGCCATACTGGAAAAGGCAGCGGGGCAATACAGTGACGTGGCAAAAGCAGATGTTTCAGAAATCACAGGTATCATCATGCAGATTCTTACAGAAACGCTGGAGCAGGATGACCCGGCCGGACAGGTGAAACACCTGAAAAAAGAGGCAGAACGCTATGCAGGACAAAAACAAAGGCTTTTGGAGAAACTGCTCGAGGATGTGATTACGGATGAAGACTATAAAGAAAAAAGATCGCAAATTGAACAGAAGATAGAAAACATTAATCACCAGTTGGAAAAATTAAATGATGCAGGGAGCACACAGAACATACCGGAACAAAGACTGGAGAAAATACAGAAGCGTTTGGCAGACGGTGCAGTCCGGCAGGCAGAAATCGAGGTAATGCTGGATTACATCGAAGAAATTGAAGTATTTCCGTCCAGACTCGTTCTTACCTGTAAACCTGAAATGCACGGGGCAGAAAAGAATCCCCGTATAGAAATCCCATTGGATGCCGATTTCCAGTATGCATCAAGAAAAGAATCCGAAAATCAGAGGATTCTGGATTACATGCATGATAATCCCCGGATTACTGCAAAGATGATTGCAGAAAAAGAGGGAATCAGCCTGTCCGCGGCAAATGCAAGAATCCGCAGGCTGAAGCGGCAGGGGAGGATCCATTATAACGGGAAGGGCGGACACGGCGAGTGGAAGGTACGCTTCATAGAAAAATGACCGGGGAAGGGACGGGACGGGATAAGTGATTGTGAAATGGCGGAATATGAAGTATAATAAAATATATATGATAATGAATAGGGACGCGTCTGAAAACGTGTCCTTGTATTATATAAAGAGGAATTATTTGAAAGGGATATTGGGAATATGAGTAAGATGGTTAAAAGGGTGCTTGCCATCATCGTTTTGATGGTTGTTGCAGCCGGGGCCGGGGGTGTGGTTTATGCGCGTATGATACAAAGGCCAGCGGCACCGGTGCCAGCGGATGAGGAAGAAGTAAAGGAGCCTGCGGTGAAGACGGATGAGGAAGAACAGGAGGAGCCGAAGCGCGTGACTGAAAAGATAAGGGTGGCGTGTGTCGGAGACAGTATTACCTATGGTGCAGGTGTGATGACATCCCGGGAGCGGGATTCTTATCCGGCAAAGCTGGCGGGACTGCTCGGGGATGGGTATACGGTCCTTAATTTCGGGGTAAGTGGTTCCACACTACTGAGTGAAACGAATAAATCATACAGAAATCAGGATGCATTTAAAGAATCACAGGAAGCAGATCCGGATATCGTCCTGATTATGCTGGGTACAAATGATTCGAAGGCATACAACTGGAATGCAGGGGAATATGAAAGACAGCTTCGGGATTTTGTTAACGGATACAAAGAACTGCCGGGCAGTCCGAGGGTATATTTGATGACATGTTGTGCCGCTTTCGGCACAGACGGCAAAGACGTGGTTGCGTTTCAGGTGAACAAGTCGGTGCTGGCAACGGAGATTGTGGCAATTATTAAAAGAGCCGCAGAAGCATGTGATGTTCCGGTCATAGATATCTATAACACGACAAAGGAACACCCCGGCTACTTTGTGGATGGGGTTCATCCAAATGCAGAAGGCAACGAAGTGATCGCGGAGACGGTATATAAATTTCTTAAGCTGACAGAGAATCAAGAGGATAAAAAGCAGGAAGTACCAAGTGGGAGCATCAGAAAAGATGGGGAGTAAGAAATGTTATGCAGTTACTATTAAAAGATCAGCTATTAATGGAGATAGAAGAGAATGGGCTGTTAACCGCGCCCTGCTTTCCTGAGTGACAGACAATGGGAGCAGGTGTTAGATAGGGTGGCAGTATTAAAATCTGTTTGATGTGTGTTGAGGCGGCCTTAGTATATCGCACCGGTGCCTGACATTGTGTCACTTACACAACACAGCTGAATACCTGGCTTGAGTAGATAATCAGATATCCCAGTCCGTCCCGTGCGGCCAGAAATTCGCCGATGATCACACCGACAAGGCACAGCCCAATGTTGACTTTCATATTGCTGATGATGGCGGGGATGGAGCTCGGCAGAACCACTTTAGAAAGGGCGTGCCATTTGTTCCCCCGCAGCGTATAGATGAGTTTGATTTTTTCTTCATCTACAGTCGTGAAGCTGGTATATAGATTTAAAATACTTCCGAAGATGGCGACGGACATTCCGGCAACGATGATGGTTGTTTTAGTAGCGCCCAGCCATACGATGAGCAGCGGCGCCAGGGCAGATTTCGGCAGGCTGTTCAGTACGACGAGATAGGGGTCCAGAATTTCCGACAGCTTTTTACTGCACCATAAGATCACAGCAATCAAAACGCTGATGACGGTGACGAGCAGAAAGCTGGCAATTGTTTCGTACAATGTGACCCATAGATGGACAAAAATACTTTTATCCAGAACCATCCCCCAGAAACATAAGGCTATTTTGGACGGGCTGCTGAAGATAAAGGAATCAATGATCCCCACATTAGCCGTAAATTCCCACAGAAATAAAAAACTCAAAAGGATTGCGACGCGTGAGACACGCACAATCCTTTTGTGCTTTTTGCGCATATTCAGGTAACTTTGCTGTCCAACAGAGATTTCACTCATTTTGATTCAACTCCCCCCATATAATATTGAAATAGTTTTTAAATTCGGGAGCATTCCTCCGAAGAAGAGGAGTGTCTTTTTCAAGAGTAAATGTGACCGGCACGATTTTGGAAATGTGGGCCGGCCGGTTTGTGAGAATGATTACCCGGTCGGCAAGGCTGACGGCCTCGGATAAGTCGTGCGTTACTAAAAGTGCTGTCTTATGTGCATTGCGTATGATCTGCCCGATGTCATCCCCGACAGATAAACGGGTCTGATAATCCAGTGCGGAAAACGGCTCATCCAGAAGCAGAAGGTCCGGTTCCAACACCAGAGTTCTGATTAATGCGGCACGCTGCCTCATTCCGCCTGATAATTCAGAAGGTTTTGAATTGGCAAATTGTTTTAGTCCATACAATTCCAGCAATTCATTAGCTTTTGCCCGTGTTTTTGCAGAGAGCATATGCTGGATTTCCAGCCCGAGAAGAATGTTGCTGTATACAGTCCTCCATTCAAACAGGTGGTCATGCTGCAGCATATATCCGATATTCATCGTACTTTCTTTCCAGTCTTTTCCATTCATTTTTATCAGCCCTTCTTCCGGTTCCAGCAGTCCTGAAATAATGGACAGGAGGGTGGACTTCCCGATGGTATAGTAGTGGAAACAAATGGGGCAGTTCTAACCAAAAGCAGCAGAATATTTGAATGTATGTTCGAAGACGAAAATGTAATGAAGCAATCCATAGCCTTGAGAATTAAATATCAAATGAAGAAAGCGAAGATTTCACAGCCTGAGTTAGCAATGGTATTGGGGTGTTCAAAGGATACGGTGTTCAGTTATGTTCATGGCAAGACACAGGAAGGGAATATGAATAGGGATCTGCTGAAAAAAATGGCACAGTATTTTAAATTGGATCGATATTACTTTTTTAATGAATACCTTATCTTTATTGATACGACAGATGTTCCTGAGTATCTGAGGCAGATGCGGAAGAAAGAAAATATGTCACAGAGAAAATTTGCGTCTAAGGTGCATATCCCTCTTTCAGCTTATAAGAAATATGAGACAGGGGATGCAAGGCTTCCAGAACGATACTGGCAGCATGTAAAGCTATAATAGCTTGGCGGAATATTAAAGAATACACCTGTGATATTTTTCTACAGGTACAAAGTGTGAAGAATAAGCTGAAATAATGATAATGGATATCAATATCTGCATTGGAAAATGGAAATTGCCTAATTCCCATTTTGAAAAAAGATGTTGATAAACGCCTGACTAGTTGTATAATTAAATTTGTACCAGCTAACACGTGTCTGACTGTTTTAACTGTTAATGGGGCTCAATGATGGTGGAATTGGAAAATGGAAAAACACATATTTTGTTATTTCCATTTGCAGACATGAAGAACTATGAAGTAATCATCGCTGACGCGACAGATGTACAAGAGCCTGTGTAGCTATCAACTATAACCTTATTATACGTGGAGAATTAAAAGAATGAGCGAAAGTACAGAGAAAAAATATATTAGTGATGAGATTGGGGAAGAATATCAGAATTGGCGTGAGGGTAATATTATATTTATTACGGCACCGACAGGTTCAGGAAAAACCCATTTTGTTCTTTATAAATATTTAAAATGGGCAATAGAAAAAAACTTTAAGATTCTTTATTTAGTCAACAGGAGAATACTCCAGAAGCAGTTACGAAGGGAATTAAATGAAGAAGTATCGAGGCAACTCCGTGATGTATATAGACAAACAGGGAAGGCTTTAAAAGAATATATTAATATTGAGACTTATCAATATATTGAAAAGAAAATAAAAAATGGTGACATTGGGAAACTCGATTCGGCTATGGATAAATTTTCTTGTGTCGTTTGTGACGAGTGCCACTATTTTTATTCGGATTCAAATTTTAATACCGCGACAGAATTATCATATTTATATATACGAAAACTATTTGAAAATAAAATCCGGATTTACATATCTGCTACTTCAGAGAAAATTTTAGAAAATATAGCGGACTATATTAATGGAAAGCGACTTGTTAATCCTAGCTTTTCGGATTTTTATGCGAGATGCGGAGAGCATATAATAAAGTATGGTCATGGGGGTGAGCATTGTGATTTGGATATAATAGTTGTAAATGGAACGGAAGATTTGGTCGGAAAAATAAAAGAAAATATAAATGAAACGAAAGAAAAATGGCTAGTATTTGTAGACAGTATTTCAGAAGGAAAAATATTACAAAGGGAACTACTTGATAATAAAGATGTGAGTATTGCTAAAAAAGATGTCATATTTTTAGATGCAGACTATGAATACGATGAAAATAAGCATGAAAGTGTAAGAGAAATCGTTGAAAAGAAACATTCTAGTAAAAAAGTAGTAATATCAACAGCAGTTATGGACAACGGCGTAACGTTCCAAGATACAGATTTGGTAAATATTGCTGTATTTGCTGATACAGAAGAAACTTTTATACAAATGTTAGGGAGAAAAAGAAGAGCAAATGAAAAAATAACGCTGTATATATTAAGACGGAATTCTGAGCATTTTAGAAAACGTTTCCAAAATGTTAATAATATTTTAAAGTGTTACGACAAATACGAAAAAGAGTTGAAGCTTCTATATAAGCCTTATATATGTGGAAACAATGTACAAACAGCGGATAATAACAATGATAATATGCACTATATTGATGCTGTACACTACCCAAATATACAGTTTCATCGTGAATGTCAGAAATATCAACAAATTATTTTAAATGCTGTTTTGTCACATGATTTTTTGGAACAGCATTTTTATAGGTTCAGTTATGCTCTTAATGGTATCGTTACCATGAATGAATTAGCAATTTCGCGTTGCGATGACCTTGAGAAGTACTACAAAGATATGGCTGATCAATTGGAGAAAGATGAAAATGCTTTTTTAAAACAGCAGTTGAGATGGCTGGGAAAATCAGGAATTGATATTGCAAGTACTATTAAAGAGGCGGATAAGACAGTGTACGAGAAACATCGTGAGGAACTAGAACGGGCTATTCAAGAAATAATAGGCACTGAATTGACAAAAAGACAAAATATCGAATTTAAACTACGTCTAAAAGATCAGTTTTGTTACTTTGTTAAATATAAAAGTGATGAGGATGAAAAGGACAGAAATATCAAATATTTGGGGCAGAACGATCGACCTCTTTCTACAAAATTATTCAATTCATGTGTTGAGTATGCAAAATTGGGGTATGAAATGACAATGCAAAGGCTTAAAGGAAGTGATGATAGTTCTGAAGGGAAAATATTATATAAAATTGTAGAAAAGATAAAAGAATAAGAAATAAAAGCCATAAGCCGTTGATCAGTATTCAACGGTTTTTCTCTTTGAGAAAATAATCAAAAACCACAATTTGATTTTTAAAAGGCTATTAACAATCTAAAAAGTATAAATAGAGAGGGCATTCATATAATGTTATGAGACCTATCTGTGGAAAGTAGGTTGTTATGGCAAAACGAAGTAAAGAAATCCGAATAGTTGTACATATTCCGGTGAATGGAACAGAAATCTGTAGTGGCAGCCAATTTGATGAGTTTTGGATTAATAAAATAGTTAATAAATTACAGGACTATGAGGGCACCGACATAGATATTCTTATAGATAAAATAAGGGCTAATAAATAGGAGAGAGATTGATTTATTGTATACAAACATATGAAAATCGGCTATTATAATAGATAGACAAGCTGTTGGGGAAACATATGAATCGGGAGGAAATTATGAAGATAGTTAATGTATTTCATGGATCAGACCATATCATCAGGGGACCGGAATATCTTGGCGGTAAAGAAGACAATGATTACGGAAATGGTTTTTATACAACGGAATACGAGGAGCGTGCTAAGAGCTGGGCCGCGTTGAATGGGAATGCAAACAAGGCTATTGTAAATTCCTACGAGCTGGATCTGGAAGGATTATGCATTTTGGATTTAAATGAATATGGTGTACTGGCATGGATTGCGGAAGTGGTTTCTAATCGGGGAATGAATCAAGAGGCAGCGGCTATAGTCGGCAGGAAACTGGTGGAGATGTATAAGGTTAACACGGAGGAATTTGACATCATAAAAGGCTATCGGGCAGACGATAGTTATACACAGGTGGTTGAGGCTTTCCTGACGAACCAGATTAATATTATGGAAGTGGAACGTATGTTTTACAAGGGCTCGCTAGGAAATCAGATTTTTTTGAAATCGGAAAAAGCATTTACACAGATTCGTTGGACGGGCTATTATGAGGTGACTCCGGAAAACAGCCATAAGCAGGAAGACATTAAGGCACGGCGCGAAGTGAATAAGTTCATGCAGGGAAGGATGAAGGCAATCCTGCTGGATGGTTTTGCAGTTCCCGGAATTACGGCTCAATATGCGGCCAATAAACTGCTGACATATCATAAAGAAGGTGATTATTATGAGTAAGACGGCCTATGATGAGTGCTATATTGACAGTATGCTCCAGAAAGCACGGTATCTGTTCAAGCTAATCGGGAGGAATGCGAAGGAGCCGTTTCAGGTAATAGACGATTATCTGAGAAGTGAATACCGCAGGCAGATGGATGAGGGAAATCCGCTTTATTTGAATAAAACGCCAAAGCAGATTCTGGGGAGTCTGGGAATCCGGGTGAAAACTGAGTTTGATATCAGTGAAGATTATGACGAATCTGTATTGGAATGGATGGCTGATATCTATACTTATCTGCAGTGGAAATATAGTATTTCTTCATTTTCTATCGCAGAAAAGATTAAGCCGGAAGAACTGTATGACAAGTATTCCCCGCTCCATGAGACATCACTTGGGAATGCGGCGGAGAAGCTGATCAGGATATATGGTGTTGAGTAGGAATGAATAAAGGCGAAAGATGAATGAGGGGCCTCCGGGGAAGCCTCTCATTTTTGCATAAAACTAACAACTTAAATATAATTTGGCATTTTATGCAGATATAATCCAATATCATCATTTTTTCCACAACGGAATTTTCCTTTTTCATCATAATAAGAATAATTTTGTAATGCAATCCCGTGTAATTCCAACCACATTGCTATGTTCCCCATAAATTCATGAAAGTTTGATTTATTTAGCCGGAAGTGTTTACCTGTGCGGATATTTACCGTATTCATAATAAAATGCACATGGAAATTAGACCGATTATTATGTATGGCATATGCAACCTGATACTCCTCAAGGCAAAATTCTATAATATAACGGGCGGCAGCGTTAAGTGTTCGTAAGTCTATATGTTTTTCCTCTACTGCAGAATCTAGAGATAATATGAAATTTTCAAGTTGTTTACCTTTGGTTTTCCGGTAATAATTTTTAACATATAAAAATTGATTTTGTAATACGGTGATATCGCCATCAAGTAAATTACTCGTCCCATGATAGACACATTTCTTATGATTATAAATATAGGTAAGTTCTCTGTATATATCATCCAAACTGCAGTATGATTCATTTACTATTTTAAATACAGCCATAATCTTTGAACCTCCTCTCTTAATAAAGTTAGCTCTTTGAGAGAGGAAGGGGCGGCTGCATCTATACTGCTGACCATTTGGCTTAACTCCATGATTATATTGAAAAATTCTTTTGAGTATATACCTGATGCAGGATGTAATGATTGATTTAGCATATATGCACTTAAAGTATTATGATTTTGTTCAGCTAATAAAGTCAGCTGATTGTATTCTGAATCTGTTAACCGGATACAGATACTTTTGTTTTTCTTATTTTTCGTGTCCATAGTTGATTCCTCACTTTTTATTTGTAATATTGACGGGATAGCAGGATTAGCGTTTGTATATACATATATACTTTATCTAACCCCTACTTAATTGTTAGCAAGATTATTTCTAATTACCAATGATTATTGAAGATTATTTTTAATTAATGCAAACTCGGTGGGAATGGGCGTTTACTTTTACGATTAATAAATTCTACCACTGCTCCCCTAGGTATTTTCCAAAAACCTTTAATTTTAAATGCTTTAATGTCGCCGGCATTTAATAAAACATAAGCAGTATTTTTCCCTATGTTTAGCCATTCACAAAGTTCATCTACAGTAATTATTTCTGCGTATTCATTTTCAAACATTATAAAACCTCCTGAAAGATTATTGTTAGTTATTAAAATGTTTGGTGAATTATTAAAATATAAAATACATTCTGAATATGATACTGGAATAGAAGGAAAAAGAAGAGTCAGGAAAACAGGGAAATACAGACAGGGTGTATGTAGGGATGTAGACTTAAACACTAGATTAAAAAATGATACTGCTGTGAATTTAATCTGCAGTATCATTTTTTTTATTTTGCATATGTTTAAATTTAATAAAGTCTTTCACTTCTTTTTGTGATTGTTTATCTAGAGCTTTATACTGGGCAAGAATATTCAGGTCTTCTTTGGTAATAGAAGTATAATCTATGCTGGTATTTTTTCCTGAAAATAACTTCAAAAAATGATGAATATTCTTTGAAAGTTTGGGAGTTTGCAAGCCAATACTGAGAGAAGTAAAGCCTAGAACTTTTCCAGTTGGAACAGCTACAGCTATATTAGGAGCAATAGGTATTGTGGTTTCATTAATTAATTCAGAGACTTCTATTTGATAGAATCTGGCTAATTTAAGTATAATCTCTAAATTAGGCTCTCTGGTACTGCGTTCATAATGGCTGTAAGCTTCTCTTGTTACCCCGAGAAAGTCTGCGATATCTTGTTGTGAATACTCCTTTTGATGACGTAGTTCTATTAATTTGGCAGATAATAAAGGCAATGACATAATAAAAACTCCTTTTGGAGTAATTATAGCAAGCATAAAATAAATAATCCTGACATGTAACAATAAGGATTGTAATATAAATTGAAACAAAAGGAACAATATGTTACAATAAAGAAAGAAGAAGCGTTTGAATATTAATGTCAAATAGTTTAGGTGGGTGATACATAATCATGAAAAAATCTCATTTAAAATTGTTGCATTAGAAGTCAAAAATCAAGATAAAACGATAAACTAAGGAGAAAGTGGGTATGATTACTAGTTATGAAAAGTCTAAAGAAAAAGTTTTACATTTTTATGAAGAGTTTTTAGATGTTGTGCGTCAGGCAGGATTTTCAGAAAAGGATACATCTTTCGAGAACCTTAAAAATAAAGCAAAAAAGATCAAAGAAGACCGATTCTGCCTAATGATTGCAGGAGAGGCGAAAAGTGGAAAATCAACATTTATAAATGCATACCTTGGCACAGAGATTCTTCCAATGGATGTGCTTCAGTGTACCAGTTCTGTCGTTGAAATTAAACATGGTGCAGAGTTTGTTTTAGACGCAGTTTATGAGGATGGGCAAATAAAAAAAGAATTTGGAGAAAAGAACATTACTGCATTTCTTAAAAAAAATGCTGCACTGGATGATGACTATAGAGATATTCCAATTACAACGATCAATAACGAGATAATTCTTAAGTATCGTGATGCTAAGATTCCGGAAAGAGTGATTGTTGATTTATTAAAAGGTGTTGAAAGTGAAAACATTCATCATCTTCCGCTTGAGGAATATAACAGAAAAATTAGAGCGTATATAAAGAAAAAGAAACCGGAGTGGGGAAATATTGTTAAAAAGATTAATATTGAGTGCCCCTTTGTAGATGAAAATATGCGCGGTGTAAGAATTATTGACTCTCCGGGTGTAAATGCCGCGGGTAGAGTCGGTGAGGTTACAGAGAAATACATTGAATCTGCAGATGCTATTATATTCGTAAGACCTATTACAGGTGCCGCTATTGAAGCAAATAGCTTTAAAGCGTTCTTGGAGTCAAAGAGCGTTGATAGAAATAAGAACGCTATGTTTTTGGTTTTAACTAGGGCGGCTTCAGAATCAGAAGAGACAATTGAGCGCGCGTGTGAAGAATGTGTTAATGTGTTTGGTATCCAGAAAAACGAAAAGTGGCATGGAATTATTAAGGAGCAGATTATTCCTGTTGATAGCAAAGCTGAACTTTATTATAACAAATTTTATTCAATGTCTACAGAAGAAATCAAAGCAGCAATAGAACAGATGCGCACAGAAAAGAAAATAGAACCATTTGTTAGGATGGCTTGGCTTGATGCGTTTGGAGAAAAAGAAGCATTTCTTTCCGAACTCAAACATTATTCTAATTTCGATATGATTGACCAGTCTATGAATAGATTTGGAAGGAAAGCACAGAATTTAGCATTAAGTGGATTCCTTGATACAATGCTGACAGTGTATTCAAAGATTGAGATTAGTCTTCGTGAGAAAATAGCAAACTATGAATTGAAGGCAGAAGATTCTGGAAAGTTAAAGACAAAAATAGAGAAGATAAAGGCAGAACTGTGTGATATCGAGAACAGAATGAACGATAAAGTCGATGCTATTGAAGCAAAGTATGGGGGTTCGGGAACGAAGGGGCTAATAGCTCAACGTGCTGCGGAAGTAATGGCTGAATACAAAAAGAAAATAGAGGAGATAGATGGAAATAAAGAATCTGGTTTTAATGAACTTGAGAAGCTTTCCCTTCGGCAGGTTGATATTTTTTTAGATTTTGAATCTGATTTACAAAAAAAGGTAGTTGCTGAGTGTAATGAGGTTCTGAAAGTTACACTCAGCGATAATAATATGGTTGAATATGTATCATTGAAACCAGAATTTTCTGAGGAAACAATTAAAAAGATAAAAGAGGATATGAAGCGTGAAGCAAATGAAACGTATACATATACAACAGGCGCTACATTTAAAAAGACACACACGGAATCATATTTTTCGCAGTATAGACACTATAATCTTGTAAAGGACAGTATTATTGATCGACTTGAATCCATTAAGAATCAGGCGATAAGAGATCTTCGTATGTTTGTGTCATGTATAGTTCTTGAGTATGTGAAAGAACTTCAAAAAAATAGTGATATTAAGAAAGATGAACTGGAACAAGTCAAAGAGGCAAAAAAAACAGCGGAAGAAATGGAGCAAATTATTATAAAACTAAAGGAAGTGTTGGAATCCTTGGAATCGAAGGAAATGGATATTAAAGAATTAAAGGGAGGAATTGAGGGCAATGTATAATAACGAATTAAAAAAAGAAGTCCATGTTATGTTTCAAGAACTGGCTGTTAGATCAAAAAAAATCATAGAAACTTCCCAGACAGCACAGATGGCGACAGAGAGAATTAGTGAGGCAGTTTCGTCTAAAGTATCGGCTGAATGCGAAGGATATATTGTCGATGTGTATAATTCTCTTGTCATAAAGATTAAGAGTGAGAAGTATTTCCAAGATCCCGTACATCTGAATGCTTTTTATAGGCTTAACCTTAGAGAGAAACTTAATGACAACTATCATTTTGAAGTAAAATCATTAGATTCCTATAAGAATGGAATTACGTTCGATGAGCTAAATAAATTGTATGCGGTTGCCGGGACAGCAGCAGGCACTTTAGCTCTCGGTGGCATATTAAAATTTGCAATTTCGGGACTTGTCCATGTTCCGATTGCAGTTATTATTGCAGGTGCAGTAATTGCTGGGTTGGCAACGTATGTTTCTGTGCCGGTGAAGAATAAAAAGGAATACAGTAGAGCGGTAAATAAATTTTTGAATGACATGGAGAACGAAATTTTAGACTGGCTGACAGAAGTGGAACGTTATCTTGATACTCAGGTACGTACTCTCAGACAGGAGAAATCACATGAGTAAGGATAATAAGCCGGATATTAACGACCAGCTAGAAAAAAATGCAAGTCAGGAAGTAATAAAAGAACAGTTTGAACGGGATACAGCTATTGTTGCTGAACAATCTTCATTGTTCGTTAAGAATATTCATCCTTCATATTTATACAATACAAAGAAGGAAATAATGGATTTATCCTATACAAGTTCGAACGAGCTGTTGGATGCTTTTAGTTTTTTCAGAATTGTCAGCTGTACAACTGATGAAGTAGAGGATATGTTTGAATTTCTTAATGGAAAAATGGGCAAGTTTTATACAGCATTATATTCCGTGGGGAAACCTGTTCTATATGGTATAGTCTCATATCAAGGAACGATGAACCTTGTTGTTGGTATATATGATTCGGACAACGATGCCAAATTGCTGAAGGGGGTCATGGAAGGCCTGTTAGATGGTGTTGAATTAAGAACTTACAAAATGAATCTCGCAGGAAGAGAAACGAAAGATAGGGAGGTTGGATTAATCACAGCCATTCCGTCCGTCAAAATAGGTGAAGAAAAACAGACGTTTTCACTGGCTCCCATGATGAGGAGTTTAAATGGGCAGGATTATACAGTGCTATTTATCTCGCGTCCTTTATCACAAGAAAAAATATCCCAGACTTATGGTGAAGTAATACAGATAAAGGACCAATGCTTTGCTGTTAGTAAAAGAAATGTATCAAGACAACAAGGCACGTCAAAATCTATAGGAGAGACCGAAGGGAAGTCAGAGACAAGCGCGTATAGTACAGGTATATCAAAAACCAAGGGGTTTGGACTTGCGTTTCTTTTGAGTCCTAATAAATCTAGTGGCAGGACAGAAACAGACAGTTATTCAATTTCGAATAATTATGGCAAAACTATTACAGAGGCTGTCAACCAAAATGAAAGTATTTCTGCAGACATACAAAATGGCTTTGCACTGGAATTGATTGATTATGCTGATCAGGCAATAGAAAGGTTCCGTCAAGGAAAGAATAATGGAATGTGGGAGACTGCAATTTCATATTCTGCGGACTCCAAAATGGTAGCTGGAATTATTCAGGCATGTATCTCAGGTGAATTTGCAAAACCAAATCCCAATATTTTGCCGCAGGCAGTACATAGTTTCCATTTAGATGCTAATGAAGCAAAAGAAAACGCTATTCTGGTCCCTAAAATTATGAAGGGTGAAAGTGCTTCATCACCACTTTGTACAGCTGTTACATCAGAAGAATTAGGGCTGATGTGTACTTTGCCTGATGAGCCAGTGCCAAATTTTGAACTAAAAAAAGGAAAGGTGTATCCGCTTATTACAGACAATACGACTGATGTCAATATCGGATATGTATGTGATGGGCAGCGCAGCCTTACAAATATGCCATTTTCACTTACCTATAAAGATTTAGCCCGGCACACGTTTGTGTGCGGAATCACTGGAAGTGGAAAGACAACTACTGTAAAAGGTATTTTAAGAAATGCAAAAACACCATTTTTGGTAATTGAATCGGCAAAAAAAGAGTATAGAAATATCCATTTAGAAAACAGTAAAAAGCTTCAAATATACACTTTGGGGAAACCAGAAATCAATTGTCTGAGGTTTAATCCGTTCTATATTCAGTGCGGCATTTCTCCGCAGATGCATATAGACTTTCTGAAAGATTTATTTAACGCGTCTTTTTCTTTTTATGGTCCGATGCCATATATTTTAGAAAAATGTCTGCAGAATGTTTACGAGAGAAAGGGGTGGAATCTGACTCTGGGATTTCATCCATATCTTGTTAATTCTATAAATTCGGCTGATTTTTTTGAAGAATCCTATGTGCAGGAAAAGTATATGTCAAAGTCCCACAAGTATCTTTTTCCTACAATGCAGGAACTCAAATCTGAAATTGAAAGGTATGTTGAAGAAGAGATGGATTATGAAGGGGAAGTTGCCGGAAATATTAAAACAGCTATAAAATCCCGATTAGAGAATCTTTGTTCTGGAACAAAAGGTTATATGTTCAACACCTATGAATATGCGGATATGGGGGCACTGCTGACAGATAATACGGTTTTTGAGTTGGAAGGTTTAGCAGATGATTCTGATAAGGCTTTCTGTGTAGGACTTTTGATTATTTTTATTAATGAATATCGTCAGATAACAAAAGAAACTATGAACATGGATAAAGAATTGTCACATATTTTGGTGATAGAAGAAGCACATAGACTTTTAAAAAATGTAAATACAGAAAAAACTTCGGAGGATATGGGAAATCCCAAAGGCAAGGCCGTGGAGCACTTCACCAATATGTTAGCAGAAATGAGATCTTATGGACAAGGTGTAATAGTGGCTGAACAGATTCCGAGTAAGCTGGCTCCGGATGTAATTAAAAACTCGTCTAATAAAATAATCCAGAGACTTGTTGCAGCAGAAGATCAGGAATTAGTTGCTAATACAATAGGACTGTCAGCAGAAGATAGTCTGGATCTCGGAAGTCTTATTACAGGGACAGCTTTGTGCCATAAAGAGGGAATGAGTCTTCCTGTTCGCGTACAGATACCTGCGGTGCAGGATGTAAACGTTTCTGACGGAATGCTTTACAGCCGTGACATGGAAGGCCGCTTTTACCGTATCAATATTAACTTGGCAAAGGAAGCGCTTGCTGATTCGCTTGATGTAACTGGTTTGAAAATGCTCAATTCTATCATGATACAGGAATATGGAACAGTTAGTGAGGCAATAAAAAGCTATAGAAAGTCTGTCAAATCCAAATTAGTAAAGAAGAATGTTAAACTGGTGATGTGCGAAGATGAGAACTCAATATATGCAGAATTGCTTTCAGAAGCAATTCTCCAGTACCTGCTGAACGGAGTATACAGCATTAAACAGCTTATAGCGAATGAGCTGCATATTGGAATTTATGAATTACTTGCTAAACCTAGCGAGAATAAACTTTCGGCAGTTAAGCAAATGTTAAAGACAGCATATAAAGATGACCCGGCATACAAGGGGAAATTTATTGTTGCGCAGTTGGTATATCATGGGGCTGCAGAAAAAACAGATATTTCAGGAACAATTAGAAATTATTTCTTTAATGTGTCAGATGGTGATGTCCTTGAAATTAAAAATATAATAAATGGGAGGTAGTAGTAAGTATGAGCGGGATATTTGCAACAGCTATTAAAGAGGGTATGGGTAATGCAGTTGAAAAAACTAAGGAAACTAAAAATAATTCTGAACATATGTCTTTTATAGAAGTAAAGGAAATCTCAGAGGTCCAAAAAAAAGTAGCTCAAGAAGCTGATATAGAGGCTGTAAAAAGCTCTTCTTTATCCGCTATTATTGAAGATAACAAGGAAAAGCGTGAGGTTGAGGGAACTAAGGCTAATGAAGGTAAAGAAGGATTAACAGGCGAGCAAAATGAAAAAATTGAGGGAGAAAGAACTGTTAAGCTAGAAGATTTATCAACAGATGACAGGGATATTGTATTAAACAGGGTAGATTCCATGATAAAACGTATGGACCATACAGCGGAAACTTATGAGAAGAAGGGGGCACGGGAGTGGGCATACCTAAAAAATAATGAGGACGGCTATCAAGAGGCTCATTATGGCAAAGCTATAAAAGCATATGGGGTTGCAGAGCACTATAAAGAAAAGGCAGACCAACTTAGACAAGGAAATTATATAATTACCAGAGACTACAGAGAAAAATTGCATGTTTATCCAGAACAGAAGAGCGAGGGCGATAAATAGATTTAATCTACTGTAATACATTAAGAGGTGGAAGTCGAAAAATCTTTAGAGAGTTACAGGGAAGAAATTACAATAAAAACTATGAGAAAATATTAGTTATGCAAATGAGGATAAAAGGGGGATTCATAGTGTATTGCCAAAAATGTGGGGAAGAATTACAGGAAGGATGGAAGGTTTGTCCTGTATGTGGAAATAAAATAGAAGAGGGTATGGATACTCCAAAGCCAGACAATGACGAAAAACAAAGTAAACCTGACAATCCAAAGGGGAAGAAAAAGAGTATCATCCTAGCGGCAGCCATTGTTTTGATAGTAGCAATAGCCGGCATAGGTGTCACAGTGATATACCCACAGGTACAAGAATATCAGCAGGACAAGAAAAATCAAGCAGAAGCAGATAAGGTTATTGATGCTATTTCTTCTTTAGCGGATAGTGAAATTACAGTTGCGTCAGAAGAAGACCTGAATAAAGTAAAGACAAAGTACGATGCCCTTACAGATGAACAGAAAAAATTGGTCTCCAATTATAGAGAACTGGAAAAGGCATATGCGGATCTGAAGGTGAAAAAGGACGAGCAAGCTGCCCAGGTGGTGATAGATGCAATAGAGAAAATTGATGCGAATAAGCTTACCGATACAGATACTTCTATTCAGGCAATGAAAGAGCAGTTTGAAGCATTGACAGATGAACAGAAGGGACTGGTTACAAACAGCTCTAAACTGGATGAATATGCCGGAATAGTCCAGAAGAAGAAAGAGGAAAAAGAGGCAGAGAAAAAAGCAGCAGAGGAAGCGGCGGCAGAAGCGGCCAGACAGGAAGCAGAGAAACAAGCAGCAATAGATAATGCGTATAATTCTGTTGTGGATAAAAAATTTCATAAGGTGGATTCACAACTCAGTGTTGAATTTACGTCTACCGGAGATTTTGTTGCAATTGGGTATTATGGAAGTGCACCATTGACAAATAAATATTGCACATACTCCTTTTCGGCAGAATATGCACTTCATAAAGATGTGATGCAGTATTTGGTTTCATGTAATATTGATGGGATAGAATATTATTTCAGGTACTTTACAAATGGTAAAATTTCTCTTGAAGGTGATGGCGAGTTTAGTGGGTGGTACGAACTGATTTAACTGATAAGACGAGTGTTATGTAACGGAGTGAAAAATAAGTCTGCTGGTCAGGCAGAGAGGGACAGAATATAAAGCTGAATAAGGGTGGCTGGTAAAAGTTTTGAATTACAATTACATATTATTACTATGAAGCAAGTTAGATCGGCGGCAGGAAGTTTATTTCCTGCCGTTAATTTATTTTAAAAGGAGGGAAGCACATTACTAACTTGCATTGTCACCAGTAAAGCAACGCAGAAAGTTTATAATAGTTGTACGCTTATCTGGTTAAAAAGAAAAAGGATTTGAAAATGATTATGTTGTGGCAGGCAGGGCAATTTCGCTTTGTCTGCCATAAAAAGTTAATGCGGGTATTTCCACAGATACATGGAGAATAGAAAAAGTTCCTGTTTATACCGGCTGGGAAGGGGGTCCTAATGTTTGGCTATGAGGTTATTGTAACTATGAAGAAGTTGGGTAAAACTTTATTGAACATTGTACTGAGATGGTAGGAGGCGTGTAATGAATTGGGGAAAAATTTTGTTAGCAATTATAGGATGTGCGATAAGTTTATATGAAATTTTTGAAGAGGAGTAAGCCAAAGAGCAGCGTTTAAAGTCTTCAGGAGTAGCGTTATATAGTTTTAGCAAGAAATGTGGCAATAAGAGAAAAGAATGAAAATATGAGAAAGAAGAAAAGGAGAAAGATTATGGCAGCAAACGTTGAAAGTATGTTTTATGTAAGGGAAACCCCTTGGCACGGTTTAGGTACGAGGGTTATGGAGGCTCCGGATTCAAGGGATGCTTTGATTGTAGCGGGATTAAACTGGAACGTGGTACAGGAACCTATTTATACGGAAACGGAAGAATTAATTGACGGGTATAAGGCAAACATCAGGGATTCTGACAGAAGTGTACTGGGGGTAGTGACAGACCGGTACAAGGTAATCCAGAACAACGAAGCATTTGCGTTTACTGATGCACTTTTAGGGGAAGGGGTACGCTATGAAACGGCTGGCAGTCTGCAGGGCGGAAAGAAAGTATGGCTGCTGGCACATATGCCTCATGAATATATCATTTCAGGCGAACACATCAGCCCATATCTTTTGTTCTCAAATACCCATGACGGTTCCGGCGCTATCAAGGTCGCTTTAACACCGATCCGTGTTGTGTGTAACAATACACTGAACCTTGCACTGTCCACGGCAAAACGGTCATGGTCTATGATCCATACCGGGGATATCAAAGAGAAAATACAGGAAGCACAGGATACTTTGTTCATGGCAGAGAAATATATGGACAGCCTCGGGAAAGAATTTGAAAACCTGCGCATGAAGAAGATAACGGATAAACAGGTGATGGACTATATAGAAGTCCTTCTTCCGATGGAAGACTCAACCACGCCCCAGCAGGCAAAAAATATCAGGCGTCTGCGTGAGGATTTAAAGATGCGGTATTTCGATGCCCCTGATCTGCAGGATGTTGGGAAGAACGCTTACAGATTCGTGAATGCGGTATCTGATTTTGCGACCCATGCAGAACCGCTCAGGAAGACTGTGAACTATAAGGAAAACCTGTTTGCCCGGACGGTGGAAGGAAACCCACTGATTGATAAGGCTTACCAGTTAATGTGTGCCTAATATGGAGAGGATGATAAAGCATGAAAAAATTAATTTCTACATTAGATTTGGATAAACAGGACTGGCTGTCATACCGAAAGCTTGGGATTGGCGGTTCGGATGCCGGGGCAGTATGCGGATTCAATCCATACCGGACTGCAATGCAGGTATATCAGGATAAGATTTCCGAAGAGACAGAAGATATTGACAACGAAGCCATGCGACAGGGACGGGAATTTGAGGACTATGTGGCAAGGCGGTTCATGGAAGCGACGGGGAAGAAAGTCCGCAGAGCCAATGCCATGTATTACGATGAAGAACGTCCTTTTATGCTTGCTGATGTTGACCGCATAGTAACAGGGGAAAATGCAGGACTGGAATGTAAGACTGCCAGTCCCTACATGGCAGATAAATGGGCAGACGGGAAGATTCCCATGTCATACCAGATACAGTGCTACCATTATATGTCGGTGTGCAATGCAGAGGCCTGGTATATAGCGGTCCTGATTTATGGACGGGAGTTGAAGTACTACAGAATAGAGAGGGATGAACAACTGATCGCATACCTGAGACAGTTAGAGCAGGATTTCTGGGAGAACCATGTATTGAAACGGGTGATGCCAGAACCGGATGGCTCCAAACTGGCTGACAGCGTAATTTTGGAGTATTTCAGGGATTCCGTGCCAGTGTCAATTAACCTCTCTGGTTTTGATGAAAAGCTAAAACGGAGACAGGAACTCCTTGATGTTATGGAGCGCATGGATGCAGAGCGGAAGAAGATAGAGCAGGAACTGAAACTCTATCTTGGAGAAGCAGAGGTGGCTGAAAATGAGCGGTACAGGGTTTCGTGGAAACAGGTATGCAGCAACAGACTGGATGAAAAACGTTTGAAAGAAGAGCAGCCGGAGGTTTACGAGAAATACCGCAAGGAAATCGTGAGCCGGAGATTCACAGTAAAAGCAGCTTAGTATAGCAAACAGCAGGAGCAGGAAACAGAATGGAAACGAGAAGAGCAGCACGATAGAGGCAGGGCATGGATACCCTGCCTCTCTTTAATAGGAAGGAGACACTATGGCGGCAAAGGCAGAGATTAAGGAAGAACTGGCAAAAAAGGTGGAAAGCAGGAAGGGGGATACAGCAGGGAAACTGACCAAATCAATGAGCATTTCGGACCTGATTAAGGCAATGGAGCCTGAAATCAAAAAAGCCCTTCCGGAAGTAATTACCCCGGAGCGGTTTACGAGGATGGCACTGTCCGCATTAAACACGACACCAAAACTGAAGGAATGCACACAGATGAGTTTTCTGGCTGCCCTCATGAATGCGGCGCAGCTTGGTCTGGAGCCGAACACCCCTTTAGGACAGGCATACCTGATTCCATATAACAATAAAGGAACGATGGAATGCCAGTTCCAGATTGGATACAAGGGGATGATTGATTTAAGTTACAGGAACCCGCAGATGCAGATCATACAGGCACAGGCAGTCTATGGAAATGATGAATTTGAGTACGAGCTGGGACTGAATCCAAAACTGGTCCACCGTCCGGCAGTAGGCGACCGCGGGGAAGTGAAGCTTTTCTACGGATTTTTCAAGCTGACCAATGGAGGGTTTGGCTTTGAGGTCATGAGCAAGAACGATATTGATAATTTCGCAAGGGAATATTCAAAAGCATTCGATTCATCATTTAGCCCGTGGAAGAACAATTATATCGGGATGGCGAAAAAAACTGTGATTAAGCAGGCATTGAAGTTCGCCCCGCTGAAAGCAGATTTCAGGAGGGCACTTTCAAGCGATGAGACGATTAAAAATGAGCTTGCCACTGATATGACCGAGATACAGGGAGAAGATATATGGGATGCTGATTATACGGAACAGAGTGTTTAGGAGGCGGCCGGATGCTGATTGAGAAAATATATAACGGAGTCTATGCAGGAATGGAAGCCGGGGAACAGGAAGAATCCCAGCTGGACGAGGAAATAGAAGATTTACTGGGAACTGCAAAGGAAAGAACCGTTGATGCATATGAGTTGGAAGAATTGTTAAGTAGTGCGGCAGGGATTGGGATGTCGCATGGATTTAAATTGGGGATGCGCTTTTGGATACAGATTTTGTCAGAATTGATTTGAAGGAGATAAACATATGGAATGTACAGAGATGATAAAATTAGAATTGATAGAAATTGTGGGAAAATGGGAATGGGCAAAAGATTATGTATACCCTGTCATGCGCCCGGTGAAAGAAAATATGGGAGAGTATGCTGGTATGCCAAGTGTATCCTTCCTTGATCTGAGAATATTTTATAAGATACTGTACCCCCTGTCTGAGGGGAATATGGCAACAGTGAAAGTTACAGATGCTTTGTTAAAAGTATGGGGGATAAGCAAGGCTGAACTCCATAAAAATGCTGCCAAAAACCTGAAAAAGGATGGCTACCAGATTCGTGATATGCTGTCAATATGCAGGGAAATACTGGGCGGAGAAACAGACGCAGATTCGGTTGATATGGAAGCTGATATGTATGTGATGCAGAACTCCAAAAGGGCAGAGGGGGCGGCGGGGATGCTCCTAATAGATATGATTCATGAATTTGCAGAAAACAGGGGAAGCGACCTGTATATTCTTCCCTCCAGCATTCATGAAACGATATTAATCCCGTTTAGTAAGAAAATCTGTCCGGAAATGCTGAAAGAAATTGTTAAGGAAGTTAATGAGTCACAAGTAGAGGAAGAAGAACGGCTGGGTGACAGCATATATGTATATAGTCGGAAAACCGGAAAAATTCATATTGCCCTGCAGTAGTTAGTATAGTAAAGATTATTGAATTGGATGTGCATATACTGGTTAGTATAAGAGGTGAATCGAGGCGAGTACAATTTACTCGCCTCATTTTGAAGAATATGTAATGTCCATAAGTAAGATTATGTGTTCTGTTGAAATACTTACAAAGGAAGATTCAAAACTCTTGAAATATGTGGTATTATAGTAACAACTGTATCTATAATAGGAGAACGGGGTGAGATGATGAATCAGAAAGCATATATGGAATTAGTAAAAGGTATTCTGGATATAATGGAAGAACGTGTAGTTCGTATTGTATTGTACGGATCTGTTGCAAGGGGGACATCTACGGAAGAATCAGATATAGATATTGCATTGTTGGTTAAAGGGAATCTGGATAAAGATACCGAAGATAGGCTGTCGGATATCATTGTAGATTTGAATTTGAAGTATGATAAAGTTTTTTCTGTAATAGATATTGATTATGACAAGTTTCAAAAATGGGAGAAAGTTATGCCTTTCTACCAAAATGTGAATAGGGAGGGGATTGTTTTATGGAAGGCAGCATAAAAGAGCTGTCCCAATATCGTTTTCAACGGGCTTGTGAGGATTACGAAACCGCAAGGCTGCTATTTGGGGCTAAAAGTTTAAAGGCTTCTGTAAACCGTTCCTATTATGCCATTTTTCATGCATTACGTGCGGTAACAGCTTTGGATCAATTTGATTCAAGTAAACATTCGGGCGTGATTGCATATATAAATCGGAATTATGTAAAAGAAGGTATTTTTGACAAGGGCTTTTCCAAGATGCTGGATACCGCATTTCGTCTGAGAGAAAAGGCGGATTATGAAGATTTTGTGATTGTGTCTGTCGAAATGTCCGAAGAACAGTTAGCAAAAGCGGGAAAAATCTTAGATATAATCAAGGAACATTTAGAAAAGCGATGGGAGAAATTCTAAAGACAGGTGTTTAATAGCCTGTCTTTCTTTTTTAGAAGAAGGGAGAAGAAAATGATCATTTATATTTACAGCAGGAAATCAAAATGGACTGGCAGGGGTGAGAGTGTTGAAAATCAAATCGCTATGTGCCGGGAGTATATGTTATATAATATTGAGGGGGCAGATAAAGCGGAAATTGTGGAGTATGAAGATGAGGGTTATTCAGGGAAGAACACAAACCGTCCACAGTTTCAAAAGATGATGAGTGATATTAAAAAAGGTCAATGTGACTATCTTGTTTGCTACAAATTAGACAGGCTGGGCAGAAATATTGCTGACTTAGCTAATTTGATTGAAACTTTAAATAAATTAAATGTATCTTTTATAAGTATAAAAGAGCGGTTTGATACCTCTACACCCATAGGGAAAGCCATGATTTATTTTGCAGGAGTTCTGGCACAAATGGAACGGGAACAGATAGCAGAGCGTGTGCGCGACAACATGATTATGCTTGCAAGAAAAGGAAGATGGCTTGGTGGCAATACACCTCTTGGATTCCGTGCTGAGGCAGAAGAGAAGATTAATATTAATGGGAAAAATAAGAAGTGTTTCAGATTAAAAGAAGACGCAGAGGATATGAAGATTACGAAATTTATTTTTCAAGAGTTCTTAGAAAAGCAGTCGTTGGTGGGGATTGTGAAGTATTTCCTAAGTCACGGGATGCTGACAAAAAGAGGGAAAGAGTATACAACCACTACCATTAAGGATATTCTGACGAATCCTGTATATTGTACTGCGGATCAAGATGCATATAAATATTTCTGGGATTTAGGCTGTCAGGTATGCATGGACGAGGAGGAAGCCGATGGCAGATATGGTCTGATTTCTTATGCGAAAACCTCTTCATCGCAATATAAAAACCAAGATAATCCGCCAGAAAAATGGATTATTGCGTTAGGAAGGCACAAAGGTATTATATCAGGAAAGGATTTTGTGAAAATACAAAAAATATTGAAACAAAATAGCTCGAAAGGGGACAGCTGGCATAAGCCACAGAATCCGGTAGCATTATTATCAGGTCTGTTATATTGTTCTTGTGGTCATGCAATGCGTCCCAAAAACTATTCAACCGCACAAGTGACAGAAAACGGGGACAGGAAATTTTCCTATCTCTGCCCATATAAGGATCTAACACATGGGGAAAAATGTTCAGTGCCAAATGTTCAGGGCAATACATTGGATCGGCTTGTATGTGAAGAAGTGTTAAGTTATACAGACAAAAATTCTAATATTGGCATTATGCTTGAAAGGGCAAAAAAAAGAATCATGGAGTCTAAGACGGATAAAGTAACAGAAGGAGAGGTATTAGAGCAGGAGATCATAAAGCGGAAAAAAGAAGTGAAAAATCTGATTACCGCAATTGCAAAATCGGGAAATGAAGAATTTATAAAGCAAATTGAAGAAGAGATTACCAGATTGAATGAGGAATGTGCCGCATTTGAGAAAGAGAGAGGAAACTTAGGCGAGGAAAAATGTGGCATGCAGGGCGATCAGCAACAGATCGAATTTGTAATGGAACAGCTATCTTCCTTCAAGGCACTTTTTCCTGCATTGAGTGTTGTGGAGAAACGTGAGTATCTGCACATGATTTTAGAGAGGGTTGTATGGGACGGGGAGGAAGCCCATATTTTTATCTATGGCAGCCATTGATGGGAAAAGAGCGGAAGAATATCAGTGGCTGCCATCTGAATTGTTTCCGCTGCTCACCCATCGCATTCCCACACCCGGATGGGCCGACCAGAGCGACAAATTCGCCGGCGGCAATAGAAAAAGAGATATCTGTCAGTGCCTTGGTTTCTCCTTCTAAAGTGTGGTACGCATAATTTATGTTTTTTAATTCAAGTATTGGTTCCATGCAGACACTCCATTCGACAAGTATATAGTTAGTTTATGAGAAAACAGAAGATAGGTGACAAACACTTAATGTAAGAGAACCAAAGGCTATAAAGTGATTTTAAAGGAAGATTCAAATCTTTAGAAAAGTATGGTATTATAATAAAAGTATGGCTTTTTTTAGAAGAAAGGTGCAGAATCAAGATGAACTATCGAAATATAAACTACCAGAAGGAACTGGACAAACTGATTGATGTAATCCAGAAGGAGGGGCGTGTGCCGACACTTCTGCTTCACAGCTGCTGTGCTCCCTGCAGCAGTTATGTGCTGGAATATTTGTCGGAGTATTTTGAAATTACCGTGTTTTATTATAATCCGAATATTTTTCCGGAAAGTGAATATACGAAACGCCTGCTGGAGCAGCAGACACTGATTGGCGATATGCACTTTAAAAACCCGGTATCTTTTCTGGCAGGGAATTATGATAAAGAGAAATTTTATGAAATGGCGGCAGGAATGGAGCATTTGAAAGAGGGAGGTGCACGGTGCTTCAAATGCTATGAGCTCCGTCTTACAGAGGCGGCCGAGATGGCAGTGAAGGGCGGCTTTGACTATTTTACGACAACGCTGAGCATCAGTCCTTTAAAGAATGCAGAAAAATTAAATTCGATCGGAACCAAGATTGCATCCCGCTATGGGGTAAAGTATCTGCAGTCGGATTTTAAAAAGAAGAACGGGTACAAGCGTTCCATTGAACTGTCAAAGGAATACGGCCTTTACAGGCAGGATTACTGCGGCTGCGAGTTTTCAAGATAATGAATGTAAAAAAGTTCTAAAGAAAGTACTGGAAAAGAGAGCAAAACCGTAAACTTTCATGTGGACATTAACACGTTACTATGATAAACTAATGAGAAAATCACAAAAAGAGAAGAGAGGATAAAGAAATGGCACAGTTATGGGGCGGTCGTTTCACGAAGGAAACAGACCAGTTAGTGTACAATTTCAATGCATCAATATCTTTTGACAAGAAATTTTATGAGCAGGATATCCGCGGCAGTATCGCGCATGTTACGATGCTGGCGAAGCAGAAGATTCTGACAGAGGATGAGAAGAATCAGATTATAGAAGGTCTGGAGGGCATCCGTTCAGATGTGGAGCGAGGTGTGCTTGAGATTACAGATAAGTATGAAGATATTCACAGCTTCGTGGAGGCAAATCTGATTGACCGGATCGGGGACGCGGGCAAGAAGTTACATACAGGAAGAAGCCGTAATGACCAGGTGGCTCTGGATATGAAGCTCTATACCCGCGATGAGATTCTGGAACTGGACAGACTTCTGAAGGAACTTCTGGAAGTTCTGCTGAGGCTGATGAAGGAAAACACAGAGACCTACATGCCCGGGTTCACACATTTACAGAAGGCACAGCCTATTACACTGGCACACCATCTTGGCGCTTATTTTGAAATGTTTAAACGTGACCGCTCACGCATGAAGGATATTTATAATAGAATGAATTACTGCCCGCTCGGGTCCGGTGCACTGGCCGGTACGACCTATCCCCTTGACCGAGAGTATACGGCAGAACTGATGGAGTTTGCGGGTCCGACGATGAACAGCATGGATTCCGTATCCGACAGAGACTACCTGATCGAGCTTTTGTCGGCAATGTCAACGGTGATGATGCATCTGAGCCGTTTCTCAGAGGAAGTGATCATCTGGAATTCCAACGAGTATCAATTTGTGGAGATTGATGATGCCTACAGTACAGGGAGCAGCATCATGCCGCAGAAGAAGAACCCGGATATCGCCGAACTTGTCAGAGGGAAGACAGGACGTGTCTATGGGGCGCTGATGTCTCTGCTGACAACCATGAAGGGAATCCCCCTTGCATATAATAAAGATATGCAGGAAGATAAAGAACTGGTATTTGATGCCATCGATACGACAAAAGGATGTCTTGCCCTGTTTACAGGCATGATTAATACCATACGTTTCCAGAAAAAACGTATGGAAGACAGCGCGAAGAACGGTTTTACAAATGCAACCGACGCGGCTGACTATCTCGTGAATCATGGCGTACCATTCCGGGATGCACACGGCATTGTCGGACAGCTGGTACTTCACTGCATCGAGAAGAATATTGCTCTTGATGATATGACACTGGAAGAATACAAGGCAATTTCTCCGGTATTTGAAGAAGATATCTATGATGCAATCAGTATGAAAACCTGTGTAGAGATGCGTAATACAACCGGCGCCCCGGGCAAATCAGCTATGGGGGACGTTATCATGGCGTATGATATGTATCTGAATGTAGAATAAGGATTATCAAATTTTGTGAAAGATAAAGGAGAGGGAAAGATGGAACAGAAATTAAGAGTTGGTATTTTAGGTGCAACAGGAATGGTTGGTCAGAGATTCATCTCCCTGCTTGAGAACCATCCGTGGTTTGAAGTAGTAACAGTGGCTGCAAGCCCGCGTTCAGCAGGAAAGTCCTATGAAGAGGCAGTAGGGGACAGATGGAAAATGGATACCCCGATGCCGGAGGCAGTCAAGAAACTGACTGTACTGAATGTAAACGAAGTAGAAAAAGTGGCGTCTACAGTAGATTTCGTATTCAGCGCCGTGGATATGACAAAAGAAGAAATCAAAGCGATCGAGGAAGAATATGCGAAGACAGAGACACCGGTTGTATCCAACAACAGCGCGCACCGCTGGACACCGGATGTACCGATGGTAATCCCGGAAATCAATGTGGAGCATTTTGACGTAATAGAAGCTCAGAAAAAGCGTCTCGGAACTACCCGCGGGTTCATCGCAGTGAAGCCGAACTGTTCGATCCAGAGTTACGCACCGTGTCTTGCAGCATGGAAAGAATTCGGCCCGAAGGAAGTAGTTGCAACCACGTATCAGGCAATTTCAGGAGCCGGCAAGACATTCAAAGACTGGCCGGAAATGGTAGAGAACATCATTCCATATATCGGCGGGGAAGAAGAAAAGAGCGAACAGGAGCCGTTGAGAGTACTCGGCAAAGTGGAAAACGGAGAGATTGTAAAAGCACAGCTCCCGAAGATTACTTGCCAGTGCATCCGGGTGCCTGTCTTAAACGGCCATACGGCAGCGGTATTCATCAACTTTGAGAAGAAACCGACCAAAGAAGAATTAATAGAAAAACTGGTAAGCTACAAAGGGTTCCCGCAGGAGGCCGAACTTCCGAGCGCACCAAAGCAGTTCATCCAGTATCTGGAAGAAGATAACCGTCCGCAGGTAAAAGCAGACGTAGATTATGAAAACGGAATGGGCATATCCATCGGACGTTTAAGAGAAGACAGCATGTTCGACTATAAATTTGTCGGCCTGTCACACAATACTGTGCGCGGCGCTGCAGGCGGGGCCGTATTATGTGCAGAAACACTTACAGCCAAGAAATATATTCAGGCAAAGTAAATCAGAATTCAAATGAAATGAAAGAGGAGGTTGTCGCAATGGGAATGACAATGACGCAGAAGATTCTGGCGGCTCATGCAGGGCTTGATTCTGTAGAGGCCGGACAGTTGATTGAAGCGAAATTAGACGTGGTGATGGCAAATGACATTACAGGGCCTATGGCTCTGCCGATTTTCAGACAGATGGCAGAACAGGTTTATGATAAAGATAAAGTAGTACTGGTACCGGATCATTTTACACCGAATAAGGATATCAAGTCGGCTGAAAACTCCAAGTCCATCCGCGAGTTTGCAAAGGAGCAGGGACTGAAGTGGTATTTTGAACAGGGAAAATCCGGGGTTGAGCACGCAATCCTTCCGGAGGCTGGAGTGGTTGCTGCCGGGGAATGCATCATTGGTGCGGATTCTCATACTTGTACATATGGCGCTCTGGGAGCATTTTCTACAGGCGTGGGAACGACGGATATTGCAACAGGCATGGCGACAGGGGAACTCTGGTTCAAGGTGCCAAGTGCCATGAAGTTTGTATTGACTGGAAAACCGGGACCGTATGTAAGCGGAAAAGATGTGATCATCCATATTATCGGTAAGATCGGTGTGGATGGTGCACTTTATAAATCTATGGAATTTGCAGGAGAGGGACTTAAGAACCTTTCTATGGATGACCGTTTTACAATTGCAAACATGGCTATTGAAGCAGGCGCGAAGAATGGGATATTCCCTGTAGACGAGCAGACAGAAGCTTACCTGAAGGAGCATTCTGTTAAGGAATATCAGGTATATGAGGCAGATGAGGATGCGGTGTATGACGAAGTGATCGAGATTGATCTGTCACAGGTACGTCCTACCGTGGCTTTCCCACACCTTCCGGGGAATGCGAAGACGATTGATGAGATCGAAGCAATGGAACCTGTCAAGATCGACCAGGTGGTAATCGGTTCCTGTACAAACGGCAGAATGCAGGATATGCGCAAGGCGGCAGCCATCCTGAAAGGACGTCAGGTCCATCCGGATGTGCGTGTCATGGTGATACCTGCAACGCAGAAGATTTATAAGCAGTGTATTGCAGAGGGACTTCTGGATATCTTTGTAGATGCAGGATGTGCAGTCAATACGCCGAGCTGCGGTCCTTGCATGGGCGGGCATATGGGCGTTATGGCAGCAGGGGAAAAGTGTGTTTCCACGACAAACCGTAACTTCGTTGGACGAATGGGACACGTAGATTCTCTTATTTATCTGGCTTCCCCAGAGGTGGCGGCTGCGAGTGCGATTGCAGGATGCATTGCAAATCCGGAGAAAGTAGGTGACAAATAATGAAAGCATTGGGACACGTTTTTAAATATGGAGACAACGTAGATACAGACGTTATTATACCGGCAAGATACCTGAACTCTTTTGATGCGCAGGAGCTTGCAAGCCATGCTATGGCGGATATTGATCCGGACTTTGTAAAGAAAGTAAAACAGGGCGACCTGATTGTGGCAAATAAGAACTTTGGCTGTGGTTCTTCCAGAGAACATGCTCCGTTGTGCTTAAAGACCGCAGGGGTCAGTTGTGTAATCGCGGAGACGTTTGCAAGGATTTTCTACCGCAATGCAATTAATATCGGTCTCCCGATCATTGAATGTCCGGAGGCGGCAAAAGGGATCGATGCCGGGGATGAGGTAGAAGTTGATTTTGACAGCGGAAAGATCTATAACCGCACGAAAGGAACGGAGTATCAGGGGCAGGCTTTCCCAGAGTTCATGCAGAAACTGATAGCGGCCGGAGGATTAGTGAACTACACCAATAGTAAGAAGTAGGTGATGGGATTTTTTGGGCGGAGGATGAAGGGGGACGCTTGCCGCGGAACAGGAATGGCCTTGCACGGATGCGGGTTTTCAGTATAACTGCCCCTAAATCAAAATAGAAGCCAACACGATGAACACCGCCGACAAACGCAAGAATGCTTGGATGCATTCTCGCTAAGTCGGCTGAATCGCAGGACTTGATGTCCTGCGATTCGTTCATGTGTTGGCTTCTATTTTGATGAAGGGGCAGTAATTCTGAAAAGACGCATCCGTACAAGGCCATTCCTGTTCCACGGCAAGCTGGTTCATCCGGCCGGCAGAAAAAATTCTATCACGGGGGGACTTCTACGGCTTAAGTTGGAGGGGGAGGTTACTGGCTATTAAGGGGGAGGAGGGGGATTTTGGTGTTGACTTTTTGAGGGGGATTGGTATAATGGGGTTAATAGTTACCAAAGGGGTATACTAATATGGAAATGTGCTTTCAGGTTAAGGAGGTAGAAGGATGCTGTTGTTGTCAAAGAGGGATATTAAAGAGGTTTTTTCGATGAAGGAGGCGGTTGAGGCTGATAAGGAGGCGTTCCGGCTTTTTTCGGAGGGGAAGAGTGAGGTGCCGCTGCGTACGAATATTCAGGTGCCGAAGCATGACGGGTCGTTGTTGTTTATGCCGTCTTTTGTGGAAGAGCTGGATGCGGCGTGTCTGAAGGTGGTGAATGTGTTCCCGAAGAATATTGAGCAGGGGCTTCCGACGACACCGGCACAGGTGCTGCTGATAGATGCGTCGAACGGGCTTGTTGTTTCTGTTCTGGACGGGACTTATGTGACACAGCTGCGGACCGGGGCTGCTTCAGGGGCGGCGTTTGACGTGCTGGCGAAGAAGGACTGTAAGAAAGGGGCGCTGATCGGGACCGGCGGGCAGGCGGCGACGCAGCTTGAGGCAATGGTGGCTGTCCGGGATCTGGACGAGGTGAAGGTATTTGACCTGAATGCAGAAAGATTAGGTGCATTTGTCGATCAGATGAATGAGGAACTGGCGAAGTTTGGAACAAGAATTGTGGCTGCATCAAGCTCTGATGATGCGGTGGAGGATGCGGACCTGCTTGTCTGTGTGACACCATCTTCCCGGCCGGTATTCGATGGCAGGAAGGTAAAGGCAGGGGCTACAGTGAGCTGCGTCGGCTCTTATCAGCCGCATATGCAGGAGATGGATCCGGAAATACTTGTACGTGCATCCAAAATCTATTTTGATTCTGTGGATGCGGTTCTGTCAGAGGCAGGTGATATTCTAATACCGCTGGAGAGCGGGCAGATTACACGCGATGATTTTACCGGGGACCTTGGAGATGTACTTCTGGGGAAAGTACAGGGCCGGGAAAATGATGAGGAAATCATTGTCTTTAAGACGGTCGGTATCGGCACACAGGACCTGATGGCGGCAAAGCGTATCTATGATAAGGCAAAACAGGCAGGAGTCGGCACGATCTGGGAATAGCCGGGATGAAATTGGTATTGATGATTTAGGAGGATTAGAAGATGGAATCATATTGGAACGGAGCAGAGGCGGCACACCGCCGTGTTATGATGAAAGCAGCAGGATATTCTGATTCAGATATCCGCAAAAAACCACATATCGGGGTACCTAATTCCTATATGGAAGGATCACCGGGAAGCGCGCACCTCAGGCAGATTGCAGAAGCTGTGAAGCAGGGAATCTGGGCGGCAGGCGGTGTGCCGGTTGAGTTTGGGATACCGGCCACATGCGGGAATATTGCAAATGGGGCCGAGGAACTGAAATATGAACAGGTGGGCCGTGATATCGTGGCGATGTCTGTTGAGTTTGTCTCAAGAGTACATAACTTTGACGGCCTTGTCATGGTGGCATCCTGCGACAATATCATTGCCGGGTGTTATCTTGCTGCCGCGAGAGTCAACATCCCGTCAATGGTTGTGACAGGCGGTTCTATGCAGCCGGGTCACCACTGCGGCAGGACCGTAGTAGAAGCGGATCTGGATGTGGCAAGATTTTCCGGATCTGCAGAAGAAGACCTGATGGAACTGGAAGAGGCGGTGTGCCCGTCTTTCGGGGCGTGCCCTTCGATGGGAACGGCCAATACCATGCAGATGCTGGGCGAGGTGATGAATCTGGTCATGCCGGGAACGGCTACGATTCCTGCATCTGACAACAGGAAACTGCGCCAGGCGCGGGAGGCCGGCAAGTTTGCGGTAAAACTTGTGAAATCAGGACTGAAACCGTCGGATCTGATTACAAAGGAGATTCTGCTGAATTCGATTATGTTCGATATGGCAGTGGCTGGCTCTACAAACGCGGTGCTCCATATTCTGACGATGGCGTATGAGCTAGGGATTGATATTACACTGGAAGATTTTGAAACATATGCAAAAGAAATACCGTGTATCAATGCGGTTATTCCAAGCGGCCCATATACGGTTGTAGATTTCCATTACGCAGGCGGTGTGCCGAACGTGATGAAAATGCTGGAGAGCCGTCTGTTTACTGATGCCCCGATGATGAATGGCGGGACATGGGGAGAATATCTTTCTGGTGTGAAGGCGCAGCCAAACGAGGTGATTCATACCCTCGAAAAGCCGCTTTTCCATGAACCGGGCCTGAAGATACTGCGTGGAAACCTTTCACCGAACGGGGCGATTGTGCGTCCGACAGCGGTACCGGATTCCGTGAAATACATGAAAGGCAAAGCAAAGGTATTTGACGGGGACAGAAGCGCGTTCGAAGCCATCGAGGCCGGTGAAATCGTACCGGGTGATATCATCGTGATCCGTTATGAAGGCTGTAAAGGTGCTCCGGGAATGAAGGAACTGATGCTGAGCATCGATGCCCTGATCGGGCATGGACTTCATACCAGTGTCGGCCTTGTGTCAGATGCGAGATTTTCCGGATTTAATTTCGGGGCCATTATAGGACATGTATCCCCGGAGGCATATGACGGCGGTACAATCGCACTTGTGGAAAACGGGGATGAAATTATCATTGATATTCCAAACGGCCAGGTATCACTGGAAGTGACAGAAGAAGAATTGCAGAAAAGAAAAGCAAACTGGGTATGCCCGCCGCTGAAGGAAGAAAAAGGATGCCTGAACCTGTTTGCACGCAACTGCAGGCCTGCGGAACAGGGAGGCGCGATGCAGCCCTGGTAGAAAGAACAGAAAATCAAAGGATTGCGTAAGGAGAGATAAGGTATGCTGCTGGAGGATAAGATTTTTTTACTCAATAAAATCGGGCTGACAGACGCTGAGGCGAAAGTATACCTGACACTGCTGAAAAACGGCAGTGCGTCGGGGTATGAGGCCAGCAAATTTTCGGCTGTTCCACGTTCCAAAATTTACAATGTGCTGGAATCCCTTGTCATGAAAGGTTTTATATTGTATTCTGGGGAGGAGAATACCAACCGTTATGCCGCTGTACCGATCGAAGAGATATCAGGAAGGGTGAAGCATGAGACTGATGCGACACTTGAAGAGCTTACTGTTCAGCTGAAGGATTACAGGGCACAGACGGATATGGATGAGTTCTGGCATATTAAAGAATACGAGAATGTATTTGCAAAATGCCGCAGTATCTTAAAGGGAACGCAGTCAGAGCTGCTTCTGCAGATCTGGGAGGAGGACCTTCCAAAACTTCTTTGGCAGTTACAGGAATTAGAAGAAAGAGGTGTCCGGCTTGGAATTGTCTACTTTGGGGAGGCAGAAGAAAACGGGATACCATTGAAACATGTCTGTTTTCATGGGATGCTTCAGGAAAAGAAGGAAGAGATGGGGGGCAGATTCCTGACACTTGTCTCTGATAAACAGGAAGTTGTATTCGGACAGATTATCAGTGACGCGGCGTCCGAAGTAATCTGGACCCGGTCGAAGCCGATGGTTGCAATGGCTGCAGAGTGTGTCCGGCACGACATGTACTTTTATAAGAGTGCGGAACTGTTTACGGACCAGATGCAGAAAGAGCTCGGTGAGGATTTCCATAAGATACGGGAAATATTTTAACAAAGAGAGGATATGGAATGAGACAGGAGAGTACAACAACAGAAAACGTAAAGGGCAGGGCCATTGCCCTGCTTCCCATTGCAGTGTTCCTTGTGATTTTTCTGGGAGCAGGAATCATAACAAAGGATTTCTATGCAATGCCGGCGATTGTTGGTTTCTTAATCGCCCTTTTCGTAGCATTTTTACAGAACAGAAAGTTAAGTTTCGGGGAAAAACTGAAGGTGATAGCAGGAGGTGCGGGGGAGGAGAACATCATAACGATGAGCCTCATTTTCCTGTGCGCGGGAGGATTTTCCGGTGCGGTGACTGCGGCAGGTGGTGTAGAGAGTACAGTTAACTTTGGGCTCTCGATCCTCCCGGCTCGCGTTGCCATTGTCGGCCTGTTCGTGATCGGGTGCTTTATCTCCATTTCAATGGGAACTTCAATGGGAACGATTGCGGCACTTGCCCCGATTGCCGTAGAGATATCGAAACAGACCGGATTTGCGCTTGCCATCTGCATCGGTGCAGTCGTATGCGGAGCAATGTTCGGTGACAATCTGTCTATGATTTCGGATACCACAATCGCGGCAGTCAAGACCCAGGGATGTGAGATGAAGGACAAGTTCAAGGCGAATTTCCTGATCGTGCTGCCGGCGGCAGTCATTACTATACTGATATTCTGGCTGATCACGCGGAATGTACAGCTTGAGGTTACATCAACAATGGATTACAACCTGTGGAAGGTACTGCCCTATATCCTCGTTCTGGTCGGGGCGCTGCTGGGAATCAATGTCTTTTTAGTTCTGATCGGAGGGACGGTGGTTTCCCTGATTGTAGGAGTGGCAACAGGCAGTATAGTTCTGTCTGAAATCTTTACCGTAGTAGGCAGCGGGGTAACGTCGATGTACGATATTACGGTGATATCCATTATCGTTGCCTGCATTGTTTCACTCGTGAAAGAATACGGAGGGATCCAGTTTATCCTGAATCTCATAAAAAGCCGCATCAGGGGAAAACGCGGCGGAGAACTCGGAATCGCCCTTCTGGCTTTGTTTGTAGATTTGTGTACTGCGAACAATACCGTGGCGATCGTGATGGCAGGCCCTATCGCTAAAGAAATCAGCGATGAGTTCGAAATCACCCCCAAACGCTCGGCATCTCTTCTGGATATCTTTACATCGGTAGGACAGGGGATGATTCCTTACGGGGCACAGCTGTTGTCAGCAGCCAGCCTGACAGGCCTGACGCCGTTCCACATCATGCCGTACCTGTTTTATCCAATGCTGATGGCGGCCAGCGGAGTTTTATTCATCTTTCTGCGGAAACAGAATTAAGAAAAATTCCTGTACATGCCCGGGTGTGTACAGGAATTTTTTGTGGGCATCCGGTCTGTGCGTCAGCGGTATGCAGAGCGGATGCCCCGCCTTTGTTTTTCTTGAATATAGAGGCAACTTGTGTTATAATGCAGTGCAGTAACAAAGTGAAGAAAAGAATAAAGAGGGTAGAAGAATGAATCTATTATACAAAAGTACAAGGGATGCCAGTAAGACAGTAACAGCTTCCGAAGCCGTATTAAAGGGTCTGGCTGAAGACGGCGGGCTGTTTGTACCGACAAGCATTCCAAAACTGGATGTAACAATGGACGACCTGAAAGACATGAGCTATCAGGACACAGCATATGCGGTCATGAAACAGTTCCTGACGGATTACACGGAAGAAGAACTGAGACATTGTATTAACAGCGCATATGATGAGAAGTTTGATACAGAAGTGATCGCTCCGCTTGTAAAAGTGGGAGATACCTATCATCTGGAATTATTCCACGGGGCTACGATTGCATTCAAGGATATGGCTCTGTCTATTCTCCCGCATCTGCTTACGACGGCCGCTAAGAAGAATCATGTGACGAAGGATATCGTGATCCTTACTGCTACGTCCGGTGATACGGGAAAAGCGGCGCTTGCAGGATTCGCAGATGTACCGGGTACGAAGATTATTGTGTTTTACCCGAAGGACGGCGTAAGCAGGGTGCAGGAACTCCAGATGGTAACACAGAAGGGAAAGAATACTTCTGTAGTGGCTATCCACGGAAACTTCGACAACGCCCAGAGCGGTGTGAAGGCTCTCTTTGAAGATAAAGAACTGGAAAAAGAACTGTGTCAGGCGGGATACCAGTTTTCATCCGCTAATTCAATCAATATCGGACGGCTCGTTCCGCAGGTGGTTTATTATGTGTATGCATACGCGAAACTCCTGCTAAACGAGGAGATCGAGGCGGGAGAACAGATCAATGTGACTGTCCCGACAGGAAATTTTGGCAATATTCTTGCGGCATATTATGCAAAGCAGATGGGGGTACCGATCGCAAAGCTGATCTGTGCATCCAACGAAAACAAAGTACTGTTTGATTTCTTCCGCACAGGAACCTATGACAGGAACCGTGAGTTCGTCCTCACTTCTTCTCCATCAATGGATATTCTGATTTCCAGCAATCTGGAGCGTCTGATTTATGCAATTGCAGGAAATGATGCTGTGAAGAATGCAGAATTTATGAATAAGCTGAAGACAGAAGGCGTGTATGAGATTACTCCTGAGATGAAAGAAAAACTGAAGGATTTTGAAGGCGGCTATGCAACAGAAGAGGAGACGAAAGAGACAATCTCTGGAACTTACCGTTCCACGGGCTATGTGATGGATACCCACACGGCAGTGGCTGCGCATGTATGCAGGGCTTACAGGGAAAGCAGCGGCGATCAGCGTAAGCAGCTGGTTGCGTCTACGGCAAGCCCGTACAAGTTTGCAAGAAGTGTGATGACTGCGATTGACAGCTCTTATGACGAGCTGGATGAATTTGCACTGATTGATGAACTGGAGAAGGTATCTGGGGTCGAAGTTCCGGCAGCCATCGAGGAAATCCGCAATGCAGAGATTCTCCACACTATGGAATGTGATGCTGATAAGATGAAAGAAACCGTGAAGGAAATTCTGGGAGTAGAGGTGTAATCTATGGACAGCATGTTTGGTGCAATTAGTATTCTGATATTATGCTGTGGCGTATATAGTCTTTACGCGTGGGCGAAGATGAAAAAAGACGGCCATATCAACGAAGTGCTCCTGCTTGGCAAGAATTTCACCGAGCGGGACTGCAAGGATAAGAGTGCGTATATGCAGAAGGCAGTACCGGCCGTATTGGTTTTAGGGGTTATCACAACCTTGTATGGAGCGATTGACGCAATTCATTTTTATGTTACACCAGTCAGGATACTCGATTTGATTGCTATGGCGGTATTTTTCGTCGTACTGATCTGGTTTATGGTATACACGACGAAGCTGAAAAATAAATATTTTTAGTCAGCGTTGAAAAAGTGTATTAGTGAAACATTTAACAAGGAAGTTGCAGAATAATCTCTGAAAAGTAATAAAATATCAAGAAAAAGATAAATAAACAACGTGAAAATGCAGGAATGAAAAATAGAACTTGCATTTTCACGTTCTTTTTTACTCTTTTTCAAGTATTAGCACGCATAAATGAAACTATGGGCAATATAACTTTCAGTAAAAGTATTGACTTTTCAATATAAACATGAGATAATTGAACAAATTTCGATTTGAAGGAGGAAATTAACACTATGTCAACTAAAGCATATTATCCAATTAGTGAAATTGGAAAAGGCAAACCAGGATTTTCAAAGACAAGATCTATTATTGAAGCAGCATTTTACGGAAACAACGTAGTTCCAGTTAACACATTAAAAGAGGCTTATAACCTTGCAAAGAATTCTCCGGGAACAATCGTAACAGATATGCCTGTATACAGAGGCGAAGAATTTGGCCTTGATGCAGACGCTAAAGTTCTTTTATTCAACGATGGTGCCATCACAGGACGCTACGCAGCAGCACGCCGCATCGCAGGTGAGCCGGGAGTAGACTGTGAGAAATTGGACAAAGTGGCTATGGATGCAATCTACAGCGCACGTTACAAAAAGCTGTATCATGCAACTGTATATGCAGGACTTGATCCTGAATTCATGGTAAAAGTACACCTCCTGATTCCGGAAGGCGAAGAGAACATCATGTATTCCTGGATGCTGAACTTCCAGTACATGTCAGATGACTATGTAAAGATGTACAGAGATTCTGTAGCTGTCGGCGAAGGAAAAGAACCAGACATCTACATCTTCTCAGACCCGCAGTGGGCACCGGTTTCTCATCCGGGAGTTGACTACAGCTGCTTAAGCGACCCGCAGACCCTTTGCTACTTCAACACAGATACAAACTGTGCATGCATCCTTGGTATGAGATACTTCGGAGAGCATAAAAAAGGTACACTTACAATGGTATGGGCAATTGCTAACCGTAACGGGTATGCTTCATGCCACGGCGGACAGAAAGAATATACACTTGCTGACGGAAGCAAATATGTTGCATCTGTATATGGTCTGTCAGGATCAGGTAAGTCTACAATTACACATGCTAAGCATGATGGAAAGTATGAGATCAAAGTTCTTCATGATGATGCTTTCATCATCAACACAGATACATGTGCATCTATCGCGATTGAGCCGACATATTTTGATAAGACTCAGGATTACCCGACAGGATGCGAAGACAACAAGTACTTACTGACAGCCCAGAACTGCTCAGCAACACTTGATGAAGACGGAAAGATCCAATTAGTAACAGAAGATATCAGAAATGGTAACGGACGTGCTATCAAGTCTAAATTATGGTCACCTAACCGTGTAGATAAGATTGACGCTCCTGTAAATGCAATCTTCTGGATCATGAAAGACCCGACAATCCCGCCGGTAGTTAAGTTAAAAGGATCTTCCCTTGCATCAGTCATGGGTGCTACACTTGCTACTAAGAGATCTACAGCAGAGAGACTTGCTCCTGGCGTAGACCCGAACAAGCTGGTAGTTGTACCTTACGCTAACCCATTCAGAACCTATCCTCTGGTTAATGACTATGAGAAGTTCAAAAAACTGGTTGAAGAGAAGAATGTAGACTGCTACATCATCAACACAGGAGACTTCATGGGCAAGAAAGTACAGCCAAAGGATACACTTGGAATTCTGGAAGCAATCGTTGAGAAGAAGGCTGAGTTCCACCAGTGGGGACCAATCTCAGACATCGAGATCATGGATTGGGAAGGATTCGTTCCGGATATGAACGACCCAGAGTATGTTGGACAGCTGAAAGCCCGCATGAATGACCGTGTAAACGAGATCAAAGCATTCGAGACAGCAAAAGAAGGATATGACAAGCTTCCTGAGGATGCACTTGCAGCAATCCAGAAAGTTGTTGACGAATTAAACTAATAAACAAATTGGCTGCGTGACCAAACATTCTCCATTCACGCAGCCAGATAAAAGACCGGCCCGGCTTTATGGACGAATCATTCCATTAGCCGGGCCGGTCTTTTGCTTATTCCTGCGGGCAGAGAGTCTGGCGGAAATTCTTTTTACAGGAAGATGTCTGCTGCTTTATCATTCTGACAGACTTTTGTGAGCTTTCTCTGAGCCATTTTCAGTTTAAATTTATTGACATATCTTGCTTTTTGTTTGCAGCCGCGCACACATTTCAGACATGAGATACATTTCTTGTTATTAGTCTTCTTCGGGTCTGCTGAGGAAATCGCACCGGATGGACAGGACTTTGCACAGGCTCCGCATTCAGTACAACGGCTCACATCTGTCTTCGGATAAAGGGGAGTACGGCTGTACTTTCTGTAAGGAGAGTTTCCGGGCACCTGAATGTTGAAGCCGTCAAAAGATTCCTCCTGTTTCAGGCGTCTGTTCAGCTGGATGCCAAAGTCGGCTATGATCTTCATATCGGATTTGTTTGGACGGCTAAGACCGATCGAACGTACGATAGAGTGCTCCACAGGGAAAGCACCGGCCCCAATTACCTTGAATCCACGGTTCTCCACCTCAGTCTTTAACTCCAGAAGTGCGTCCTCGTATTCCCGGCATCCGTATGTAGCCATCAATGCGGCCGGGGTGTTATCACCTTTGAGTGTGTCAAAGTATTCCAGAAACGTCTGGGGGACACGACCACCATATACCGGAATACCGAAAATTACGAAATCATTTTTTTTGAACTGCAGCACAGGTTTCTTTTCCTTGTGCACCGTGAGATCGAAGGAGACGGACTTTAAATCGATATTTCTGGCAGCCTCCATGATGACCTTGCGAGTAGTGCCTGTCGGGCTGAAATAGACTAGTTTTAACTCATTCATTTTCATAAACTAAGACTCCTTTATCAGATAAGTATACGCGCCTGACAGTATGCCCGGCACGTTTTGGGTATAAAAATAACTATACCATATAATAGTAGAAAATGCACGCGGCATGTGAGAAATAAAATTAGGATTCAATACCAGTTGTAAAATTTATTTAAATGGGGTATAATACATTTAGAGAAAACCTGGAATGTTCGATAACCCTGTTATTTTGAACCTACAATACTTTAAACGGGATTCTTATATTTCTGTAATATGTCAGGCCTCCGATTAGCAGTGGAAGACAGAAAAGCAGATGCGGTTGCCCACCTAGCTGCGGCTAGGAGTCAAAATACAGGACCGGCATTTTGGGGAAACTTACTAAAGATAAAGACAGCTGTCAGCGTGCAGCTGTCTTTTCTTTTTATCCAATTTACAGCTTTTTGAGGCTTTTGCTCATATACAGGGAAGACCGCGGTTATACTTGTAAGAGAACAGTAACATTATGGCACGGTTTGAACAGACCAGAATGCGGTCAGACTTGAATAAATTTCCTCTTTATGGTATGATTTGAAATATTTCTTTTATAAATGTGTAAGACATGGTAAAAGGTCAAAAAGAGCGGGGTGAAGGGAAGAATGAAGAAGACTTTTGGAAAAGTGAGTTCACTGGCACGTATAGTAGGTTCACACCATACAGGGGCGTATGCGGCACAGGCGGCTTATTTTTTTGTACTTTCCTTAATCCCTACTATATTATTGCTGCTGACGCTCGTCCAGTTTACCCCTGTGACCCGGCCGGATGTGATGGAGGCGGTGACACAAGTGTTTCCAAGCTCGGTGGAAGGGCTTATCGTATCCATTGTGGACCAGGTTTACGCACAGTCCGGCAGTGTGATCCCGATAACGATCATCGTGGCCCTGTGGTCTGCGGGGAAGGGAGTACTTTCCATGACGTCAGGACTGAACCTGATTTATGAAAATACAGAGACTAGAAATTATATATATCTCCGGTTCAGGGCATCTTTTTACACTGTTATATTTATTCTTGCAATTGTACTCTCCCTGACGCTGTCTGTATTTGGCAACAGCATCAGTTTATTTGTCTATAAACATGCGCCGGTGCTGACAAAGATCATGGATCTTATCATACGGATCAGGACACTGCTGACGCTGGTCGTCCTGACACTTTTCTGGGATCTGGTGTATAAGTTCCTGCCGAACAGGACGAACCTTTCGAAGACGACGATGAAGCAGCAGCTTCCGGGAGCTGTGTTTACTTCGTGTGGCTGGCTGCTGATATCTTTCGTGTTTTCTGTATATCTGGATATATTTACAGGTTTTTCCAGTATGTACGGGAGCCTCACAACGATTATACTGATTATGCTGTGGCTGTATTTCTGTATGTATGTCATCCTTCTGGGAGGGGAACTGAATGCACTGCTGGAAGGATACGGGAGCAGGTAAAGGCGCCAGTGGCAGATCGTAAGATATGCGAAAAAGTGTGCACGAAAGGAAAGGGGTTTGTGATCTTATGGATAAAAGGCTCATAGCAGAGTTTGCAAGGCAGGAAACGGAAGACCTGTACAGGATGACAGAGAGTCTTGAGAATTCAGTGAGTGAAGAATTTGGCAATGCAAAACAGCTGATCCCGATGATTCAGAATCACATACCATATACACAGGCGGAACTGTTAGAGTTTTCAATTAACGAGTCACTGGTCAGGATTTCAGCGGAATTCAGCATGAGAAAGCATACATCCTGTCTTCTTCCCTATTACCACAGCCATGATTTTTATGAAATAATCTATGTGTGGCAGGGGGCAGGCGGGCAGATGCTGCCAGGCAGTCCGCGGCGGATAGAACTTCATGAGGGAGACTTGTGCATCCTGACTCCGGGTATGGTCCATACCATGCTTCCCTGCGGGGCTGGGGATATTGTTTTGAAAATTATTGTACCGGTTCCTATGATGAAAACGTTTCTTCATAATCTGCAGGCGGAAGATGGTGAACTTGCAGATGAGGAAACCGGACTGCCGGAAATGCTTCTGAAAAAAAATGAATTCTATATATTTTATAATAGTACTGAGACAAGTCATGTAATCAAACGGCTGGTGGATGATCTTTTGCATGAAACCTATTGGGGAACCTCTTACAGGATTCCGGCAATCAAGAATCTCCTCCAGCTTTTGCTTATTGCACTTGGCCGGAGCAGTCTTGAAAAAGCAGAGGACAGTATTTTCCATGAGGTTTGTTCTTATATCCGGCAGAATATATGTACTGCGAATTTTGAGGATCTGGCCCGTCACGTTGGATACAGCGGGAGACAGCTGCGCCGAAAGATCGCGGATTCAACAGGCGGGACTTTTTCAGATATTCTCTGGCGGATCCGCATTGAGGAGGCGGCATCGCTTTTGAACGGGTCGGACATTCCGGTAGAGGAGGTTGCGGGAGTGATCGGATATAAGAGTACTTCCGGTTTTTATAAAAGATTTGTGCATGTATTTCATATGACTCCTGCGGCGTATCGAAAGTTATACCGGGGACCGGTGAGCTAACATGTCCTTTCAGGAAAAAAAGGTGTCCTCCGGGAAAATTGTTTTTACATACCTTCCGTGATATTGTCTATGCATACTGCATTTAGATAAGCATAAGGAGGTCACGCGTGAATGAAGAGTAAAACAAAGAATCTGTTAACCGAGGATGAAATCAAACATCTTGTTAAGGTGAATTTTGGCAGTTCCTGTGAAGTGGGCGGCATTGAGGAATTAAAAGGCGGTATGTTCAATTCTATCTACCTGATCCACCGTCTCCATGAAAAGGATAGTATTGTATTAAAGGTCGGAGTCATCCCCGGAACAACTCTGCTGACCTATGAGCAGGACGTCATGCCTACAGAAGTCGAATGTTACCGGATGATCAGGGAGAAGACTACAGTGCCTGTACCGTCAGTACTGGCCTGTGATTTTAGTAAAGAACATATAAAGAGCAATTATTTCTTCATGAGTACATTAACCGGTGTGACTCTGCAAAAAGCAAAAAAGAAAATGACAAAGGAGAATCTGAATAAGATTCAGGCTGAACTTGCAGGATATCTGGCACAGCTCCATGAGATCAAGGGGCCTTATTTTGGTTATTTCAGCGAAGATACCAAAAAGCAGTATCCTACATGGAGGAAAGCATTTTTTCGGATGTTTCAGCAGATTTTGGAAGATGCAAGGGAACATCAGGTCAGGATTCCATATGGGAAAATAGAAGCGGCTTTAAGAAACAATGCCGGATATCTGGACGAACTTCTGACTCCGGCGCTTGTGGAGTATGACTGCCATGAAGGAAATGTTTTCGTGAAAAAATGCGGGGACGAATATGTAATCGAAGGGATTCTCGACTTCGAGCGAGCGTTCTGGGGAGACCCCATCGCCGATTTTCCGACGGCATTTGTATTTACCGATGATATTCGGAAAGAAAAAGCATTTCTGGAAGGGTATCTGAAGGCAGCCGGAAAGGATGCCTATAGCGAAGCAGATGCAGTAAGATATCAGCTCTACCGTCTGTATATCACAGTGATTATGGCTGCTGAGACATTCCGCTATGATTTCCCGTATTCCAGAATACAGGGGATGTGGGCAAAATACCAGATCAGGAAGTGCCTGAAAGCACTCGGACAGTGAGGCACCTATGGAGACGAATGATAATCAGGCTCTTTTGGAAAATGCCCCGGTTAGTACGTTAATAAGAAAAATGTCTGTCCCTTCCATCATCGGGGTTATGGCGTATAACCTTTATAATCTGTTTGATACCATTTTTATTTCAAGAGGTGCGGGGAGCAGTGCCGTAGGTGGTGTGGCTGTCTCGTTCCCTCTTTTCCTCTTTCTGTCAGCAGTTTCCTCGACGCTGGGCAGCGGGGCGGCATCTGTGATGTCACGGGCATTTGGCCGGAAGGATTACGAAAAAGCCACTAAAACGGCGGCAAATACCTTTTTACTGTTTTATATAACTGCAATTCTGGTGACCATCCTTGGCCTTTGCTTTCTGGAACAGTTTTTGTATGCTATGGGTGTGACGGATACCCTGCTTCCTTATGCCAAAAGCTATACCCGGATCATACTGGCGGGAGCCGTGACCAGCACCGGTTTTTCCAGTCTGATCCGTGCGGAGGGGAGCAGCAGATATGCAATGTATATCTGGGTGATACCTATGTCTGCTAATATTTTACTGGATATACTGTTTATCTTTGGACTTCGCATGGGGGTTATTGGAGCGGCGGCCGGAACCGTAATGGCACAGGCAATTTCCATGTTCATGAGCATTTATTACTTTTTCCTGTCTGGCAAAAGCTGTCTGAAGTTTTCAGTGAAAGATTTTATACCGGATAAAGACATCATCAGGGAAGTCATATTGATTGGAATACCATCCTTTCTGCAGATGTCAGGATACAGCATATCTATCATCATCGTGAACCAGTTTTTGAGAAAATATGGCGGTGATCTGCCGATCAGTACATATGGAATTGTAAGCAGGGTTAATACCCTTTTTCTTTTTCCTGTCATGGGACTTGTCCAGGGGATACAGCCCATTATAGGTTACAGTAATGGTGCCGGAAAACCGGTAAGGACAGCCGAAACGTTGAAAAAATCTTCGATACTTGCGGTCCTGTACGGGGCTTTTGGATATCTTGTGATCCTGCTGTTTTCCAGTCAGATCCTTCGTCTCTTCACAACAGATGAAGGCATCCTGAAGCTGGGAAGTACTGTTTTAAAACTCACGAATGCAGGAATGATACTGAATGGTCTTTTAAATATCCAGTCAGCATATTTTCAGGCGGTTGGGAAGAAACTGCTTTCTCTGTTTCTAGTGCTGTGTAATCAGGTGATCTGTTTTATTCCGATTACATTTTTACTTGGCAGTATATTTGGATTATCAGGAATCTGGTACTCATTCCCTGTATCAGCCCTGCTGGCATCCGTGGTTTCCGGCCCTATTACCGTATATTCGGTGAGAAAATCCTTGACATTCAAAAACCGTATGTTACAATAATAACGTGAATTCGATATATTTCGAAGAATATAATAGACCAGAAAAAAGCGATAACCGTGTACAGTAGAGCCCCATTTCCTATCAGAGAGAGAAAATCACTGGCTGAAAGTTTTCTTTAGTTCAGATGGCAATCGAAATTCCCACGATAGCTGCATTCTTGAAATGAATGAAGAGTAGAGAATGACGTATGTTGTACGTTACACAAGACTAAGTGTCCATAGCTTATGCTGTGGGAATTAGGGTGGTACCGCGAATATCTGACTTCGTCCCTTTTTAGGGATGAGGTCTTTTTTAGTATGAAGGAGGAGAATGATTCATGAAAGAAAAATTGGAGCAAATCAAAGCGGAAGCGATTGCACAGATTCAGTCATCTGATGTTCCGGAGAAGCTGAATGATGTGCGTGTAAAGTTTCTTGGGAAGAAAGGTGAGCTGACGGCAGTCCTGAAGGGGATGAAAGACGTGCCGGCTGAGGAGAGGCCGAAAGTCGGACAGCTTGTGAATGAGACGAGGGCTGCGATAGAGGCTGTTCTGGAAGAATCCAGAACGAAAATGGAGAAGATTATCAGGGAAGAGAAGCTGAAAGCAGAAGTAATTGATGTGACACTGCCATCCAGAAAAAATACAGTCGGACACAGACATCCGAACACGATCGCGCTGGAAGAGGTAGAGCGTATCTTCGTGGGTATGGGATATGAAGTCGTGGAAGGGCCGGAAGTCGAGTATGACATGTACAACTTCGAGAAGCTCAATATCCCGGCTGACCATCCGGCCAAAGATGAGCAGGATACATTCTATGTAAACAAAGATATTGTGCTGCGTACCCAGACATCACCGGTTCAGGCGCGTGTGATGGAGCAGGGGAAACTTCCGATCCGCATGATTGCGCCGGGAAGGGTATTCCGTTCAGACGAAGTGGATGCGACACATTCTCCTTCTTTCCACCAGATAGAGGGACTCGTTATTGATAAGAATATCTCATTCGCAGACTTAAAAGGAACGCTTGAGGTATTTGCAAAGGAGCTGTTCGGGCCGGAAACGAAGACAAAATTCCGTCCACATCATTTCCCGTTCACAGAGCCGAGTGCCGAGGTGGACGTAAGCTGCTTCAAATGCGGCGGGAAAGGATGCCGTTTCTGTAAGGGATCAGGCTGGATTGAGATTCTGGGCTGTGGAATGGTGCACCCTCATGTATTGGAGATGTGCGGCATTGACCCGGAAGTATATTCAGGATTTGCATTCGGGGTAGGGCTGGAACGTATCGCTCTTTTGAAATATGAGATTGATGATATGAGACTGCTGTACGAGAATGATATCCGTTTCCTGAAACAGTTCTAAACTTATTATAGAAAGATCAGAATCAGAAAGTGAGGAAAATTATAGATGAATACTTCATTATCATGGATTAAAGCGTATGTTCCGGATTTAAATGTGACTGCGCAGGAGTATACAGATGCAATGACGCTGTCAGGAACTAAGGTGGAAGGGTTCGAAGAACTGGATGCCGATCTTGACAAGATCGTGATCGGACAGATAGATAAGATTGAGAAACACCCAGATGCGGATAAACTGATTATCTGCCAGGTGAATGTCGGCAAAGAGATTGTACAGATCGTGACAGGCGCAAGCAATGTACACGAAGGTGACAAGGTTCCGGTCGTACTGGACGGCGGACGTGTCGCAGGAGGACATGACGGGTCTAAGACACCGGGCGGGATTAAGATTAAAAAAGGAAAACTGCGCGGGATTGAAAGTTTTGGAATGATGTGCTCTATCGAAGAACTGGGCTCCACAAAGGAGATGTATCCGGATGCGCCGGAAAATGGAATTTACATCATGCCGGAGGATGCCGAAATCGGGGCAAGCGCTATAGAGGCACTCGGACTGAACGATGTCGTTTTTGAATATGAAGTGACGTCCAACCGTGTAGACTGCTACAGTGTAATAGGAATCGCGCGGGAAGCAGCAGCTACTTTCCGCAAAGAGTTCATTCCCCCGGTTGTAACAGAGACGGGAAACAGTGAGGACGTGAACGACTACATCAAGGTTTCCGTAGAAAACACGGACCTCTGCCCGCGTTACTGTGCAAGAGTCGTAAAGAATGTCAAAATCGCACCTTCACCGGAATGGATGCAGAGAAGGCTGGCTTCTGTAGGAATTCGCCCGATCAATAATCTGGTTGATATTACAAACTATGTAATGGAAGAGTACGGACAGCCGATGCATGCATATGACCTTGAGACGATCGCAGATCATCAGATTGTAGTAAAGACTGCTCAGGACGGCGATAAATTTACAACACTGGACGGACAGGAAAGAAACGTGGATAAAGATGTCCTCATGATCTGCGACGGTGAGAAAGCCATTGGTCTTGCGGGAATCATGGGCGGTGAAAATTCCATGATTACTGATGATGTGCAGACAATGCTGTTCGAGGCGGCATGCTTTGACGGTGTAAATATCCGCAAATCCAGTAAAAGGGTCGGACTTCGCACCGATGCATCCGGTAAGTTCGAAAAAGGGCTTGATCCCAATAATGCAAAGGCTGCCATTGACCGCGCCTGCCAGCTGGTAGAAGAACTGGGAGCAGGAGAAGTGGTAGGCGGAACCGTCGATGTATACGGTAAAGTAAAAGAACCGGTACGTGTACCGTTCGATGCAGATAAGATAAATATCCTGCTCGGAACAGAGATCCCGGAGGCGGAGATGCTGGGATATTTTGAGAAGATAGGTCTGGAATATGATGAAGAAGCGAAAGAAGTGATTGCACCGACGTTCCGTCACGATTTATTCAGACTTGCAGACCTTGCTGAGGAAGTTGCAAGATTCTACGGATACGATAATATTCCGACAACCCTTCCGACAGGGGAGGCTACAACAGGAAAGCTTTCCTACAAGCTCAGGGTTGAGGAAGTTGCGAGGGATATCGCCGAGTTCTGTGGCTTCAGCCAGGGAATGAGTTATTCCTTCGAAAGCCCGAAGGTATTTGATAAATTACTGCTTCCGGCAGACTCTCCGCTTCGCAGTACTGTTGAGATAATGAATCCGCTGGGAGAAGATTACAGTATTATGAGAACGACCTCCTTAAATGGAATGCTGACTTCACTGGCGACAAACTATAACCGCAGGAATAAAGACGTGCGTCTGTATGAACTGGGAAATATTTACCTCCCGAAGACACTTCCGCTGACAGAACTTCCAGAAGAACGCATGCAGTTTACGCTGGGTATGTACGGGGACGGCGATTTCTTCAGCATGAAGGGTGTAGTGGAAGAGTTCTTCGAGAAGATTGGTATGAAGAAGAAAGAAACTTACGATCCGAATGCAGGTAAACCATATCTGCACCCGGGACGTCAGGCAAATATTATATATGAAGGTAAAGTTGTCGGATTCCTTGGAGAAGTCCATCCTGAGGTGGCGGATAATTATGGTATCGGTGAGCGTGCTTATGTGGCGGTGATCGATATGCCAGAAATCATGGAATTTGCCACATTTGACAGAAAGTATACCGGTATCGCAAAATACCCGGCAGTAACCCGTGATATCAGTATGGTGGTGCCGAAGAGCATTCTGGCAGGGCAGATAGAAGAAATTATCGAGAAAATGGGCGGAGCTTATCTGGAAAGCTATAAGCTGTTCGATTTATATGAAGGTGCACAGATCAAGGCAGGCTTCAAATCCATTGCATACTCCATTGTGTTCAGGGCAAAGGACAGGACGCTGGAAGAGGCAGATGTTGCAGCGGCAATGAAGAAAATCCTGAAAGCACTGGAAGAGATGGGAATCGAGCTGAGACAGTAAGGAAACCTGACGATGAAAGAAGGAAAAGAGATTGAAGACAAGTGATTTTTATTATGACCTTCCAGAGGAACTGATTGCCCAGGACCCTCTGGAGGACAGGTCAGGTTCAAGGCTCCTTGTGCTGGACAAGGAGACCGGGGAAATAAAGCACCGGATGTTCCGCGACATTACAGAATACCTCAGGCCGGGAGACTGCATGGTTATCAACGATACAAAGGTGATTCCGGCAAGGCTGATAGGCTCTAAAATAGGAACAGATGCAAAGATAGAAGTACTTCTTCTGAAAAGGAAGGAAAATGATGTCTGGGAGACTCTGGTAAAACCCGGCCGCAAAGCAAAACCCGGTACAAGGATTAGTTTCGGGGACGGCCTGCTTGTAGGAGAAGTCATCGATGTAGTGGAAGAAGGCAACCGGCTCATCCATTTTGAATACAAAGGTATTTTCGAGGAAATACTCGACCGGCTCGGACAGATGCCGCTTCCTCCCTATATCACTCACCAGCTTCAGGACAGAGACAGATATAATACAGTATACGCGGTCCATGAAGGATCAGCCGCGGCACCCACGGCCGGCTTACATTTTACGCCGGAGCTGCTGGAGGAGATACAGGAAAAGGGGATTGAGATTGCACGTGTTACGCTCCATGTCGGACTCGGGACTTTCCGTCCGGTCAAGGTAGATGACGTGACGGAGCACCATATGCATTCGGAATTCTATCAGATTGATGAGGAGGCGGCCAAAAAGATCAACCGTGCCAATGATAACGGCGGCCGGGTAGTCTGCGTAGGCACGACAAGCTGCCGTACAATCGAATCAGCAGCCGATGAGAACGGCCGTCTGAAAGCTTGCAGCGGGTGGACAGAGATCTTTATCTATCCGGGATATCAGTTTAAGATACTGGACTGCCTGATCACAAATTTCCACCTGCCAGAATCTACGCTGATCATGCTCGTATCCGCGCTGGCTGGAAAAGAGCATGTACTGGTGGCTTATGAAGAGGCAGTAAAGGAACGGTACAGATTCTTTAGTTTTGGGGATGCTATGCTGATTGTTTAATACCGTTTTCTATAATTTTTGACATATATGAAGTATAATGACGTGATGGGAGATGACAGATGAAAATACTGGATTTATTAGAAACATACAAGGTGTCAGAGAGACTTGCTATGATTTCTGAAACAGAGACCCTGACTTACCGGGAGCTATGGGAGAAGTCGGAAAGTCTGGCAGCATATATCAATGACAAGTGTGGGACAGATAAGACTCCGGTTATCGTATATGGACATAAAAGCCCCTGGATGATGGTGTGTTTTATTGCATGTGTAAAATCAGGCAGGGCTTATGTTCCTGTGGATATCAGTGTACCCAAAAGCAGGGTGGAGGCTATTATCGATTCTGTAGAGCCGAGGATAATACTTGCATCAGAGGAGTTTGGTGCATACAGGGATTATTTCTGTTATGATGTCAGGCATAATACATATCACGGAGGCACTAAAGTAAGCCCGGAGGGATATGTAAGGGAAGAAGATATCTTCTACATTATATTCACATCAGGCAGTACAGGGGTGCCAAAAGGTGTACAGATTACTTATGGGGCACTCAACCATTTTACGGAGTGGGCACTTAGTCTGGGGCAGATAGAGAAGCAGCATAAGAAGATTATCAATCAGGCACCATTTTCCTTTGATTTGTCAGTCATGGATTTATATATGAGCCTGGCAAGTGAGTCCTGTCTGTGTGTTCTGGAAAAAGAAGCACAGCAGGAGTATAAAAGGCTGTTTGAACGGCTGGCTGTGACGAATGCAGATGTTTGGGTCTCTACCCCTTCATTCGCCGATGTTTGTTTGGCAGACCCTTCGTTTAACCAGAAACTGATTCCAAATCTCCGCTTATTTCTATTCTGTGGGGAAACCTTGACGAATAAGACAGCAGGCGCATTATTGCAACGTTTTCCAAAGGCAGAGGTATACAATACTTACGGTCCTACAGAAAGTACTGTTGCGGTTACAGAAGTGAAAGTAGATTCAAAGCTGAACGGGCAGTTTCAGCCCCTTCCGGTAGGCAGGGTGAAGCCGGGAACTCAGATTCACATTATGGATGGGGAGAAGATTGTTCCCGAGGGGGAAAAGGGAGAAATTGTCATTTCTGGAAATACAGTCAGTGCAGGATACTTCAAGAACCAAAAAGAAAATGACAGGGCATTTTATGTAACAGATCAGGGCGGAAATCTCTTACGCTCATACAGGACAGGGGATAAGGGATATTTTAAAGATGGAATGCTGTTTTACTGCGGCAGAATTGATTTGCAGATTAAGCTTCACGGCTACCGGATGGAATTAGAGGATGTGGAGGAAAATCTGATGAAAGTGCCTGGAGTAAAAAAGGCGGCTGTGGTTCCTGTTTCAGATAATGGCAAAGTTAAATATCTAAAAGCTTGCTGTATTTATGAAAATAATATAGAAGATAAACGTCGGGAAATGAAAAAAGTGAAAGCCGAAATGGCTAAGTTCGTACCAGACTATATGGTTCCAAGAAAAATAATATTTGTGGAATCTATCCCTATGACTAACAATGGAAAAGTGGACAGAAAAAAATTACAGGAGATACAGTGATGTCTTTTTATGATAGCTTATTATTTTTTATGGTGCTGATCATTGCTCTGATACCAGCTTTTATAATGGGAATTGTGGAAAAAAAGAAAAAACTGTACATTGTTTTTATTTCCGTAGTTATGCTTGTGCTGGTCTATAAGGATACACCGTCAGAGTTGTTGTATCTGGGTGCTTTTACTTTTTTGGAATGGCATATCATTGCCATATACCAGTGGATTCTCCGTCGGTATGGAGCAGTGAAGCAGATGTTCCATCATGCGGTCTTTCTTGCGTTGCTTCCGTTGGTTATTTCAAAGCTGAGCGGTCTTTACGGTCAGCATTGGTTTTCATTTTTAGGAATATCCTATGTGACGTTTAAATCGCTGCAGATTATTATTGAAAGCTATGATGGTATCATCGTAAGAAGCCAATTTATACCGACGATGGGGTTCCTCCTCTTTTTTCCGTCTATCAGCTCAGGTCCTATAGACAGGAGCAGAAGGTTTGAGGAAGATCTGGAATATATCAAAAGCCGGAAGGAATATTTGGAACTGGCAGGAAAAGGAATCTGGAAGATTATGGCCGGGCTTTTGTATAAGTTTGTCCTATCCTCTGTTGCTTTTGAAATTCTTCAGATGATTGACGGAAGATATAAACCGCAGTATTTGGTTGCGTATGCGTATGTATACGGTATATACATGTTTTTTGATTTTGCAGGCTATAGCCTTATGGCAATTGGTACAAGCTATATTCTGGGAATTTGTACCCCTGATAACTTTAATAAGCCGTTTATCAGCAAGGATATCAAAGAATTCTGGGACAGATGGCACATTACATTATCCCATTGGTTCAGGGATTTTGTTTTCTCGCGATTTATGATGAGTGCCATTAGGGGAAAATGGTTTAAGAACCGCTTAAATGCCGCCGCAGGAGGATTTATAGTTAATATGTTGCTCATGGGACTGTGGCATGGTCTGACCGTTGATTATATTCTATATGGACTGTACCATGGAGTCCTGCTTGCGGGAACCGAAGTTTATCAGAAAAAAAGTAAGTTTTATAAACAGAATAAAGGAAAAAAATGGTATAAAGCTTTGTCATGGTTCATTACTTTGAATTTGGTGATGTTTGGTTTCCTGATTTTTTCGGGATATTTATCACAGACGTACCTTGCGGTGGCAAAAAGCATTTAACTGAGTAGAAAGGAGAGTCAGAAGAGTGGAAGAGAAGTTATTGGATATTATGGAAGAGATTTGTGACGATGGGGCAGTGAGAGAAGATTTAGATTTGGATTTGTTTGAAGAGGGATTTTTGGATTCTCTGGCAATTGCGGAATTGCTGATTGAGATTGAGGATGCATTCCATGTTACACTGTCACCAACGGAATATGATAAGGAAGAATTTTCAACTATCCATAAAATAGAGCAGATATTAATCGGAAAAGGTGTAAAATAACATGAGAAAGATATGTGCCTTTATAGTCGGCATTCTTTTATTCATCGCGGCTGTATTTTGCTTTGACAGGCATTTGGACAGCAGTATTAGCAAGAACAAAGAGGCAGTCAGAAACTATAGAAGCTATGAAAGGTTTTGGAGTTATGACATTCAGAAACAGGTGATTGATGAAAATACCCTGCCCATCTTTGGGTCATCTGAATTAGTTTCCCTCGGGGACTGCCAGAGTTATATTTCAAGTTTTTTGAACAGTGATGATATGAATATTGTTACAATTGGCGGGGATTATTTCCAGTCGCTCAGTCATATCATGGAGTTGGGATCCATAGAAGACTGTCTGAAAACTAAGAAAGTAGCACTCTTCTTATCTCCCCAGTGGTTCGAAAAAGGAGGAATTTCATCCGATGCATTCCCGCAGCGGTTCGGAGAAGAACATTTTTTGAACTTTCTGGCAAATAAGCGTATCAGCGATAAAAATAAGGAGTATGTCATAGACAGGACATTGGAGCTTTTAAAAGACAGTCCTATCCAGCTTGCGAGAGTAGAGAACTATAAAAAAGGTTATGAGAATAAGCTAGGTATATATGGGATGTATTCTAAGCTGATGTCGGAATTCTGGGAGCTGAAGGACAAATATGCAGTTTATAAAGATTTAGATTCCATGGAGCACAATTTGCCTAAAGTGGATTTGAAGAACATGGACTTCACTGAAATGCTGAATTTTGCTGAGGAACAGGGAAAGGTATACTGCACGAATAATGACTTTGGAATCCATAACCAGTATTGGACCGACTATGTGCAGGAGCCTTTTGAGAATGGGGAAGTGGAAAAGAAAGAGCAGGCTTTTACGGAGTCCATTGAATATGATGACCTGACCTGTTTTCTGGATGTGGCTAAGGAGCTCGGTATTGAGGTGATAGTAGTAAGCATACCAGTCAACGGTGCTTGGTATGACTATCAGGGTATGCTCTGTGATGATTATTATAAAAAAGTTGCCAATCTGGTGAAACCCTATGAAAATGTAGCTTTTGTTGATATGACACCATACGCACACGAAAAGTATTTTATGCATGACGTTATGCATCTTGGATGGAAAGGATGGACGAGGGTGAATGAAGCACTTTATAGAGAATTTACGAAAGAATAAAATACTTCAGCTTGCAGGGGGAAGCCTTGCAGTCTGTCTCATTGCCTGTCTGTGCCTGCTGCATTTTCTGAATGCAGACATTTCACAGGCACCGGCCTTTATATACAGTCAGTTTTAAGTTGGACAAAAAGACATCCCTTGTTAAGAAATTTATTCTTAATAGGGGATATCTTTAGTTTACAGGTATAAAAGCTGTATCATCCACCGCCAGTTAAAAAGGGAAGGTTACCTTGTTATTTTTTGAAAATTGTCTATATATTCCTTTGCCCCGTCTGCATAATCAGCTCATCCACGTCGGCAGGCTGTCAAAATCAATCCAGCCAATAGTCTGTTTTTTGAAAAGTGAAATACATACGATGGCAAACGTCCTGACAGGTAAGATTTTTCCGGCTTCCTCAAGCTGTTCTAAATATTTTTCGTACATAATAAAACCCTCCAAGTAAAATCAGTAATAATCAAATCCCAGCTTGTGGCAGGGACATTATTGCGGAAAAACACCTAAAACAGTATTTGAATATATAGATTTGCAACCATTAGAAACACATTCCCATTTAACAGGTTTCATCCATAATTCAGATCATTCTAAGAAGTTACCTTCCAACTCGTTTTTCACCTCTTCACAAAGGACCCCAAGAATCATTTTGACTGGCTTCTCCAGTTTTTTGCGTTTCTTACAGACATAAGCATATTCCATACTCAGCGGGAGCTGCCGCAGTGGGATTGATATCAGATCGTTGCGCCGCAGGACACGCTGGTGGGTCTGGAAGGTTATCATGACACCATTTGGAAATGTATCCAGAAAATCCATATTGGAAGAACGGACATTGCGTTCAAGAATCCGGCATTCTTTGGGGAGGTAGGTGCCCAGTGATTCATCTTTTAATCTCATACTGTGCTGTGTGCTGCTTAGAATGCAGTGCTTCAGCTTGTTTAAATCAGGCTTTTCCCCTTCTCTAAAATAAGGGTTCTGGCGGTTTGTCAGCAGAAAATAGGGTGTTCTGCAGATTGGGAAATAGGCCAGGCCATGTCCGGAGAAATACTTCTCATAATTTTTCTGCTGTGAATAGGGAATGATGATCAGACCAAATTCTGCTTTCTCACTTTCAACCAGTTCTATGACCTCATCCAGATCATTTTCTGTGAATTCGATAGGCAGTTGAGGATATTGCTGCATCGCATCCAGAATATGGTTGATATACAGGGAAGATTCTATGGTTGCTATCGTTACATGCGAAAGCTGTTCACAGCGGCATGCTTTTTCCAGATTTGCAAGCTCCTCAAGAAGGCCCTCGGCCTGTGTCAGATATCGTTCTCCCTGGCTCGTGACAGTGAGTCCTTTTTTGCTTCTGGAAAAAAGAGCAAATCCCAATTCTTCTTCCAGTGCGGCCAGTGTCCTGCTCAGATTAGGCTGCGCCATAAACAGAACATCTGCGCTTTTGATATTTTTCCATATTTTCTAATTGTCAGTGCACATCTGATTGCCTGAAATTTGTCCATGATATTCCCCTTTATTATATGTATATCAATTCTGATATGTCAATATGCACAAATAGAATTTTATTTTCTAAGTGATGAATGATATTATAAACAAAAATACAGAGAAAGTAAAGGAGGTCATATGAAAAAGAAGCTTCTTCTTATTGCGACCGGAGGGACGATTGCATCAAAATCTTCCGGAAAAGGGCTTTCCCCTTCCATATCTCCGGAGGAACTGCTGAACCAGCTTCCAGAAATACCGGAAGAATGTGAAATCGACACGTATTCCCTGCTGAATATCGACAGCACGAATATTCAGCCGGAACATTGGCTGCTGATTGCAGGAACGGTAGAAAAAAACTATCCATTCTATGACGGGTTTGTTATCACACATGGGACGGATACGATGGCGTATACCGCGGCAGCTCTTTCTTATTTGATTCAGGATCCAGATAAGCCGGTGATTCTGACCGGTTCACAGAAACCTATCATCGATGCAGTTACAGATGCGTGGAAAAATCTGCTTGATAGTTTCCTGTTTGCCTGTCATGAGAATGTGTACGGAGTATATGTGGTATTTTCCGGTCAGGCCATTCTGGGTACACATGCAAAGAAAATAAAATCAAAAAGTTTTGAGGCTTTTAACAGCATCAATTATCCTGCGGCCGCATTTATCAATGGACGCCATGTGATACAGTACACGCCTTCACAGAGTCCTGCAGAGAAGGTGAGATTTTACCATAAACTGAATCCACGGGTGTTTGTCCTGAAGCTGATACCGGGAGTGAACCCGGACATACTTGATTATATTGCCCTCCATTACGATGCTGTTTTAATAGAAAGTTATGGTGTGGGAGGCCTGCCCTTTGCAAGCCCGAGAAATTTTATTGACAAATTGGAGCATTTAAAGGAACAGGGCTGTATTGTGGTGGTTGCTACACAGGCGATGTATGAGGGCAGTGATATGTCTGTTTATGAAGTAGGAGTCAGGGCGCTGCAGGAATATGACGTGCTGCAGACTTACGATATGACCGTGGAGGCGGCAGTTACTAAGCTGATGTGGATTCTGGCAGAGGAAGAAGGGGGTGTAAGGATAAAAGAGATTTTTTATACTCCGATTAACAATGATATCCATACCTTCTTCTAATAAGCGGTAAAAAAGATAAGTGAAAATAACAGGAAAGGAATTGAAAACGATGAATATTCAGGAATATGCAGAGGAGATTCAGGGGGAAATTACAGACTGGAGGCGTGCCATGCACCAGTTTCCTGAACTCGGGGTGAGCCTGCCGAAGACGGCCCGGTACATAGCAGGGCAGCTTGACAGGATGGGGATTTCATACAGCAAATGTGCCGATGGTTCCGGAATTGTTGCTCTGATTGGAAAACACAATACGGGAAAAACAGTTGGTCTCCGGGCAGATATGGATGGACTTCCGGTCAGTGAGAAGACCGGACTGGACTTCGCCTCATCGAACGGCAATATGCATGCATGCGGACACGATTCACACGCGGCAGCGGCTTTGGGGGCGGCGAAGATATTGAAGGCAATGGAAGATGAGCTTCCCGGACGGGTAAAGATTTTATTTCAGCCGGGTGAGGAGACTCTGGACGGAGCAAAGGCAATGATTAAGGATGGGGCTCTTGAGAATCCTAAGGTCGATGTCCTTTTGGCGATGCATACGATGAACAAAGAAAATGTTAAAAACGGCAGTATTGAAATTGTGGAGAATGAGCGTCATGTGTATTCTGCGTCCAGTGATGCATATATCATCCGTATCTATGGCAAAGGAGGGCATGCGGCAATGCCGGAAAACTGTGTTGATCCGATCCTTCCGCTGTCTCAGCTTATCGCAGCTATTCAACAGATTGTCAGCCGGGAGATTGCCCCGATTGAACCTGCGGTTATAACAATATCCGGAGTGCATGCCGGAAACGAATCTTTTAATGTTATTCCCGATTATGCGGAACTCAGGGGGACCTACCGTACCCAGAACCCCTTTGTCCGGACCTATATCACAAAACGTCTTAAGGAACTTGCATCAGCTGTCTGCACTGCATTTCGGGCGTCGTGTGACGTACAGATTGAGGAAGGGGTCCCATCCCTTGTAAATAGCCCGGAGGTTTTGGATACAATAGCAGATACTTATCAGACAATGAAGTGGAAACAGGATTTGATCCGCAGCAGCACGCCGCTCATGGGCGGGGAAGACGCGGCCTGTTTCTTTGAGAAAGTCCCGGGAGGATATTTCATGTTCCTTACAAATAAAACATGCAAAAATTCTTATTATCCCGTCCATAATGCCATGTATGATCTGGATGATGAAATATTATATCAGGCTTCCGGGCTGCTTGCAGAAACTATCGTAAATCTTATGAAAAAATAAGAGCAATTCAACCGTGTTCAGGAGGTATTTTCAATGAAAGAATATTTAAAAGTGGCAAACAGCCCTATTTTCTATATTATTACTTTTATACTTTTTGCAATCATTATTGTTCAGGTCTTTGTTTTTATCCGGATGGCTCTTAAGAGGGCCAAACAGCTGAATATTCCCCATTCACAGATAAAAAGTGTTGTGAAAACCGCATCTGTTACGACGGTGGTTCCCAGTATTGCGACGGTCATCGCGCTGTTGACACTGGTACCTATTATGGGGCTCCCATTTTCCTGGGCCCGCCTTTCCGTGATTGGTTCGCTTTCCTATGAACTGGCTGCCGCTAACATGGGGGCGGATGCTATGGGAGTGGCACTGGGGCAGAGTGGCTATACCATGCAGGCATTTTTGAATTCTGTCTGGACTATGACTATTGGTTCAAGCGTTATGATAACCTTTACACTTTTCTTTTTTAAGAAATACAAACAGCAGTTGTCAAAAAGCATGGAAAAGAACAGGAATTCAAATTGGAATAAAATATTTATATCCGCCGTTTTACTGGGTGTCTATGCCAAGTTTATTCTGGAACCGGTCGTTTCGGGGGGCTCCGCGTTGGCGGCTATGCTGACAAGTGCTGTATTTGCGCTGATTATTGAATGGTTTATCAAAAAAACAGGTTTCAGGTGGCTGCAGGATTTTTCCTTATCTATCAGTATGATTTGCGGAATGGCGGCAGCATGCCTGTTATAATTAAAAATTAGTAGAAAAGGAGATAAATATTATGAATGATATAAGTACGGCATATGATAATCAGGCTCACAGAATAGGACGGATTTCTCTTGTTATTGCATTCGTCTGTACTCTGTTTTTCCCGGCGGCGATTGCAGTTTACTATAAAGTACCGCTTCCGTTTCATGCGATGGGGGCAAGCTTCACGGCAATTATGTTAATGATGATTCCGGCATCTATCGGGGACTTCTTCAGTATCGCGCCGATCGTCAGCCCATCTGGTATGTACATGATGGCGCTTACAGGGAACTTTACTAATATGAAGATTCCGGCTACGATAGCAGCACTGGAATCTGCGGGGCTGGATCCGACAGAATATACGGAAGAATCCAATGTACTTTCAACTCTGGCTGTCGGCGCATCAACAATTACATGTGAACTGGTAATTTTCGCAGGTGTCCTGCTGCTCACCCCGCTGTCGAAACCACTGGGTAATCCTGCCCTGGCACCGGCCTTCAATAATATCGTGCCCGCCTTATTCGGTGCACTCGGGGTTACCCTGATTAAAAAGTCACCGAAGCTGGCAATTGCACCGATTATACTGGGATTCCTTATCATAAAATTCCAGCTGATCCCAAGTTCATTTATACTGCTGGCACTGGTACTCCTTTCAGTTGCAGGGGGACGTATTATCTACAAAATAGATGAAAAGAAAGTTGAAAAATAAAATTACAGAAGCAAAACGAACGGCCAGAAGGTAAAGTCTCCTGGCCGTTCATTTTGATTTCCGCCTGCTGATGTGCAGGCAAAACAATTGCCTTTTTAAAAGTACTATGATAAAACCAAATGGTATATATTAGCTTTTTCTAAACTGCACATTTATTCCAAATAATAATACATAAATCTCAAAGACAGAGGGGTGAAATCATGTTTTCACGGAAAAAAATTTTAGTTGTGGAAGACAATCCGCTAAACAGGGGCTTATTATGTGAGATTCTTGCTTCCGATTACGATGTACTGGAGGCGGAAAACGGGCAGGAGGCCCTGGATGTTTTAAAGCAATATAAAGAGGGCATTTCTCTTATTCTGTTGGATATTGTTATGCCGGTCATGGACGGCTATACCTTTCTATCTATCATGAAAGCAGATCCGGCTTATTCCTCAATACCTGTTATTGTAACAACACAAAATGACGGTGAATCGGATGAAGTTGCGGCATTGTCCCACGGGGCATCTGACTTTGTTGCCAAGCCTTACCGGCCCCAGATAATCCTGCACCGCGTGGCAAGTATCATTAATCTGCGGGAGACTGCGGCTATGGTGAACCTGATACAGTATGACAGACTGACAGGGCTGTACAGTAAGGAGTTTTTCTATCAGCAGATTAAGGACATACTGCTTCGGAATCCAGAGAAGCAGTATGATATTATCTGTTCAGATATTGAAAATTTTAAACTGATTAATGACGTTTTCGGAGTGCCGACAGGGGACCGGCTGCTGTGCGGCATCGCAGATATGTATAAGAGGCGCGTGGGCAGCAGGGGAATCTGCGGACGGATGAATTCAGATCAGTTTGCATGCCTTCTGGAGCGGCGGGAGGGGTTCACGGAGGAACTCTTCAGGACGGCGACGGAAGAAGTCAATGCATTTATGGATGTCAGGAACATCGTGATGAAATGGGGAATCTATTATATAGAAGACAGGACAATCTCTGTAGAGCAGATGTGCGACAGGGCGCTTCTTGCTGCCCGCAGTATCAAGGGACAGTATGGCAAATACATCGCGGCTTATGATGATACGCTCCGCAACAGTATGCTCAAGGAACAGATGATTACAGACAGCATGGAATCGGCACTGGCACAGAACCAGTTCCAGATATATCTTCAGCCCAAGTACAGGATAGAGGATCAAAAGCTGGTTGGCGCAGAAGCGCTGGTCAGATGGATTCATCCGGAGTGGGGATTCCAGTCTCCGGCTGAGTTTATCCCCTTATTTGAGAAGAATGGATTTATTACAAAGATGGACCAGTATGTATGGGACAAGACCTGTGCTGTCATAAAGGAATGGGAAGTGGAAGGGCTTCCCCCGATATCGGTATCTGTGAATGTATCCAGAGCGGATATCTACAATGCAGATCTGGCAGAAATTTTAATGAGGACGGTTAAGAAGTATAACCTGTCCCCATCACATCTGCATCTGGAAATTACAGAGAGTGCGTATACGGAAAATCCGACACAGATTATTGACACGGTCAGACAGCTGCGTGAACTTGGGTTTATTATAGAAATGGATGATTTCGGAAGCGGTTACTCTTCACTAAATATGCTGAATGAGATGCCTATTGATATCCTGAAGCTGGACATGAAATTCATCCAAAGCGAGACTGCCAAGCCGAACAGCCAGGGAATCCTGCAGTTTATTATTGCACTTGCGCGCTGGATGCATCTGAGTGTAGTGGCAGAAGGGGTGGAAACAAAAGAGCAGTTTAACCGTCTCAAGGAGATTGGCTGTGATTATGTTCAGGGTTACTATTTTGCAAAACCAATGCCATGTGCGGAGTTTAAAGAACTTCTCGGGAAGCAGGAGCATTCAGACACAGAGGAGTTTCCGGCAGAGATGAAATATAAAGGACAGGCGAGTGAATAGATACAGTCCGCAGAAAGAGGATTCAGAATGATAAAACAAAGTGATGCACAGCAGACGATATACGCATTCTGCGAAGCATGGTTTCAGGAGAGGAGTCTGGAAAAAACAGTTTCTTTTCTGGCAGAAAATATGAAATTTACTGGTACTGGTTTTCACGAGTCCGCAGATGGGATCGGGGAGATGCAGGAATATCTGAAACGAGATATCTGTGAAATCCCGGAGCCATTCCAGATGGAACTGAATGTTCTGTATGAACAGCCCCTGACCGAGGAGATACACACTCTTGCAGCAGAGTTAGTGTTAAAAAATTCATTATACAAATGGCATCTTCGGCCTTTCTTTATCTTAAAGAAGTGTGGACAAAAGTGGTTTATACTTAACATGCAGATAGCGGAACCGAGCAGCAGTCAGAGGGGAGATGAACATTATCCGCAGACACTGGTCATGGAAAATGTTATGAAACAGCGTCAGGAGCTGCTTGATGCTTCTTTGGCAGGCGGTATGATGGGCGGATATATAGAACCAGAATTTCCTTTTTATTTTATTAACCGGCGTATGCTGGACTATCTGGGGTATGAGAACGAGGAAGAATTTGTCACGGACATAGATGGTATGATCAGTAACTGCATGCACCCGGAGGACAGAAACAGGGTGGATGAAGAAGTCGGGGACCAGATCAGACTAAAAGGTGAATACAGCGTAGAATACCGGATGAAACGAAAAGACGGTACTTATATCTGGGTACATGATAACGGACTTCGCACAGCAGATGAGAATGGCAGACAGGCAATTACGTCTGTATGTATAGATATTACTGCACAAAAGAGAGCACAGAATGAAGTACTGCACATTTATAATAACATACCGGGAGCGGTCTTCAGGTGCCGTTTTGATGAAGATTTTTCTGTAATTGATGCAAATGACGGATTGTTTGATTTTCTGGGCTATACAAGAGAAGAGTTTGCGGCTATGGGAAACAGGATGTCCGCTGTTATATATCCGGATGATCTGGAGATCATGGCGGATAAGCTCAGGTCCCAGCTTGAACATGGAAACACAATCCAGAATGAGAACAGGCTGGTCTGTAAAGACGGCTCTGTAAGGTGGATATCAATCAAGGCACAGCTTCTGGATGAAGAGGACGGGGATGAATATTTTTACTGTGTTTTTGTTGATGTGACGGACACAAAGCAGCTTCAGGACCGGATTAGGGAAGTGTATGAAAAGGAACTTCATTATTTTGCGGCATTATCCTCGGCAGGTGACAGTATCCAGGGGCGCATCAATGTGACAAAAGACCGGGTGGAAAGTTATCTCAGTAACTCTGATTCGGCAGTTACAACTGTAGGTGCAACCTATCGGGAAACGTTTGACCGCTTTGCGGCATCAGCCGTGGAAGAAACTGCAGCGTATACAATTCTGACCGAGATGGACAGGGATAAAGTGATATCAGACTATGCCGAGGGGAAAGTAGACTATCATTTCGAGTTTTTAAGAAAACGGAATGACGGAAGTGTGTTCTCGAGCAGTACGAATATGCGTTCATACCAGAATCCTGAGACAGGTGACCTTATTATTTTCTTCTATACATTTGATATTACCGAACAGAAACTGCAGGAACAGCTGTTGAATAAAATTACAAAACTGGATTATGACATTATCGCAGAAGTTGATATATTCCACGGTACACACAGGCTGATTTCTTTTGATGAAAAGGAGAATACAATTCCCCTCACGGGAAATTTCCAGGATGAAATTAGAAAAATTGCCGATGCTTATATGCCTGAGAGTGCGAAAGACGAAGCTCTTAAGAAACTCTCTTTTGAGTATATGAGGGAACAGCTTGCAGAGAAGGAATGCTACTCTTTTATCAGCGAGGTAAAAGACAGGCACGGCCGACTCCGCGTAAAACGTTTTCAGATATTTTATATTGACAGGGAGCTTGGAAAGGTCTGCCTTGCCCAGACGGATGTCACGGATGTTGTACATAAAGAGCAGAAACAGAAAGATGAACTTGCGGCTGCGCTGGTTGCAGCAGAACAGGCCAATGCAGCTAAATCCGATTTCCTTTCCAGAATGAGCCATGAGATCAGGACGCCTATGAATGCGATTATCGGTATGAGTACAATTGCGGTCCAGTCTCTCGGGGATGATGAACAGGTGGCTGACTGTATTTCCAAGATCGGGATATCTTCCCGTTTCCTGCTGTCACTGATCAATGATATTCTGGATATGAGCAGGATTGAAAGCGGAAAGATGCTGTTAAAGAATGAAAAGATACCGACAGAGGATTTTTTAAACGGAATTAATTCAATCTGTTATGCACAGGCCGCCAGCAAAGGCGTAGAATACGAATGTATTGTCGATCCGGTGCTGGATGATTATTATATCGGGGATGCCATGAAGCTCCAGCAGGTGCTGATTAATATTCTGAGCAACGCGATCAAATTCACTGATGAAGGTGGAAAAGTTACCTTTTCAGCAGCTCAGCGGAGAAGGGCAAAGAATGATGCTGTACTCAGGTTTATTGTAAATGACACAGGCGTCGGCATGAGTGAAGATTTTCTGCCGCATATTTTTGAGCCGTTTTCACAGGAATCGACGGGGACGACAGCTTTGTATGGCGGCACAGGGCTAGGGCTGGCAATTTCAAAGAACATCGTTGATATGATGGACGGAAGGATTACGGTCAGATCCATCAAAGGAATTGGAACAGAATTCACTGTAGATGTAAAGCTCGGGATTACTGAGGAAGAAAAACAGAGGCATAACCAGAAGAAACCACAGTTTAATTTTTCACATTTAAAGACACTGGTCGTGGATGATGATGTAGCAGTCTGCGAAAGCGCTGTTGTAACACTGGAAGAGATGGGGATCAAAGCCGAGTGGGTGGACAGCGGACGTAAGGCAATAGAAAAAGTGCTCATGCTTCATAAAGAAGACCGGTATTTTGATATGATACTGATCGACTGGAAGATGCCGGAAATGGATGGTATTGAGACGGCAAGGCGGATTCGGGGTATCGTGGGACCGGACGTGACGATCATTATCATGACGGCCTATGACTGGATATCTATTGAGCATGAGGCAAAGATGGCGGGCGTGAATCTGCTTATGAGCAAGCCGATGTTTAAATCTTCGCTCGTATCTGCGTTTACAAGGGCGCTTGGGAAGAAAGAAGAACTCAAACGGCAGGCAGTAGAGGTTGATTATGATTTTACAGGCAGACGTGTCCTGCTTGTGGAAGACAACATGATCAATACAGAGGTGGCAGTTATGCTGCTGGAAGGAAAAAATTTCAAGGTAGAAACTGCGGAAAACGGTCTGCGGGCGATGGAATTATTCAGTAAATCAGAAGAAGGCTACTACGACGTTATTCTGATGGACATCCGGATGCCTATTATGGACGGACTGACGGCTGCGGCGAATATCAGGCATCTGAGTAACCGGGATGCGGAAACGATACCGATCATAGCCATGACGGCCAATGCATTTGATGATGATATTGAGAAGAGTAAGGCAGCTGGTATGAATGCCCATCTTGCCAAACCGATTGAGCCAAACCGGCTTTACCAGATTTTATATGATTTTATATGCGGAAAGGAGGTCTGAGAAATGTCAGGATTTCGGGAAATATTTGAGGAATACGGCGGAGATTACCAGACAACTATGGCCAGATTTATGTTTAAAGAAGATATGTATCTCCGGTTTTTAGACATGCTTTTCCAAGACGAGAATTTGCAGAAGCTGGGAGAGGCACTCGAGGCAGAAGACTTGCAGGCTGCTTTTGAGGCCGCGCACACCATGAAGGGTGTTGTAGGCAACATGGGGCTGGAACCGCTGTTTTTAGCTGTATGCAGGATCGTGGAGCCGCTGCGTTTGAAAGAGGCGCGGATGGACTACAAGGAGATGTATCAGGAGATTCAGAAGGAGTTTGTAAGGGTGGATGGTTTGAAGGAGAGACTGAAAAAGGGGGAATAGGTGTGATACAGAGAGAATCTCTCTTTCCGGGAGAGATGGAAGATATCATCAACGCAATCCCCGGTGGTGTTGCCATCTATAAAGTTTCAGATATTTTTGAAACCGTGTATTTCTCAGACGGAGTGCCGGAACTGAGCGGATATACGGTCGCGGAATATCATGAACTGGTCAAGGGTGATGCCGCGGATATGACCTATTGGGAAGATACGGATATGGTAGTATCGAAGGCGAGGGAAGTTATAAGAACACATGCCGTTGCTGAATTTGAATTTCGTAAGCAGCACAGGGACGGCCATATTGTCTGGGTGCGTGTTCAGGTGAAGTGGATCGGGGAGGAAGATGGCTGCCCGCTTCTTCATTGTGTATTTCATAATATCTCGGATTTCAAAGAAGCGCAGCTGGAGATGGAACACCTGATCAATTCCATTCCCGGTGGAATCGCCAGCTACAAGGTGGAAAATGAGCGGTTCATTCCTGTCTTTTTTTCAGATGGGGTGATGGCACTTTCCGGCCATACGAGAGAAGAGTATAATGAAATGACCAGGGATGATGCCCTTGACATCATTTATGAGCCGGACAGAGAACGTGTTTTTAATGCTGCAAAAGCAGCACTTGTAAGTGGTGAGGTACTGGATGTTTCCTACCGCATGTTCCACAGAAATGGGAGCCTGGTCTGGATACATCTAAATGGACGCCGGATGGGGCCGCTGTCTGAATCCAGCAGATTCTATGCGGTGTTTACAGGAATGTCATCTGAAACCCGCCTTTTTCAGAGTATCGTAAATGATACATCAGACAGTATTTATATTATTGGCAAGAAAAATTATGACCTTCTTTATGTCAATATACGCGAAGAAGGTCCGGGTAAGGGACAGAATTATATAGGACAGAAGTGTTACAAGGCCCTGTATGGAAAAGACAGCCCGTGTGAATTCTGTACTCTTAAGACACATGGGGCGGATGGTAAAGAACATGAAATGAAAGTGACAGGAACGGAACGTTCTTACAGTACCCGCTTCCGTGAGACGGACTGGAATGGAATCCCGGCTTATCTGAAGTATGTTAAAGATATTACAGAAGAAGTGAAAAATAGAAAAGAGAGAGAACGTCTCGAACAATATTTCCAGACAGTTGTAAAGAACCTCCCTGGAGGTATATCTGTTATGCGCTGCAAAAAGGATGGCGGTCTGGTTACGGAGTTTTTGTCAGACGGCTTTATCGATATGACAGAAATGAGTTCAGAAGAAGCATGGGAATTGTACAAGTATGATGCCCTTGCGGGGGTTCATCCGGATGATTTGGAGATGCTGGAAAGGACAATTGATGGTTATATAACCGGCGGGGACGGAAAATGTGAAGCGGTTTACCGTTTGAGAAAAGGAAGTTCAGATTATGTCTGGGTAAAAAGTACGTTTTCCCTGATTCGGAATGAGGGCGGTGAAAGCAGATTTTATGCAGTTTACCATGATATGACAAAGGAGCTCATAGAACAGGAGAAAATCCGTGCCCAATACAGGGAACAGATCCTGCAGCATTACCGCACCCCGGACCCGGATGCGCTTGTCATCGGCCACTGTAATATCACTCAGAATCTCATACTGGAGATTATTGACAGTACAGATTCCGATCTGCTTAAGAACTTTGGTGTTAACAGAACGTCGTTTTTCACAGGGGTTTCAACCCTTGTTGTTGATGAGCGGGAGAGGCAGCAGTTTTTAGACATGTATTTAAATGAACCGGCTCTTGAGGCATATGGGAAAGGTGATACAGAATTGATCCTTAAGTGTTTTATCCGGCTGCCTAAAGAAGAGACAGGCCGCTATGCCCAGTTCAAGGTTAACCTTCTGGAGACACCTGATACCGGAGATATAACAGGAATTCTGACAGTTACGGATATTACGGAGCAGACAATATCTGACAGGATTCTTCACAAGCTTTCAGTAACGAGCTATGATTTTGTGATAGACCTGAACTTAATTACGGATACATATACGGTGCTGGCCCGCAACGAGAATGTGGATTGTATGCCGGAACATCTTGGAAGCCACAGGAAACGGCTTGAGTATATGTATCGGGAGGTAGTAGTGCCGAAGAACAGGGAAGTATATAAAAAGGGACTGGAACCAGAGGAGATGTGCCGCCGTCTGGAAAAAGAAGGCTCTTATACGTTTGTATTTTCCGTAATAAATGAGTCCGGTGATATCCGGACAAAGAATATCACGGTATCCGCAGTAGACCTGCGGATCGGCAGAATCTGTCTGGTTCGTACGGATGTGACGGATTCCGTGCGTGAGCAGCAGGGGATGCTGAATATGCTGGCTTATACATTTGAACTGGCGGGATTTATTGATGTCATCAGCAAATGTCTGACGCTATATACCAGGCAGACTGTCCTCGAGAACCTGCCCCCATACGTGATAGAGCATTATGATGACGCTATTGCTGATTTTGCTGCCAACTACGGAACAGAAGAGAATCAGAAAGAGGCACAGGAAGAATTCAGGCTGAGTTCCATGATTGAGGGATTAGAAGAGAAACCTTCAGGATATGATTTTGTGTTTCCTTATCAGTCAGAAGGGGAACTCAGGTATAAGCAGATCAATGTCCTGTGGGGAGATGAAAACCACAGCACAGTATGTGTGGTTCGGGCCGATGTGACTGACATGCTGACATCGGAACGAGAATCTAAAGAGGCGCTTAAGAAAGCACTTGCCCTTGCAGAAGAGGCGAATCACGCAAAGAGCGAATTCTTATCGGCCATGAGCCATGATATACGAACACCAATGAATGCAATTATGGGAATGACGGCGCTTGCAACTGCACATATAGATGACAGCAGCCGGGTGGCGGACTGCCTGAATAAGATATCAACTTCATCCAAGCACCTGCTGAGTCTGATCAATGATGTTCTGGATATGAGCAAGATCGAACGCTCGCAGATTACGTTGGGGAGAATGCGCATTACCATGCAGGAAATGCTGGGGCAGCTTACAGCCATCATTGCGCCTCAGGCAAAGGCATCGGGTATCCGTTTTCTGGTCAGCAGTGATCATATCGTGCATGAGCAGTTTTATGGAGATCCTCTGCGTATGAACCAGATACTTCTGAATATTTTGAGTAACGCGGTTAAGTTTACCCCGGAAGGTGGGAAGGTAGAGTTTCTGACGGAGGAGATTCCGTCGGATGCTGAAGATGAGAAGGTTCGTTTCCGGTTTACAGTCAGTGATTCTGGTATAGGTATGTCGGAAGAATTCATGAAACACCTTTTTGAACCATTCACCCGCAGCAGTAATGCCGCACAGGTCGAAGGAACCGGTCTGGGCTTAAGTATAACAAAAGGGCTTATTGACCTGATGGGCGGCAGCATTTCTGTAGAAAGTCATATTCATAAAGGAACTATATTCAAAATAGAATTAGAATGCGAATGTCTGGATGAGACTGTGGAGTCAAAGGAAAAATGTGATGCATGTATGACAGACGAGGAGATTGAAAGTCTGTTTGCAGGACGGCGTTTCCTGATTGCAGAGGACAATGCAATTAACGCAGAAATTTTGGTTGAACTGCTTGCGATGCATGGGGCGAAATCGGTAGTGGCAACAAACGGGGCACAGGCAGTCGGGCTTTTCAAGGCAGGGAAACCGGGTACATACGATGCAGTCCTGATGGACATACAGATGCCTGAGATGAATGGATATGAGGCCACGAGGTCGATTCGTGAGATGAAGAGAGAAGATGCTCTGAATATCCCGATCATTGCAATGACTGCGAATGCATTTGCAGAAGATATTCAGGCATCTGTAGATGCAGGAATGGATGCACATGTTGCAAAACCGATTGATATAGAGGTGCTCAGGGCTACACTGACCAGAGTGCTTGGGGATGCGTCATGAAAATCTAATATCATAAAGCAGGAATCACCCTCATATATTACTATATGGGGGTGATTTATATTATATATGTAGTGAAAAGCGGAGATACTTTATATTCTGTTTCTGAGGAGACAGGGGTGCCTATGTGGAAAATCGCCTTTGACAATCAACTGGTGAACCAGGAACAACTGGTTGTGGGGCAGGCGCTTCTGATTTTGCAGCCGGAAGAGTCGGGGAGTATGAGGGGGGATATGTATGTCACGGGATATGCATATCCTTTTGTTGAGCCATATATACTGGAGCAGGCATTTCCTGCTTTAAATGAACTGTTGATTTTTTCTTATGGTTTTACATTTGAGGGGGAACTTGTACCGCCTATGCAGGATGAACTCTGGATGATCGAGGCCGCCTGGGAGGAAGGAATTGAACCCCTGCTTGTGCTGACCCCGTTTTCAAACGGGGCCTTTAATAACCAGCTTGTAAAGGTTCTTGTTGAAAATTTAGAGATCCAGCAGCGGGTCATCGATAACCTGCTTCGTACTGTTGAGGAGCGCGGTTACTCCGGAGTAGATATTGATTTTGAATATGTCCTTCCGGAAAACAGGATAGATTATGCGGAATTCGTCGGCAGGGTCCGGGAAGTTATGAATGCAAATGGATATACAGTATCTGTGGCACTGGCTCCGAAGACATCTGCGGACCAGCCGGGGCTTTTGTATGAGGGGATGGACTACGCGCTGCTGGGGGCAAATGCAGATCATGTATTTTTGATGACTTATGAATGGGGGTATACATACGGGCCGCCCATGGCAGTCGCTCCGCTGAATAAGGTGCGTGAAGTCGTGGAATATGCGTTGACGGAGATTCCTAGGGAAAAGATTCTAATGGGAATTCCCAATTATGCCTATGACTGGACACTTCCATATGAAAGGGGAATCACCAAAGCACGGCTGATCGGAAATGTGGAGGCCGTCAGGATTGCGGCGGAGAACGGGGTATCCATACAATTCTCGGATATCGCACAGAGTCCGTATTTTACCTATATGCGGGACGGCTTTTCCCACGAGGTCTGGTTTGAGGACGTCCGGAGTATTCAGGCGAAGTTAAACCTGGCAAGGGAATATGAATTACTGGGGGTTGGGTACTGGAATCTGATGCGGCCGTTTCGGGCGAACTGGCTTCTATTGGAAAAATAAGCAGAGTAACTATCCATACATAATCTTTCTAAAAAGAGACACATCCCCCACCCCTTCTACATATACTATGCAGAAGGAGGGTAATGTTATGGTCGAAAAATTAAACGGAATGCCAGAGGCATATGCAGAAGTAAAAGGTTCAGATCAGTATCCGGAAATACATGGCATGGTATACTTTTTTGATGTATACGGCGGGACAATCGTGATGGCAGAGATATACGGGCTGCCAGATGAAGAGAGCCAGGAGACAGGGGAGTTTTTCGCATTCCATATTCACGAGGGGAAGGACTGCCGGGGAGATGGCAAAGAAGCGTTCCCGGATGCAGGAAAACATTATAATCCAGAACATAAAGAACATCCGGAGCATGCAGGGGACCTCCCGCCGCTTTTATCCACCTACGGTGCGGCGTGGAATGCTGTCTACACGGGGAGGTTCCATCCGGATGATGTGACCGGGAGGACTGTGATTATACACAAAGACCCGGATGACTTCCATACCCAGCCATCAGGAAACAGCGGTGAGATGATTGCATGTGGTGAGATCAGGGAATGGGCGCTGCAGGAGATGGAAAAGTAATAACAAATAAAAAATCCGGAAAGCCATCACAGGATTTCCGGGTTTTTTATTTGTTCTGTTTTAGAATATGTCCGTAATACATAGCGGTTCTTTCCGGAAGCCTTTGCATCATAGAGAGCCTGGTCAGTAAGTTTAAAAAGTGTATCAAAATTTGTAACCTGCTTCTTAAGGCAGACAGCACCGATACTGCAGGAGGTTTTTACCAGAGGATTTCCTGACAGGCTCTTGACCAGATCGGTCTGAAAGGTAGTGAATGTTTTTTTCAAAGTATCCTCAGAATCATAAAAGTCTTTAATCAGTACCATAAATTCATCGCCTCCGACCCGCCCAATGATGTCGGTCGGACGAAATGAGGACAAGAGCAGCCTTCCAGTCTCTGCCAGAAGTTTGTCGCCACAGGAATGTCCGGCAAGGTCATTCACTTCTTTGAAATTATCCAGATCCATGAAAAGCAGGACACATGTACGGGGGATTCCGACATCCAGATAACTCCGTATTGCATCTTCACAGGTTTTTTTATTGAGGATGCCTGTCAGAGAATCCAGCATACTGAGCCGCTTATACCGGGAACGGATATCATGGTCCTCGGAGCGCAGTTTCAGGATGACCTGGGCGACAGCCAGCGCGAACAGAAAACCAACGATGGAATTGAAAATGTCATTTTCAGCCATTGACTGTATCTTGACTGCCTTAACGGAAACAATAAAAACGATCTCGGCCCACAGCATAAGAAAAAAGATATGGCTGAACGGCAGGATAAAAAGTGCAGGCAGTGCAACATATATTACCGGCATAAAAGTAGCCGGTGCGCTGGGATAAGGGAAAACATCAATCAGGATAACAAAAACAAAAACTACGACGACATACAGCTGGCATAATCCGGTAATAGTACGGCTGCTTTTTAAATACGACTTCATAAGCAGGCTGGATAAAATAAAAAACAACAGGGCAGCCGGGAGAAATAATAAATGCTGCAGTGTAATTGTCCAGCCCTTTACGATAAAAGGCGTGAGTATATAAAAGAACAGCAGCAGAACAACATTGATCATACTTGATATTCTCAGCAGTCCAAGGTTCTTTTCTGCGATTTCTAATTCTGCATCTTTGAAATATTCTTTTTCCAACCTGAGCATATTCTTTACATTAGTCATAAAACGCTGCCACACTTAAATATTCCCCCTCGTGGATTTGTGATTTGTCATACAAAAATAAATATAAAATTATTATACCGTTTTTTTCCTGTTAGTACAACTGTTACCGTATTACTGTTTACAGGCTGCCTGTGAACAGCAGCATTTTCGGTGATTTTGAAAATTTCCATCGGTACATCAGTCAGGTATCTTGACTTTCACCGCGTGATTACTTACAATACAGCCATGAAGAAAATAGAGATGATGATCATTAGTTTTACAAAGTCAGGCAGTATATTGAATGCAGAATTAAAGCGAAGATTCACAGAAAACGGAATGGAATGCACAGGCTTCAGTGTCAGAAGGTTTGCCGGGGGAGAGGACGGCATACAGGCGCTGCCGGAGGATGTGAATGCCTGGATAGGGGCAAAGTGGGGAAAAGCAGCGTTTCTTTTTATTGGAGCCTCTGGGATTGCAGTCCGTTATATCGCTCCCTGGGTGAAAGACAAGTTTACCGATTCACCGGTTATTGTGATGGATGAGAAGGGCTCGTTCGTAATCCCACTTTTATCTGGACATGTCGGCGGTGCGGTGGAGATTGCGAAAATGGTATCTGTATGGACAGGTGCCGTGCCTGTTATCACAACGGCAACAGATGTACAGGAAAAGTTCGCCATAGATGTATTTGCCGAAAAAAACGGGATGCAGATTGAAGACAGGAGGCTGGCAAAAGAAATTTCGGCAGAGATTCTGGAGGGCGGGAAAGTCGGCTTTTACAGTGCGCTGCCAGTTTCAGGGAAAGTGCCTGCTGAATTAAGCGTATGTACGTCACCGGGGGAACTGGAAAGGTTTCCTTTCGGTGTGGCTGTGACAGACCGGAATGAAAAGATCCTGCCGCATAGGGGGAATATCCTCACACTGCATACAGGGGCTGGAATGATTGTGGGTCTGGGCTGCCGCAGGGGGACGAAGCGGGAGCAGTTGGAGGCAGGGCTTCAGGCTGTCCTGAAAGAGAACCGCATTCTGCCAGAACAGATAGAAGGTTTTGCAAGTATTGACCTCAAGTGTGATGAAGCCGGGATTCTGGAGCTTGCAGATGCATGGGGAGTCCCTTTCAGGACCTTTTCGGCGGAAGAATTAAAACAGATCGAAACAGTCAGCAGCCATTCTGCATTTGTGGAGCAGACAACCGGCGTGGACAATGTCTGTGAGCGGGCCGCAATTCTGCACTGCAGGGATGGGGAACTGATACAGCCGAAAATCTGTTCAGAGGGTTCCACATTTGCACTTGTTAGAAAAAAAAGAAACCTTTCTTTTTAAACTGAGAGGCGAAAAGAGGATAAAATCATGGAGGAAACAAAACAGCATTTAGGGATCAGCCCGGAGACAGCAGAAATCAGGATACTTCTATTTTCTGGGACAACGGAGGGACGTCAGCTCGCAGAGTCACTGCGGGAACTTCCGGTTTATGTCTATGTCAGTACGGCTACGGAATATGGCCGTGAATGTACCGGCACCGGAGATAACATAGAGACAGCGGCCGGACGGATGGATGAGGTTGCCATCCGCCATTTTCTGGATGTACATAAGATTGATCTGGCGGTTGATGCAACACACCCCTTTGCAAGGGTGGTGACGGAGAATATACAAAACGCCTGTAAAGCAAACCGGACGGAATATATACGGTGTCTAAGGGAGAAACAGGACATAGAGGCATTAGAAACAGACCATGTTATATTCAAAAAATCCGTTTCAGACGCCGTGGAATATTTAAAAGGGAAAGAGGGGAAGGTTCTGATAGCAACAGGGAGCAAGGAACTGAAGCTGTACACTGAAATTGATGATTATCAGGAGCGGTGTATTGCGCGGGTACTGTCGACCAGAGAGGCTGTAGAAGAAAGTACGGCACTTGGTTTCAAAGGCCGCAGTCTGATTGCCATGCAGGGACCGTTCAGCAAGGAACTAAACATAGCGATGCTCCGCTATACGGGGGCCAGATATTTCGTGACAAAAGAATCTGGGAAAGCAGGCGGTTTTCAGGAAAAGGCGGAAGCGGCAAAAGAAACGGGGGCCCGGCTGGTCGTGGTTACCCGTCCTGAAGAGTGTGGTACAAGCCCTGCTGAAACATTGCTTTATATCAGGCAGAAAATTAGAAAAAAGGGCATGTCCTGCTGATGCGGGCATGCCCTGTGCGATACGTATATTACCGGAACTGCTTGGGTGTCAGCCCGGTATATTTTTTAAATACCTTTGAAAAGTAACTCTGGTCTTCGAATCCGATCGCAACTGCAATATCAATGATAGAGAAGTCTGTATTGGATAGCAGCCTCTTGCTTTCCTCAATCCGGACCATATTCAGATATTCCTTGAATGAGGAACCGGTTGACTGTTTGAACATGGTCGAGAAGTAGGACGGGTGCAGATGTACATGCATGGCAACATCCTCCAGGGTGAGTGGTTCGTTGAAATGCTTGGATATGTAGATCATGGCTTTCTTGATCAACTCACTGTTCTGGGACGGAATATAATTAAAAAGGCTTTCCGTAAATGATTCTACAATCTCCTGCAGCTTATAGCAGAGTGTTTCCATCGTATCGACAAGCTGTATGTTTTTCAGGAAATGATTATTAAGCTTCAGTATGTTGTCCGTCTGGGCACCACCTTCAATCGCAGCACGGGAAAGCAGGGAGCAGAGTTCGATTGCTCTGGCTTTCACGATTTCCAGGCTGTTTCCTTCGGAGAAAAGTACATATCCCAGCAGTTCATTCAGAATGGCATTGGCCTGCTTGACATCACCCAGCTTTACTTTACTGATTAATTCCTTTTCCTTTTCATAGGGATAGGAATTGGTACTGATATTTTCTTCCTTGTAACGCTGGATGGACTCATTAATCCGGGACTGTTGGAAAAGCTTCTGGTTATTTTGCTTCAGTTCTTCCTTACTGTCGTTGATCAGGTTGGCAAACATGTAGTAGAGAAGCCGGCTGATATGATTCACCTTGGCGGGTGTGGCCAGCGGGATGCTGGCAGTCTCATCGTACAGCTCCAGTGCTTCTGTAGTCGGAATATGATACTTCTTTGCAATATCAGATATCAGTATCGAGTCCGCCGGGTCCATTAAAAAGGGCCCTACGAGAATAGAGCCAAGAAACGTTTTCTTGCTGATCAGCGGGAAAACGATATGGTTCAGTTCGGCGTGACAGGCGAATATATAAGGTTCACCAAGTGTTATGGCTTTCTTACTTGCGGAAATATGCATCTTCTCACAAGAGTCGCCGCTGGGAAGATAATCCTGAAAGCAGCGGCAGAAATTTGCCATCTGTCCGCTCTCGGCAATAAACTCTCCATGCTCGTCAATGACCTGGATCGGCAGCTGCATGCAGGCGTAAAAAGTATCAGTCATGGCCTTCAGGGTTTCCTCCGGAACGATAGAGTACAATAAAGGTTTCAACATTATCCCTCCATTAATCTTTGGTTCTGTAAGTAGCTCCTATTTAGTTTATCACATTATAAACGAAAATGGGATAAAGCCTGCAAAAAATAAAAAGAAAATATTTGTACAAAGATTCTAAAATAATTACCAGAACAATAGTAGGAAAATAGATAGAATGAAATACAGAAACAGCCAGACGGCAAAAAGATAAGTTGGAGGGAATGAAGTTATGTCTATTATTCAGGAAATGTCAGAATTTCTTCAAAAAGGAAGAGCAAAAAATGTAAAAGCATTAGTACAGCAGGCTTTAGATGAAGGTGTTGATCCAAAGGAAATTTTGAACGAAGGTCTGTTATCTGGAATGATGATTATCGGGGCAAAGTTTAAGAACAACGAGGTGTTCGTACCTGAGGTTCTGGTTGCGGCGAGAGCTATGAATGCAGGATTATCTGTTCTTGAGCCAAAGCTTGTTGAAGTTGGGAATGAGCCTGTAGGTAAAGCAGTTATCGGAACAGTTCAGGGAGATTTACATGATATTGGCAAGAACCTCGTAGTGATGATGCTCAAAGGGGCTGGATTCGAAATCTACGATCTTGGAGTTGATGTTGAGACATCCGTATTTATTGATAAAGCAGAAGAAGTCGGAGCAGACGTGATCTGTATGTCAGCGCTTCTTACAACAACTATGCCGAAGATGCAGGACTGTATAGACCAGTTGAATGAAAAAGGACTTCGCAGCAAGTTTATCGTAATGGTCGGCGGAGCTCCGGTAAACGACAGTTTTGCACAGCAGATCGGTGCAGATTTCTATACACCGGATGCAGCAACGGCAGCAGAAGTAGCAAAGAAAGCAGTTATGGACAGGAAGTAATTTCGAATCAGAACATAGAAAAACGATTGTAAAAATCAAGGAAACCGGTGTGAATCCGGTGCAGGCTTGCCCCTACTGTAAGCGGTGACGAAGAATAACAGCCATTGTCCTTTCAAAGGATGAGAAGGCATTCCAAGGATGAACCGTGAGCCAGGATACTTGTCATTGTCAGCAGCCGATCGTGGGTAGGAGATGGCCGCTGGTTATAATTGAATCAGGAAAATCAGCAGAAACTCTTTTATGGGAGTTTTTCTTTATATATAGAAATTGTAGCTGCCCGGAACTATGGACAGTTATCGGAAACTATTATAATTGTGTTAACTATAGAGAGGGCGGCAGGATGATAATTAAAGATTTTGACATCAAGATATGTAAAGAAAGTGTTTTGAATTTAATAGACTGTTATGAGGACAGTGAGATCTATGATGAGGTCCTGGAAGAATATGAGGAAATGCTGCCCGAAGCATATAAAAAAATAGAGCCGGCGGCTCTGCTTGCGTTTGGCAGTGTGGAGGAATTCCATCTGGCGGAGTATGAAGGAGAGAGTCAGGAGGCCTTGTTTAGCATTACATCGGTAGGCGGCGAAATCAGCCGGTGGGCAACCGAGCTGTTTGCACAAGGCAATTATCTGGGCGGGATGCTGGCCGATGCTATGGCGGACGATTATCTATTCCAGATGGACCACCTGCTTTCAGATACCATTATAAGGCTGTGCAGGGAGAGAAAGCGCGGTGTTATACGGCGGATGGAGGCTCCGCAGGATATCCCTATGGCGGCGCAGAAAAAAGCTCTGGAAGTAACAGACGGGGAAGCACTGGCAGGGATACATATCAAGGAAAGCTTCATGTATGACCCGGTAAAGACGACCTGCCAGATTTACCTTTTGGATGAAAATTCTGACAATTTCAAGATTGAACATGACTGCAGCAAATGTCCGAATTTAACGTGTAAGCTGAGGCATATCCCGGACTTCACGATGAAGGTTTCATCGGCAGGCGGCAGCGGCGGCGGTTCCGAAGAGGCCGTTGTAACAATTACCGGGAAAAAGGACCAGACGCTCATGGAAGTGCTCAAGGAGCATAATATATTCCTGAGTGCTGTATGTGCCGGACGTGGTACCTGTGGAAAATGCCGGATCAGGGTATTGGAAGGGGAAGTAAAGCCGTCAGCGGAGGACAGCCGGTTTTTCGATGAGGATGAGATCCGGGCGGGGTTCCGTCTTGCCTGCCGTGCCTATGCATCCGGGGACTGTACGATTACACTTGACTGTGGACAGGAGGAAGGATTTGCAGTCCTTACGGATTTCGGAGAAGAGGCAGGGCGCGGGAAAACCTTGCAGGCAGAGGACGGAAACGCTGGAGATTACGAAGGGGGCAGATTCGGGATTGCCACGGATATCGGTACGACAACGATTGCCATGCAGCTGGTCAATCTTACGAGTAAACGCGCAGTGAAGACTTATACGGCCATGAACCGTCAGCGCGCATATGGTGCAGACGTAATCAGCAGGATCGAGGCATCCACGAATGGTAAGGGAAACGAACTGAAGGAAAGCATTCAGGAAGACCTGATGTCCGGAATAAAAGATCTTACAGAAAACGGGAAGATCCTTCCGGAACGAATGGTAATCGGGGCCAATACTACGATGGTCCACCTGCTTATGGGATATTCATGTGAGACGCTCGGTGTCTTTCCCTTTACTCCGGTCAATCTGGAACAAATTACGACAGATGTAAAAGCACTTTGCGGGAAGTCAGCAAATGATTTTGACGGTAGTTTTGAAGTAAACATCTATCCGGGAATTTCAACCTATGTGGGCGGGGATATTACAGCGGGAATGTACGCCCTTAATTTCCAGAACAGGGAAAAAGTGTCCGTGCTGATTGACCTGGGAACGAACGGAGAGATGGCAGTCGGCAATAAAGATAAGATCTATGTGGCGTCAACGGCGGCAGGGCCTGCATTCGAGGGCGGCAATATTACATGCGGTACGGGCAGCATCCCCGGTGCTGTCTGTAAAGTTGAAATCCATGACGGGAAGGCCGTGACAGAGACAATACAGGACAAGCCTATATCAGGAATCTGCGGCACGGGGGTTGTGGAGATCACATACGGGCTTTTGAAAGAAGAACTGATCGATGAGACCGGACTTCTGGACGAGGAGTATTTTGAGGATGGATTCTATCTGGGTGAAGATGCACAGGGGAGAACCATCGGTTTTTACCAGAAGGATGTAAGGGAGATCCAGCTTGCCAAGTCTGCTGTACGGGCGGGGCTGGAGACGTTAATCCTGAGATATGGAATCCCTTATGACGAAATTGAAACTGTCTATATAGCAGGCGGTTTCGGGTATCAGCTGGACATCAAAAAGGCGGTCGGCATCGGACTCCTCCCGAAAGAGTGTGAGGGAAAGATCGAGGCCGTGGGCAACAGCTGCCTGAAGGGGGCGATTGCAAAATTACTGGAACCGGATGCAGATGAAGTGATAGAAAAGATCAGAAGCGTCTCGGAAGAAATCAGATTGTCCAATGATAAAGACTTTAATGAATTTTATATGGATTACATGTTTTTTGAAGAGGACTAACATTCCTTTTAGAACATAAAAAGGATGGCCGGCAGCACGCGGGGCCATCTTTTTTATGGTAATCTTTATTAGTTTATAATCCCTCGGTCGCAGTTGCCCGGATTTCTATAATTCCTACTAAGTATCCTTAAAAAATTACAATACATAGGGGGGACAGCCGTTTACAATAATATATGCGTAGATATTTTTGCAATAGAGGCCGTTTTACGGCCCGGTCACGGATTGCATATTTCCATGAAGTGTGATAAAATTTTTAAGATTGAATCCTGTATGTATAATCAGGCAGGGCTTAATCGGGTTGAACAGCTCTTGTTCAATTTATAAATCTTATTCGGGCCGGAGGCTCAATAAGCATAGTTCAGATCTGGCAGACAGTTTAAAAGTAAGCCGTTTTTTAAAACGGCAGGGGAAGCAGGTTGGAATCCTGCACAATACCCGTTGCTGTATTAGAGGAGCGGTATTCCATAAGGTCACTGTGGGGATTCTCATGGGAAGGCGGAATATCGTGATGATACTTAAGTCAGAACACCCGCTTTTAAAAGGATCTGGATGGTTACGGGGAGATGACCAGTTGTCCTTACGAATCTCTTACGATTTTGTGATGGACCTGGGCTATTTTCAGCAAATTCACAAAAAAAGGAGAGAGGAAGACATGACAAAAAAAGAAAAAATCTTACTCAAAGCATCCATCGCGTTCGCCGTGATGTTTGCAGTCACACCGGCAGTAAATGCAATGCACATTATGGAAGGATACCTTCCTGCAGGATACTGTATTGCATGGGGCGTTATTTGTGTCCCGTTCTTAGCAGCCGGATTTATTTCCCTGAAAAAAAGAATGAAAGAGAACCGCAAATCCATCACACTGATCGCAATGGCAGGGGCGTTTATTTTCGTGATTTCATCCCTGAAGATCCCTTCCGTTACAGGAAGCTGTTCCCATATGACGGGAACCGGGCTGGGGGCGATCCTTTTCGGGCCTGCGGCTGTCAGTATACTTGGAATTATCGTACTCTTATTCCAGGCAATCCTGCTGGCACACGGCGGACTGACAACACTGGGAGCCAATACATTCTCAATGGCAATTGCAGGACCCCTTCTGTCATTCGGAATCTATAAACTGTGCATGAAATTTAAAGTAAATAGAAAGGTTACTGTATTTCTGGCTGCGTGCTTAGGTGACCTGTTTACATATTGTGTAACAAGTATCCAGCTTGCTCTCGCTTATCCTTCAGAGTCTGGCGGTGTTGCTGCCTCGGCAGTCAAATTCCTCGGTGTATTTGCACCGACACAGGTTCCGCTGGCAGTCATCGAAGGGATCCTTACCGTTATCATCGTAATGGCGCTTGAGTCCTATGCAAAACCGGAACTAAAGGCAATCGGATTTATGAAGGAGGCGAAATAAGATGAGTAAGAATGCAAAAACAGTTATCATTTTATTAATTATAGCGGCACTGATCGCTTTTGTTCCCCTGTTTGCTTTAAAAGGAGCCGAGTTCGGCGGCTCTGACGATGCGGGAAGCGTTGTAGTGGAAGAACTGCAGGGCGGTGAATATACTCCCTGGTTTACCCCGGTTCTGGAGAAGATTATTGGCGGTGAGATTCCAGGAGAAGTGGAGAGCCTTATCTTCTGCCTCCAGACAGGAATTGGTGTCGGTGTGATCGCATTCATAATGGGGCGCTTTGTCGAGCGCAGGAAATGGCAGAAAAGCGAAGAGTAAAGGAAAATAACGAAACAGCGCCGGAGAGGAGCAAGATATGATTGTAGTGGATAAGCTTTGTTATCGTTCGAAGCTTAGGCTTGTGAATGCAGGAGAGAAATTCATATTTTCTGTTATGACACTTTTATTCTGCATCATCAGCCGCTCTCTTTTAATTGCGGGAATTGCCTTTTTTGTAAATGGGTTCCTGACGGTAAAAAAGGGCGGGATTTCATTTGGACGATACATACGTCTGCTGGCTGTACCATTTACATTTCTTATATTGAGTACTCTTGCGATTATCGTAAACTTTTCTAAGGTCCCACTGGATGCATATGCAGTGCCAGTGGGCACCTTTTTTATCACAGGAAGCAAAGCATCTCTGGCATTCGCTATTCAGCTGATAGCAACTGCTATGGCAAGTGTATCCTGTCTGTACTTTTTATCCTTAAATACAACAATGACAGATATTCTCGATGTATTAGCCAAAATGCACTGTCCGGAGATGATGATTGAACTAATGATGCTGATCTACAGGTTCATCTTCGTGCTGATGGAAACAGCTTCCGCTATCATGGTTTCACAGAAGTCCAGACTGGGCAATAAAAATCTGAAAACATCTGTGAAGTCTTTCGGGCATATGGGTGCAGGACTCTTTATCAGAGCTCTCAGACGGTCCAATTTTTTGTATGATGCGATGGAGTCCAGATGCTATAACGGAAAAATAAAGGTGCTTAGTGTACAGCATCCTGTGAAGAAAAAGGAGGCGGTGGGAATCCTGCTCTTTGAGCTTCTGCTGCTCGGTCTTACGATATGGAGGAAACTGGTATGAGTATAGGTACAGAGGATATTATAATAGAAGTAAAAGATGTTCACTATGCCTACGAGGAGGATGGACCGCATTCATTAAACGGTGTCAGTCTCCGGATTAAGAGAGGGCAGAAAGTCGCCTTCATGGGTGCAAATGGATGCGGTAAATCCACACTGTTCTTATGCTGTAATGGCATCTACAGGCCGGACAGTGGAACGATTCTGTTTAATGGGAAACCTGTTGACTATTCCAAAAAGGGGCTGCTTGACTTAAGGAGCAAGGTAGGGATCGTCTTTCAGGACCCGGATAACCAGTTGTTTTCGGCGAGTGTTTATCAGGAAATCTCTTTTGGACCTCTGAATCTGGGGCTGCCGGAGGATGAAGTGAGAAAGGATATCGAGCAGGTGATTGAATATCTGGAGATTACGCCTTTTTGTGACCGTCCGGCACATGCCCTGAGCGGGGGACAAAAGAAGCAGGTTTCGATCGCTGACATCCTTGTTATGCATCCCGATGTGATTATTCTGGATGAACCGGCGGCTGCTCTGGATGCGAAACATACGAAGATGGTGAACCAGATAGTGGACAGGCTGGCAGATGAAGGAATCACGATACTAATGGCTACCCATGATATTGATTATGCCCTGTCATGGGCGGATGAGATTGTCCTGATGCACGAAGGGAAAGTTCTGCTTCAGGCGGATCCGGTCACGGTATGTACGGACCAGGAGGCTCTTGAGATGACGAATCAGGAAGAACCTGCTGTTTTGAAATTATTTGACAAACTGGTAAAAAAGGGGGTTCTCAAGGAGAACCTCCGGCCGCCTGTCAGCATGGGACAGTTAGAACAATATATAGAACATGGAGTTTAAAGCAGTGAACCTGCATAAAAGGAGACGGATATGGAGAGAACGGCAGAGACGAAGAAAGCGATACTGGCTGTAAGCTTTGGAAGCAGTCATATGGATACTCTGGAAAAGAACATAGACAAGATCGAACAGCAGATTGCAGAGACATTCCCAGATTACCGGGTGTACCGTGCATTTACAAGCCAGATGATTCTGAAGAAGCTGAAAAAGACAGAGAATCTGCATTTTAATACGGTGAAAGAGGCAATGGAGCAGATGGCGGCCGAGGGCATTGAGAATGTGATCGTGCAGCCGACACATATCATTAACGGGATTGAAAATGACAGGATGATGTGTGATGTGATGGAATACACAGATAAGTTCCGGAAGATCCGTGTCGGAAAACCCCTGCTCACCAGTGTGGATGATTATAAGAAGGCAATCCATGCAGTGATGTCAGAAGTAGATCTGGAAGACGGCGAGGTTCTTGTATTCATGGGGCACGGGACGGACCACCATGCAAATTCAGCATATCCGACGCTGGAGTACACGTTTCATTCCTTAGGCTACAGTCAGGTTCTGGTGGGAACCGTGGAAGGGTTTCCGGATTTAAAAAATGTGATGACAAAACTGGAAATATCCGGTGCAAAGAAGGTCATGCTGATGCCGTTCATGCTCGTGGCAGGAGATCATGCGAAGAATGACATGGCGGGAGAAGAAGATTCATGGAAAACGGAGCTTGAAGAAGCCGGCTATGAGGTGAAGGCGGTCATCAAAGGATTAGGAGAGATGAGGGGTATCCGCAATATTTATATAGAACACATCGAAGCAGTTATGTAAAGGAGCATCCTTATGACAGAAAAAGATCTGAACAGGTACCAGTCGGAAGAAAAACAGGGGGCGTTGATCTGGAAAAACCAGAAACAGCTCCGCTCAGGTTATACGACCGGCAGTTGTGCGGCTGCCGCGGCGAAGGCAGCGGCACATATGCTGCTTACGGGAGAGACGATCTGGCAGGTTTCCCTTCTGACTCCCAAGGGTGTTTTGCTCTATCTGGATGTGGAGGATATACAAATCGGTCAGGATGCGGTCAGTTGTGCGGTCCGTAAGGACAGCGGGGATGACCCGGATGTGACGGACGGTATCCTTATCTATACAAAAGTCAGCAGATGCCCGGGGACAGAGCTGCATCTGGACGGCGGCGAGGGAGTCGGCCGGGTGACAAAGAAGGGACTGGAGCAGAAGATCGGGGATGCAGCAATAAATAAAGTTCCCCGCAGAATGATCCTTCAGGCGGTGGATTCCCAGAGAGAGGAGTCTGGCAGCACAGACGGGCTCGAAATTGTGGTCTCCATCCCAAAAGGGAAAGAACTTGCCCGGAAAACCTTTAATCCCCGTCTCGGGATTGAAGGAGGCATCTCAGTTCTCGGAACGAGCGGAATCGTGGAACCAATGAGTGAGCAGGCGCTGACAGCTACGATTCATCTGGAGATGAAGATGCTCAAAGAAAACGGTTATGACTGGTGTTACGTCGTACCCGGCAACTATGGCAGTGACTTCCTGACACAGACGCTGAAGTTTAATGGGGAATTGTCTGTGAAGTGCAGTAATTATATCGGGGATACCATCGATTATGCGGTCAGTCTTGGAATGAAAGGGATTCTCCTCATCGGACATATCGGGAAGCTTGTAAAGCTGGCGGCAGGAGTGATGAATACCCATTCCAGACAGGCAGACTGCCGGATGGAGGTATTCGCGGCACATGCCGCCCTGCATGGGGCATCACAGGAAATAACAGGCAGGCTGATGGGAAGCCTGACGACGACGGAGGCCGTGGACCTTCTGAAGCAGGAAGGAATGCTGGATGTTGTTATGCGGAGTATCCTTGAGAAGGCTGAGTACCACTTAAAGCACCGTGCAGGAGAGAAATTGAAGATCGGGGCGGTCGTATTTTCTATGGAGGAAGGGATTTTAGGAAGTACATCTGGCACCCGGGAATTACTGGAACAGATACAGCGGCTTAAACCGTGATCAGTTACCCAACAGATACATAAAGGAGAGAACACAAGATGGATGGTATATTTTACGGAGTAGGAGTAGGGCCCGGAGACCCGGAACTTCTTACTTTAAAAGCAGTGAAAGCGATACAGGAATGTGAGGTCATTGCGCTGGCAGTGTCTTCCCCGGACTTCCGGGAACCTGTATATGAGGAGGCGGGAACGGTAAGCCGGTTCCCCCTTCTGCTGGAAAAATGTGTGGCATGGCAGATTGTACTGCCCGCAGTTCCAGAGATGGAATACAAAGCCAGACTCTTTCTGCCTATGCCGATGATGAAGGAAAAAGAGGTATTAAAGGAGATCCATGACAGGTGTGCTTCAGTGACGGAAGATTTGCTCAGAGCCGGGAAGGATGTCGCTTTTATTACACTGGGAGACCCGACCGTATATTCTACATGTCTGTATGTACATAAGCGGTTAAAGAAACGTGGAATGAAGACTGCACTGATCCCCGGAATCCCGTCTTTCTGCGCGGCAGCGGCAAGGATGGACATGGGACTGGCGGAGAACCGCGAGGAACTGCATATTATCCCTGCCTCCTACGGAGTCGAGGAAAGCCTTGATCTGAAAGGGACCAAAGTACTGATGAAGGCAGGAAAGAAAATGCCGTATGTGAAGCAGGTAGTCAGGGAAAAGGGACTGGAAGCGGAAATGGTGGAAAACTGCGGGATGAGCCAGGAACATATTTACAGGCAGGTGGAAGAAATACCGGATGATGCCGGGTACTATTCGCTCGTGATCATTAAAGATAAGGGGGAAAAGAGATGATTTTATTTGTAGGGGCAGGCTCTGGAGCTGAAGATCTGATCACGGTCAGGGGGTACCGCTATCTTCAGGAAGCGGATATCATTGTATATGCAGGTTCGCTCGTAAATCCGGGCCTTCTGAAGGTGAAAAAGGAAGGCTGTGAGGTTTATAACAGTGCGAAAATGACCTTGGAAGAGGTTCTGGAAGTAATGATAAAAGGGGAGAGGGAAGGCAGGAGCGTCGTCCGCCTCCACACCGGGGATCCCTGCCTGTACGGGGCAATCCGTGAGCAGATGGATGCACTGGATGCAGAAGGAATTTCTTATGAATACTGTCCGGGAGTCAGTTCTTTCTGCGGCGCGGCGTCAGCGCTTAAGGCAGAATACACTCTCCCAGATGTGTCACAGTCCGTGGTCATCACAAGAATGGCTGGGAGGACGCCCGTGCCGGAACGGGAATCCATCCGCAGCTTCGCGGCTCATCAGGCGACAATGGTCATTTTCTTAAGCACGGGAATGCTGAAGAAGCTTCAGGAGGAACTGATGGCAGGCGGATATGCGAAAGATACGCCGGCGGCGATTGTCTATAAGGCAACCTGGCCGGACGAGAAAGTACTAAGGTGTACGGTAGACAGCCTTGCGAAAACAGCAGAAAAGGAAAACATCACGAAGACTGCCCTGATTGTTGTCGGAAAGGTGCTGGACGGGGAGTATGACCGGTCCAGACTGTATGACCCGTCGTTTACCACAGAATTTCGTCAGGCATCAGAGGGAGGAAAAGACAATGGGTAAGATTTATGTTGTAGGTTTGGGTCCGGGTGCGGACATGCAGATGACGATGGAGGCAAAAGCCGCCGTAAAGCAGTGCGGGATCATCGTGGGTTACACGGTCTATGTGGATCTGGTAAAAGAAGAATACCCGGACAAGGTGTTTCTGACAACGCCCATGACGCAGGAAGTGAAGCGCTGCCAGATGGCTTTTGAGGAGGCTCAAAAAGGGCAGGATGTGGCCATGATCTGCAGTGGGGATGCCGGAATATACGGGATGGCAGGGCTGATGCTTGAGGTCGGGAAGGAGTATCCTGAAATTGAGGTCGAAATCGTCCCCGGAATTACTGCGGCAAACGGTGGCGCGGCCGTGCTGGGCGCCCCGTTGATGCATGATTTTGCGGTGATCAGCTTAAGCGACCTTCTCACCCCCTGGGAGAAGATCGAAAAGCGGGTGAAGGCGGCGGCAATGGCTGATTTTGTCATCTGCCTGTACAATCCATCCAGCAGGAAAAGGAAGGACTATCTGAAAAAAGCCTGTGAGATGATGCTGGAATATAAATCCGGGGACACAGTCTGCGGAACGGTGCGCAACATCGGCCGGGATGGCGAAGAATCACAGATCATGACACTTAGCCGCCTGAAAGACATGGAGGTGGATATGTTTACGACTGTATTCATCGGAAACGAACAGACGACAGAAATTAATGGGAAAATGGTAACACCGAGAGGATATCGGAATGTGTAAGAAAGACCAGACAATTTACCTGATTGGCATTGGCATGGGTGCACAGGATTCCCTCACCGGGGAGGCTCTTAGGCTACTTGGTGACTGTGGCTGTGTGATCGGTGCCAGAAGGATGACGGAGGCCCTGAAAGGCTTGGGAAAACCGGTGTTTCATGCCTATCTGCCGGATGAGATCCGCGGATATATTGAGGTACACAGAGAATATAAAAAGATCGCGGTGGCGCTGTCCGGAGACCCCGGTTTCTACAGCGGGGCAAAAAAGCTGGAAGCCGAATTGGAAGGATATGAGGTCATACGCGTGCCGGGAATCTCTTCCGTCGTTTATCTCGCGTCCCGGCTCCATACTTCATGGGAAGATGCCGTCCTTGTAAGCGCCCACGGCAGAATACAGAATTACATTCACGCAGTGGCACACAATGAGAAAACCTTTCTTCTGCTGGGCGGTGAAACCTGCGGGGCTGCACTGTGTGAAAAACTTCGTTACTACGGTCTGGAGGATGTGGACTGCTGGATCGGGAGACGGCTATCCTATGAGGATGAATGTATCATACATAAAAAGGGAAGCAGTCTTTCCCCGGAGGACTGTTCCGGGCTGGATGTGGCACTCATTCTCAATGCACATCCGTGCAGGCGGACCTTCTGCCATGTGGAGGATGAGGAATTCATACGCGGCAAAGTACCTATGACAAAATCCGAGGTGCGCGCGGTTAGTATGGCAAAGCTCCAGCTCCATGAGGATGCAGTGGTTTACGATATCGGCGCCGGGACTGGTTCGGTTGCGGTGGAGGCCGCGATGCAGTCAGGGACGATCCGGGTCTATGCCATTGAGAAGAATCCGGAAGGGGCGCTTCTGATCGAGGAAAATAAAAAGAAGTTCAGGATGGACTGGGTGACGGTCGTGGAAGGCACGGCCCCGGAGGCACTTCTGAATCTGGAAGCACCTACCCATGTGTTCATTGGAGGGAGTTCGGGAAACCTGAAGGACATTCTGAAGACGGTGAAGCGTAAGAACCCGGAGGTACGGATTGTCCTGAATGCGATCTCTCTGGAAACAGTGAAGGAAGCGATCGAGGCTGTGGAGGAAGGCATTCTGAAGGAACCTGAGATCGTGCAGATTGCGGCATCCAGATCGAGAAAACTTGGCGCATATCATATGATGACCGGTTTGAATCCGGTATATATCATTACGGAAGGGAAGGCATAGCAATGAAAGGATCTCAGTTTATGATCGCAGCGGCATCCAGCGGAAGCGGCAAGACCGTGATCTCCTGTGCTCTGATGGCGGCTTTTTTACAGAGGGGCATGAAGACTGCCGCATGTAAATGCGGGCCGGATTATATCGATCCCATGTTCCACAGGGAGGTGCTTGGAATTGAGTCAGAAAATCTGGATCTTTTCTTCTGCGAACCAGAAGTGCTAAAACCGCTTTTTCTGGAACATACCCGCGGTGCAGAAGTGACCGTAATCGAGGGAGTGATGGGATATTATGACGGGATGGCCCTGGACTCGGACCAGGCCAGTTCTTTCCATGTGGCCGGTACACTCGGTATTCCGGTGGTCCTGGTAGTGCCCTGCAGGGGGATGGCACTTTCGGTTCTGCCCATGATTCTGGGAATGCTCCAGTTTCGTGAGGAAAGCCACATTCAGGGGATCTTATTGAACCGCATTTCCGGAATGCTGTATCCGAAGATGAAGGCCATGATTGAGGCCGGACTCAAGGAAAAGGGATATCAGATCCCGGTCGTCGGTTATGTGCCTGAGGATGAAGTGTTTGGGCTGGAAAGCAGACATCTCGGACTGGTCACACCTAAGGAGGTTCTTGGAATCCGTGAACGCCTTATGCGGGCAGGAGAAATCTTAAGTGGCACGGTGGATCTGGAGCAGCTGCTGGAAATCGGAAGAAACGAAGGTAATGCAGATACAGAAGCAGCGGGGCAGGCAAGGGAAGTTCAGACGGGTAAAAAAGCCCGGATAGGCATCGCCCGTGATGAAGCATTCTGTTTCTATTATAAGGATAATCTGGAACTGTTAAAAAATGCGGGCTGCGAACTGATTCCCTTTAGTCCGCTCCATGACAGCCGGCTGCCGGAAGGGCTGCAGGGAATGATCATCGGAGGCGGTTACCCGGAGCTTTATACAGAAACACTTTCTGCAAACGGTGAGATGTGTACGGCAGTCAGAGAAGCAGTCGAAGAGGGAATGCCGTGTCTGGCAGAATGCGGCGGATTTATGTATCTGCATGAGGAAATGGAAGGAAAAGACGGAGTCTTTCGTTCTGTGGCCGGTGTCATAGAAGGTCGGGCGGTAAAAAAAGACAGGCTGGTCCGATTTGGTTATATTGACCTTCAGGCACAGAAAGACGGAATCTATTTCAAAAAGGGAGAGCGGCTGAGAGGACATGAATTCCATTACTGGGACAGTACCGACAACGGTACAGACTGTCTGGCGGTGAAGCCGGACAAAAAACGTTTCTGGGAGTGTATCCATATGGAGGGCAGCCTGTTTGCAGGATATCCCCATATTCATTTCTACTCCAATCCCGTTTTTGCAGAACGGTTTATCGAAAACTGCAGAAAATTTCAATCAGAATAGGAAGGTATGAAAAGCGATGGCACAGGTGACAGAAATTCCGGAAAAGATCACTCCGGAGGAATTGAAAATGATGATTGAGCCCGCCGATCAGGCAAGTGTCGAGGCTGCGAAGAGAAGATGGATGTCCGTGGCAAAGCCTCTGTTCAGTCTGGGGAAATTGGAGGATGCCGTGATCCGCATGGCGGGAATGAAGCGGACAGCAGAGTATGATCTGGAGAAAAAGGGCCTGATTATCATGTGTGCGGATAACGGCGTCGTGGAAGAGGGTGTGACACAGACAGGGCAGGAGGTTACGGCGATTGTGGCTGATAACTTTACAAAGAAAGCAGCCAGTGTTGCAATCATGAGCGAAATCGCGGGAGCCGATCTGTTCCCGGTCGATATCGGGATGGCGGTGGATGTGCCGTCCGTGACAAAGACATCTCAAAAGATTGCTTATGGAACAAAGAATCTGGCAAAGGAACCTGCGATGACAAGGGAAGAAGCATGGAACGCAATACTGGTCGGAATCCGCATGGCCGGTGACCTGAAGGCGCAGGGATATGATATTCTCGCAACCGGTGAGATGGGCATTGGAAATACCACGTCAAGCAGCGCCGTGGCCGCTGTACTCCTGAACCGGCCAGTCGAGGAAGTTACCGGAAAAGGGGCAGGCTTAAGCAGTGAAGGGCTGGAAAAGAAGATTGGTGCAATCAAGCGGGGGATCAGTCTTCATAAGCCGGATCCAGATGACGCTCTGGATGTGCTGGCAAAGGTAGGCGGACTGGATATCGCGGGACTGGCCGGGGTATTCTTAGGCGGTGCACTGTATCATGTACCAGTCGTGATCGACGGTTTTATTTCAGCGGTATCTGCCCTGACTGCCCTTCGCATGGTTCCGGCTGCGGGAGATTACATGATGCCTTCCCATGTATCCAAAGAGCCGGCCGGCCAGATGCTTCTGGATGCGCTGGGTATATCCCCGTTTCTGACCTGTGATATGTGTCTGGGTGAGGGCAGCGGTGCCGTAGCAGTCTTTCCACTTCTGGAGATGGGACTTTCAGTTTACCGCAGGATGAGCACCTTTGAAGAGACAAAGATTGAAAAGTATGAAGTTTTGAAGTAACCGGGGGACGAGGAGGGAATATCATGTATCTGCTTGAATCATGTGCTGTGGCGATGTCGATGTATTCGAAAATACCGATGCCGAGAGTGGAATGGAATGAAAAGAATATGAAGTATGCGATGTGTTTTTTTCCTGTCATTGGTGCAGTGATTGGCATACTGGAAGTCCTTCTGGGCAGTCTGCTTTTGAAAAGCGGTGCCGGGAAACTGTTCTTCGCGGCGGCAATGACGCTGCTGCCTGTGTTGGTCACGGGCGGGATTCATCTGGACGGTTTTATGGATACGATGGATGCTGTCAGTTCCTACGGGGACCGGGAGAAAAAACTTGCAATCCTGAAAGACTCAAATTCCGGTGCCTTCGCAATCTTAGGACTGGGCTGTTACTTTCTGTGGAGCGTGGCTGTGTGGAGCGAGGTGACACTGGACATGCTGCCCGTGATCGGGTGCGGGTATGTTCTGTCCCGCTCTTTCAGCGGATTCTCCATCGTAACCTTTCAGGCCGCCAGAAACTCCGGGCTTGCTAAGACTTTTCAGGACGGGGCCAAGAGGAAGAACGTCAGGATTACGATGATGATCTACCTTTTTGTTTTCTCAGGGCTGGTCCTGTGGCTGAACTGGGTTCTCGGACTTGTTTCCCTTGTGGTAGCAGCATTGGTCTTTCTATATTACAGGCTGCTGTGCAACAGGCAGTTTGGCGGAGTGACAGGGGATCTGGCGGGGTATTTCCTCCAGCTCTGTGAACTGGCAGTGCTGACCGGAATTGTACTGGCGGGGAGGCTGTTATGAAGGTAGTTATGATACGGCACTTCCAGACGCCGGGAAATCTGGAACGAAGATATGTAGGCCGGACAGACGAGCCCCTGCTCGAAGGGGAAGGGCTTATCAGGATGGCAGAAGAGAAACGAAACCTCATTCAGGCATTGGGAAAGCTTGATTGTGTGATTGCCAGTCCGATGAAACGCTGTATCCAGACCGCAAATCTGCTCTTTCCGGGAGAAGAGCCGCTGCTCTGTGAAAAGATGCGGGAATGTGACTTCGGGCTGTTCGAGGGGAAGAACTACGAGGAACTCAAAGACCTTCCCGTCTATCAGGAATGGCTGGATTCCCGCGGGACGATACCTTTCCCGGAAGGGGAGAGCCACGAAGCGTTCAAGGCCCGGTGCGTGGAAGGATTCGAGGAAATGGCGGCAGAGCTGGTCGAAAAAGGCTGTGAGACGGCGGCTATGGTCGTCCACGGGGGAACGATTATGGCCGTGCTGTCCCGGTTTGACCGGGGAGACAGTGAGTTTTATGACTGGCAGGCCGAAAACGGCGGCGGGTATGTGATTTCTCTGGATGAGGCGGCATGGGGCAGAGGACAAAAAGAATTCAGGGAGATAGAACGGTTATGATGGCATTGTTAGCCTGTGGGACAGGATTTATATTAGATTTTCTATTTGGAGACCCGGTATGGCTGTATCATCCGATCCGGCTGATTGGTGCACTGATTGCATTTTTGGAAAAACAATTCCGGAGAATCTGTAAAGATCAAAAGAATGCACAGTTTGTGGCCGGGGGGCTCTTGTGGATCCTCGTCGTGCTCGTTTCTGTAGTGGTTCCGTGTCTTTTCCTGTATGCAGCGGGACGTGTACACCCGGTACTTCGATTCCTGCTGGAAAGCTTCTGGTGCTGGCAGCTTTTGGCGGCGAAGGGACTGAAGCAGGAGAGCATGAAGGTATATGCAGAAGTCAAAAAAGGAGACCTTCCCAGAGCCAGAAAGGCTGTTTCCATGATCGTGGGAAGGGATACACAGTGTCTGGATGAGGCCGGTGTCGTGAAGGCGGCCGTAGAGACTGTTGCGGAAAATACTTCAGACGGGGTGACGGCGCCGCTTCTGTTTATGATGATCGGAGGCGCCCCCTTAGGATTCTTTTACAAGGCAGTCAATACAATGGACTCCATGATCGGCTATAAGGATGAAAAGTATCTGTATCTGGGACGATGCGCGGCAAAGATGGACGATGTGCTCAATTATATCCCGGCCCGTCTGTCCGCTTTTCTGATGATTGCGGCAGCGTGGGTGCTGAAGATGGACGCACGCGGCGCGTGGCGCATCTATCTGCGGGACCGGAGAAAACATGCCAGCCCGAATTCGGCGCAGACAGAGGCGGTCTGTGCGGGGGCACTTCAGATCCGGCTCGCCGGGGATGCGTGGTATTTCGGGAAGCTGTATAAAAAAGATTACATTGGTGATGACATCCGGCCCGTTGAGGCGGAAGATATTCCGAGGGCGGACAGGCTGATGTATGGGACGGCAGTACTGACATTCCTGCTGTTCGGGATGGTAAAACTGGTGTTCATCTTGTAATGGTTCCTTTTTTGGAACAGCTGTTTGACTTTGGAGATTTAGATGCGGGAGGATTTTATGGATTACATGCATGGCGGTGATATTTATACATATGAGGGCATGATTGATTTTTCTGCCAATATCAATCCGTTCGGGCCGAGCCGGAAGGTGAAAGAGGCGGCTGCCTTAAGTTCTGAATGGATCGGTGTGTATCCGGACAGCCGTTTAAGCAGACTGAGGAAGGCACTGGCAGAAAAAGAAGACATCGACGGAGAGCTGCTTGTCTTTGGAAACGGTGCGGCGGACCTGATCTTTTCCATCGTCTTTGCAGAGCGTCCGAGAAAAGCGGTGCTGACGGCCCCGTCTTTTTCCGAGTACGCTCAGGCCTTAAAGGCAGCAGGCTGTAAGATCGTGTACCATTATCTAAAGGAAGAAGAAAATTTTAGGCTGACAGAGGAGTATCTGGATCAATTGACGGAAGATACGGACATGGTTTTCTTATGCAGCCCGGACAATCCGACAGGGCAGACCGTGGACAGGGAACTTCTGCAGGAAATCATTCAAAGATGTCAAGAACGGCATATCAGGCTCGTTTTAGATGAATGTTTTTATGAGTTTCAGGAGGACCAGACAGGCATCCTGTCGGCGAAGGAAGCATTGGAAACAAAGGAAGTATTTCTGATGCGGGCGTTTACAAAGATGCATGCAATGCCCGGCCTGCGGCTTGGGTACGGCATCAGTTCGGACCGGGGCCTTTTAGAGAAACTCTGTGCTGTCAGGCAGCCGTGGAGTGTCTCCGTGACCGCGCAGGAGGCGGGACTTGCCGCCCTTACGGAGCCGGAGCGGGTAGAGATGACCAGGTGCTTTGTAAGTGAGGAACGGAAAATGATGGAAAAAGAATTGGGAAGAATAGGAGTCAGGTATTTTCCGTCCTCAGCAAATTATATGCTGTTAAAAAGTAAATATGATTTATTTGAGCTTTTAAAAGAGCAGTACATACTGATCCGGGACTGCAGCAATTACGAAGGACTGAAAAAAGGCTATTACCGCATTGCGGTGAAAAGCAGCAGTGAGAACAGGCAGCTGCTATCGGCACTGGAAGAAATCTATTCAAAAGACTGCAGGACTGCAGAATAAAAAGAAGGAGAACCGATATGTCAAAATGCATTATGATACAGGGGACCATGTCCAATGCGGGAAAGAGCATCCTCGTGGGAGGCCTGTGCAGGGTATTTGCCCAGGACGGATACAGGACGGCCCCGTTTAAATCACAGAATATGGCCCTGAACTCTTTTATTACAAAAGAGGGACTGGAAATGGGACGAGCCCAGGTCATGCAGGCAGAGGCAGCCGGGATCGAACCTTCTGTACTGATGAACCCGATCCTGCTGAAGCCTACCAATGATACAGGGTCCCAGGTCATCGTTAACGGAGAAGTGACCGGGGTGATGTCAGCCTCGGAGTATTACCGCTCCAAGAAGAAATTCGTGCCGGCTGTTCTGGACGCATACCATGAGCTGGAGAAGTCGTATGATATTATTGTGATTGAGGGGGCGGGAAGCCCGGCGGAAATCAACTTAAAGGACGAGGATATCGTCAATATGGGATTAGCAGAGCTTGTGGATGCACCGGTCCTTCTGGTCGGAGATATCGACCGGGGCGGGGTTTTTGCACAGCTGGTAGGCACGGTCATGCTTCTGGAGGAACAGGAAAGAAACAGAATCAAGGGAACGATCATCAATAAATTCCGTGGAGATAAGAATATACTTGCACCGGGACTTCAGATGCTGGAAGAGAAAACCGGGATACCGGTCCGGGGCGTGGTGCCCTATTTCTATCTGGACATTGACGATGAGGACAGCCTCACGGAACGGTTCGACAGAAAAGAAACGGCAGGACTGGTGGATATTGCTGTCATACGCCTTCCGCGGATTTCAAACTTTACGGATTTCATGGCGCTGGAATGTATGGAAGGAGTTTCCGTGCGTTATGTTTCTGCACCCGGAGAGTTTGGAAATCCGGATGCAGTGCTCATTCCGGGAAGTAAGAATACCATCGGCGACCTGCTCTGGATGCGCCAGAACGGTCTGGAAGCCAAGGTCATACGACACAGCGGACAGGGAAAGTTAGTCTTTGGGATCTGTGGGGGTTACCAGATGCTCGGGGAAGAGATTACCGATCCCGAAGGGGTGGAACAGAAAGGAACCGTACAGGGGATGGGACTCCTGCCGGCGAAAACGGTTTTTGAGCGGGAAAAGACAAGGACGCGCGTGCAGGGGACCTTCCTAAGCCCCGGCGGGATGCTGGATTGTTTAAGCGGTGTCCAGATCGAGGGGTATGAGATCCATATGGGAGCCACAGAACTGACAGGCGGGTCTCCGATCCTGATGTTGAGAAACGATGTCACGGAAGAATCCCAGAAGATGGATGGAGCCGCCCACGGCAATGTATATGGCTGCTACGTCCACGGTGTATTTGATAAACCGGAGGCTGCCGGAGGCCTGGTCCGTGCACTGCTGAAGCAGAAGGGACTGGACCATGAGGATATCAGGGCCGTCGATCTTGAAGAATATAAAAACCAGCAGTACGATAAACTTGCGGACATCATCCGGGAGAGTCTGGATATGGATGCAGTCTACCGCATACTCGAAGGGGGAGAATAAATATGGTGCAGCCTATCATCCGGATCGGAAGCCGGGAAAGCAGGCTTGCCGTCATACAGGCAGAACTGGTAAAGAATGCGATTGAAAAATATAACCCTGGAATAAAAGTGGAACTTGTGACCATGAAGACGACAGGAGACAAGATCCTGGATAAGAGTCTGGAACTGATCGGGGGAAAAGGACTGTTTGTCAAGGAACTGGACAGGGCACTTATGGAGGGCAGGATTGATATTTCTGTACACAGCCTGAAGGATATGCCGATGGAGGTGCCAAAAGAACTTCCATTGATCGGTTACAGCAAAAGGGAAGATCCCAGAGATGTCCTGATTTATAAGCCGGGGCGGACGGAAATTCCGGAAGGCGGGATCATCGGGACTTCCAGCCGGAGAAGGTCACTGCAGCTAAAGAAGCTGTTCCCATCCTGTTCCTTTCAGGGAATCCGTGGCAACGTCCAGACGAGGCTTCGTAAACTGGAGCAGGAAAACTTTGATGGTACGGTGCTTGCTGCGGCAGGGCTGAGACGTTTACAGATGGAGTCCGTAATGGGCAGGATATTTGAAACTGATGAGGTCATTCCGGCTGCAGGACAGGGGATACTGGCTGTGCAGGGAAGACGCGGGGAGGACCATTCCTATCTGGAACCTTTCTTTAGCAGCAAAAGCGAAGCCGAGGCTCTTGCAGAACGCGAGTTTGTATCGGCACTGGACGGGGGCTGCACATCACCGGTTGCAGCGCATGCCAGTGCAGTGGGGACGGAAATCCGGCTTACGGGTCTGTATTATCAGGAAGAAGACGATACATACTGGGTGGAAACAAGAACGGGGGAGACTGCCAGAGCCAGACAGCTTGGTGCCGGTCTGGCAGAGGACATGAGACAAAGGAGTAAATCATGAAAGAGAAGATAGAAAAAGTACCCGGGGCAGAACTTTGCGGCAAGGTATGGCTTGCCGGGGCAGGCCCGGGAGATGCAGGACTTTTAACGGTCAGGACAAAAGAACTGATGGAACTGGCAGATGTGATTGTTTATGATGCCCTGATCAGCGCCCAGATCCTGAGTCTGATCTCCCCGAAGAAAGAGATGATCCATGTGGGAAAACGTTCGGGTCACCATATGGTGCCGCAGGAGGAGATCAACCAGATTCTGCTAAAGGAAGCAAAAAAAGGGAAAAAGGTGCTCCGCTTAAAGGGCGGTGACCCCTTCATATTTGGGAGGGGCGGCGAGGAACTGGAACTGCTTAAAGAACACGGGATCCCATTTGAAATCGTCCCCGGAATCACTTCGGCAGCAGCAGTTCCGGCCTATGCGGGGATTCCGGTTACCCACCGGGATTTTACATCATCCTTCCATGTGATAACGGGGCATCCACGAAAAGACGGAACGAGCAGAATCGATTATCCGTCTCTTGTAAACCTCAAGGGAACGCTCGTCTTTTTAATGGGGATTTCTTCCATGAGAACGATCCTGAAAGGACTGACGGACGCAGGAATGGACACTCAGACACCGGCTGCGGTTCTGGAAAAGGGAACACTTTCTGCGCAGAGACGTGTGGTTTCTACGGTAGAACATCTTGCAGAGGATGCAGAGAAAGCGGCAATCGGCACACCGGCGATCATCGTAGTCGGTGAAGTCTGTGCACTGGCAGATACCTTCCACTGGGCGGAGGACCGGCTTCTTGGGGGGAGGCAGATTCTTGTTACACGTCCGAGGCAGAACGGTTCCAGGCTCTCCGATAAACTGCGTTCTTTGGGCGCCCAGGTCATCGAACTGCCTGCAATTGATACAAAAACAATCTCACCAAATCCGGTACTGGAACGTGAAATGAAGGCGTTCGGGCATTTAGCAGAGGAGGAATGGCTCGTCTTTACAAGCCCCATAGGTGTCAGAGTCTTCTTTGAACAGATGGCTGAGCTTAAAATGGACTTAAGAAAGCTGTTTCGATGCCCCGCAGATGTGAAGATCGCGGCGATCGGGTCTGCCACGGAGAAAGAACTTGCCTTGTACGGGCTGTTTGCTGATTTAGTACCAAACGTATACTGTGCTGCAAGCCTGGGCACCCAGCTGGCAGAAACGGCAAAAGCCGGAAGCAGAGTCACCATCGTGCGTGCGGCAGCCGGGTCGGAAGAACTGCTCCCGCCGCTTGAGGAGACAGGCATCAAAGCCGTGGATATCCCATTATATGAAACAGTTTATGAGACTCATGGGCAGGTCAGGGAAAAGATACAAAAGCTGTTTGAAGATGGTGAGATCGATGCAGTCACATTTACCAGTGCATCTACGGTGAAAGGCTTCGTGAACGCAGTCGGTGCACTCGATTACAAAAAGATACAGGCGGTCTGCATCGGGGAACAGACTGCCGCAGAAGCAGAAAAATACGGGATGCAGATTCGGATTTCGAAGAAGGCTTCCATTGACAGTATGGTGGAGCTGATTAGCTCTATGTTCTAAAATGGCGGGGCCCGCAAGGGGAAAGGAGGAGAAGCAGATGCTGAGATATACGTGTAAAAGAATCCTGACTGGTATTCTTTCGCTTTTTGTGCTCGTAACAGCCGCTTTTTTCCTGACCCGCATGATGCCGGGCAGCCCCTTCCAGACAGGGAATGTAACGGAGAGCGTGCTTGAGTCTATGGAAGAGGAATATGGTCTGAATGATCCACCGGTCCGCCAGTACCAGACCTATCTGGGTAACCTGCTGAAAGGGGATCTGGGCGTTTCCTTTAAAAAGCCGGGGGTCTCTGTGAGTGAGGTCATCGGCCGGGCATGGCCCGCCACGGCTTCCCTCGGTGCACTTGCAATACTGGCGGCGGTTGTTGTGGGAACGTGTCTGGGAATCTGGCAGGCTTCCACGAAGAACCGTGCGGTAAAGGGCGGTATTTTCTTTGGAACCATACTGGGAACGGGGATTCCAAACTTTGTTATTGCGCTCCTGCTGATGCTGTGCTTCGGGGTGAAATTAAAACTTCTGCCTATCGCGGGGCTTAAATCGGCTGCAAACTATGTTCTTCCCGTAATCTCACTGGCTGTGTACCCGGCTTCGGTAATTGCAAGGCTGATGCAGAATACGTTCCGGGAGGAAATGAGCCGGGATTATGTGGTGCTGGCGAAGGCAAAGGGGCTGAAATGGAGGCGTACCGCCGTGACACATATACTGAAAAATGCGTGGATACCGGTCCTCAATTACATTGGTCCGGCGGCGGCCTTTTTGATGACAGGAAGTTTTGTTGTGGAGAGCGTGTTTACGATACCGGGACTGGGACGGGAATTTGTCAATTCCATTGCGAACAGAGATTACACTCTGATTCTGGGGCTGACAATTTTCATGGGAGTCACGGTTATCGTGATTAATCTTCTTACGGACCTGCTCTGCGCATGCCTGGACCCCAGAGTGAGGAGGGCATACCGATGAGGGTAAAATACAGAAACAAACTGTTTTTAAGCGGAATCCTGCTGCTGCTTTTGCTTACACTTCTGGCAGTATTTGTGCCTGCATTTTCCCCTTATTCCCACACCGGGCAGAATGCAGAGATACAAAATACAGCTATGTCCCTGGCGCATCCCTTTGGCACAGATAAGTTTGGACGGGATATCTTTGTCCGTGTCTGGTACGGGACGAGGATCAGTCTGGCGGTCGGGATCGGAAGTGCAATGATCTGCGGTGTGGCTGGAATTTTTTTCGGCAGTATTGCAGGTCTGGCGGGGGGAAAAACGGATCTGGTGCTGATGCGTGCGGCAGATGTGATTGATGCCATTCCGTCCCTTTTGTATGTCATACTGATTACCCTTGTGATGGGGGCAAATGTGGGAAGCATCCTGCTTGGAATCTGTATTTCCGGCTGGATTGATCTGGCCCGGATCGTGCGTGGGGAAGTACAGCGCCTTAAGACAAGGGAATTTTGCACTGCGGCCCGTCTGGCGGGGGCAGGTGCGGGAAGAATCCTGCTTAGGCACCTTCTTCCCAATGCCGCGGGACCTGTGATTGTGAATCTTACATTTATGATTCCGAAAGCCATATTTACGGAGGCATTTTTAAGTTTTGTGGGTGTAGGGATCTCAGCGCCGGTGGCAAGTCTGGGGACACTGATACAGGATGCCAGAAGCCAGATGCAGGTATATCCGTCACAGATGCTTTTCCCGATATTGGTACTTTGTATTCTGATTCTCTCCATGAATTTTATCGGAGCCGGGCTGGAACAGTCTGTCAGGCAGATTGAGGAAGGATAGTATAGAAATGAAGCTGTTGAGTGTACAGGATTTGAGCGTACAATTTCATGACAGGTATGAAGGACAGGAGGCAGTAAGCCACGTGTCTTTTGAAGTGGGCCCCGGAGAAATCGTAGGGGTAGTCGGAGAGTCCGGCTCCGGAAAAAGTACGGGTATGCATGCTATACTCGGGCTTCTTCCTAAGAAGGCGGAAATTACATGCGGCAGTATGATGCTGGAAGGCGAGGATATCACACCTCCCGGCCCGAAAGGCTGTGGGAGGCAGAGAAAAGAATACGAGAGAAAAATGGAGACTGTCCGCGGAAACCAGATTGCGATGGTCTTTCAGGACCCGCTGACCTATCTGAATCCGACGGTGAAAATAGGAAGGCAGATCACGGAGACTATCCGTGCACATAGGAAAGTCAGCCATGCCGAGGCGAAAGAGAGAGCCGTGGAACTGTTGGACATGGTGGGAATCAGGAACAGCACCCGGCGCATGGGGCAGTATCCCTTTGAACTTTCCGGCGGGATGCGGCAGAGGGTGGTGATTGCCATTGCACTTGCGTGTGAACCCAAACTGCTCATTGCTGACGAGCCTACGACGGCGCTGGATGTGACGGTGCAGGGACAGATTCTGGAGCTTTTAAAGAAAATATCTGTGGAAACAGGGACGGCCCTCCTCTTTGTCAGCCATGATTTAGGCGCGGTCGCATCGCTTTGCAGGCGTGTACTCGTGATGCAGGAGGGGAGGCTGGTAGAAGAGGGGACTGTGGAAGACATTTTTTACGAGCCGAAGCATCCGTATACACAAAAACTTCTCTCCCAGGCAACAGGCCTTTTGAAACTTCCGAAGGAGCAGCATGCTGCATCCATTCTTCTGAAAGTAGAACATGTGAGTAAGGACTATTTTGATGCAGGCAGACTGCACAAATCTGAAAAGACAGAAGCGGTTCATGATGTATCTCTACAGATTGGCAGAGGGGAAACGTATGGACTGGTGGGAGAAAGCGGCTGCGGAAAATCTACGCTGGCGGGAATGGTCACGCAGATGCTGGAGCCGACGGCAGGAAAAATATCTTACATGGGTGATAAGACAAAACTGAAATACCCGGTACAAATGATTTTTCAGGACCCTTATGCCTCTTTGAATCCACGCATGTGTGTGCAGGATATTCTGGAGGAGCCCCTTTTGTTAAACACATCGGATTCCCGTGGGGAGCGCGTCCGAAAGGTAAAGGAAATGCTGCATCTGGTAGGATTAAAAGAAGAAGATGCGAAGAAGTTCCCAAGGGTATTTTCGGGCGGCCAGCGCCAGCGAATCGGGATCGCAAGGGCACTGATTCTGGAACCGGAGCTTCTGGTCTGCGATGAACCGGTATCTGCCCTGGATGTGTCGATTCAGGAGCAGATTCTCTGTCTTCTGGAAGAGATTCAGGAGAAAAAGAAGCTCTCCTATTTCTTCATTTCCCATGATTTGAATGTGGTTAAGCGGATCAGCCGGAGAATGGGGGTCATGTATGCAGGGAGTCTTGTCGAAGCGGGGAATACGAAGGATATTTACGAGGACCCCTGGCATCCGTATACAAAGGCGCTGCTGTCGGCGGTCCTCGTGCCTGATCCCTTTAAGGCAAGGAGAAAGAAAGGAATCCTGCACACCGAAGAAAAAAAGATGGAAATCCCTTTGGGGAGGGGATGCCCCTTTGCCCCAAGGTGTGGATATGCCAGTGATTTATGTTTTGCGGGTAAGCCACAGAAATATCAGTATGGAGAAAGAGAGATTGCATGTTTTCTATATTCGGAGGAACATGCGGGAAAAAGAAGAAGCGGCTTGAAGATGACATCACAAATTTAAGGAGACGAAAATGAAAAAGATAATTTGTATGATTCTGTCAGTAGCCCTGTGCGGGACTTTTGTCCTGTCAGGATGTGGAAAACAAGATAAAAATGGCGGGGATGGGACTGCGGATAAAAAGGAAAACGAGAAAGAGATTGTTGTGGCGACGAACAGTGAAACCGGGGGACTGGATCCGGCAGGAATGATCGCACTGACTTATCTGGCTTATTCTGTCTCTGCGCTGGATGAACTCCTGACTTATAATGAGGCCGGTGAGATTGAGTACCGGGCGGCCGAATCCTATGAGGTGAATGATGATTCTACGGTGTGGACCTTCCATCTTAGGAAAGATGCCGAGTGGTCCGACGGGACACCAGTGACAGCAGACGATTTTATCAATACGATGGTGCGTTCACTGGATCCGAAGAGCGGCAATGGTTATGCAAATTATTTGTATCCGATCAAGAATGCAGAGGCAATCTATAACGGGGAGGCTGACGCGGACAGTCTGGGAGTGAAGGCAGTAGATGACAATACACTGGAATTTACACTGGAAAAGCCGTGTGTATACTTTCTGGATCTGTTAAGACTTCCGGTCTATACTCCGTCATGTATCAAGTATGCGGATGAAGTAGGCAGTGGATGGGACAAAGATCCAAAGACAAGCGTTGCAAACGGACCGTTTTATCTGGATGAGTATGTTCCGGAGCAGTATTTCGTTTTGAAGAAAAATGAGAAGTACTGGAATGCAGACAAGGTAAAACTCGATAAAATCACTTATCGTTTCTTTGATGACCAGCAGTCGATGGCCAGTGCCTATGAAACAGGCGAGGTCGATGTCGCACCGGCCCTTCAGTCTTCCGTAATGGAACTGTATGAAGGAAAAGATGACCTTGTGATAACAGATACAATCGCAACAAGATATATTTATCCGAACCTGAATGTAAAACCGCTGGATGATGTGAGGGTAAGAAAGGCCATCAACCTTGGAATCAACAGGGAAGAATTGTGCAGTATGGTAGGAGCGGATACAGAGCCTACTGTAAACTTCATTGCAAAATATATGAAGGACAAGCAGTCCGGCGGATATTTTGTGGACGGGGCCGAACCGCCGTTTGAGGAGAATCTGGAAGAGGCAAAGAAACTGCTTGCCGAGGCCGGATACCCGGACGGAAAGGGATTTCCAAAATTGACTTATAATTATCCTTCCCTTGAGATGGATTCCGATACTGCGCAAGTACTTCAGGAACAGTTAAAGAAGAACCTGAATATAGATATCGAACTAAATGCCCAGGAGCTTCAGGTCAATTATACCGAGAGAAAAGCCGGAAACTTCGATCTGTGCCGCATGAACTGGACCGCTGACTTTGCGGACCCGTATACGTATTTATCCATGCTGCTCAGCAATGGGACTTATAATTGCAGCGGTATCCGCGATGAGAAATATGATGCACTCGTAGAACAGTCTGACACAGAAAAAGATCCTGTAAAGCGGGCAGAATTAATGCATCAGGCAGAACAACTGGCAGTAGGAGAAGAGTTTTATATTATCCCGCTTTATTCGATGAAAAGCTGTAACCTGATCCGTCCTGAGATCAAGGGAATCACGCAGATTCCGGCTACGGGTGCCCTGGAGTACCGGTACGCGGAACTGGAAGAATAAAACAGGAGGCGTAAGATATGTTTTACCTAGTGACAGGGGGCAGCGGGAGCGGCAAGTCGGCATTTGCTGAGGATATTGTGTGCAGTCTTGCCCGTGAATCCGGGGAGAGCCTGTTTTATGTGGCGACGATGCTCCCATACGGGGAAGAGACGAAAAGAAAAATCCTCCGCCACCGTGTGATGCGTCAGGATAAAGGCTTTGAAACTGTAGAATGTTATACCGGACTTGAAGAAAAGGCGGAGCATGGTATGGGAGTGTGTACAGAGTGGGAAGAAGCTTCCTCCCGCTGTGTTCTTTTGGAGTGCATCTCCAATTTGGCTGCAAACGAGATGTACCAGCCGGATGGGGCCAAAAAGAATACTGTCAGGGCTGTTATCCGGGGTGTGAGGGCATTAAACCGGAAATGCCGTCATCTTGTTGTTGTGACGAATGAAGTGTGCTCGGAATGTTCTTCAGACTCAGAAGAGATGCAGATGTACAAACGATTCATGGGAGAGATCAATACAGAACTTGCCCGCATGGCAGACGGTGTGGCAGAAGTGGTGTATGGTATTCCGGTGAAACTAAAAGGTGTGCTTCAGCTATGTAAAACAAAAAAGGACGGGAAATGGGAAGGAGAACCGCACATGAAACTGGTGATCGGTGGAGCATATCAGGGTAAACTGGCATATGCGAAGAAAGAGTTTTTGGCAGCGGACCATTCATGGATTGACGGGGCCTCATGCCCTTTCGAGGATATTTATACCTGCCAGGGCATCTGGCATTTTGAAAGCTACATCCGGCGTATGATGGCAGCAGGGAAAGACTTGAAGAATTTGGCATCTTCCATTGCCGGCAAAAATCCGGACCTTGTTGTTGTCAGCACAGAAATAGGGTATGGACTGGTACCTGTGGATGCATTCGAACGAGAGTACCGCGAGCAGGCCGGGCGAATCTGTACAGAGCTTGCGGCACTTGCAGAAAGAGTTGACAGAGTAGTGTGCGGGATAGGTACGACATTGAAAGTACTAGATTGAAAGTGCTAGATTGAAAGTACGAGATTGAAAGTACTAGATTGAAAGGGGAATTGTAATCATGCATCAGATAGAACTGGAAAAAGTACTGCCTGCTGAAATAGAGGCAAGAAGTTTTGAAATCATTACGGAGGAACTGGGGGATACACTGCTTGTACCCGGGACGGAGCCGATTGTAAAACGGTGCATTCATACGAGCGCAGACTTTGATTACGCACAGAATCTTGTATTCACGGAAGGCGTCGTGGAGCATGCAATTGATGCTTTAAGAAACGGGGCCTGCATTGTTACAGATACACAAATGGGAAAAGCCGGGATTAACAAGAAAAAACTTGCAAAATATGGCGGCGAGGTCTTTTGCTTCATGTCCGATGAGGACGTTGCAAAGATTGCAAAAGAACAGGGCACTACCCGGGCCACTGCAAGTATGGACAAGGCGGCAGGACTGAACAAGAAACTGATCTTTGCCATAGGAAATGCACCTACAGCACTGGTCAGGCTGTATGAACTGATACAGGAAGGCAGATTAAAACCGGAACTGATCATTGCGGTTCCCGTAGGCTTTGTAAACGTGGTACAATCCAAGGAACTCATTATGGCGCTGAAAGACATACCGTCAATCACAGCGCGTGGAAGAAAAGGCGGAAGTAATATTGCGGCATGCATCTGCAATGCACTGCTGTATATGATGGACTGATGCAGGGAATAACGCATATTTTTAAACTGCAAAGTGCAAAAAATAGGAGAGGATATCATATGGCAAAGGCATATTTTCCCATGTTTGTAGATATATCACAAATGAAGATTATTGTAGTAGGCGGCGGAACAATCGCGACCAGGAGAATCAAAACACTTCTGCAGTTTGCATCGGATATTACCGTGATCTCACCAGAAATAACGGATCAGCTGAAAAAGCTGGAGGCTGCGGGGAAGATCAGGCATATCTGCCGTACCTATCAGGAGGCCGATATTGCAGAGGCGGACATGGTCCTTTCAGCTGCGGACAGCAGTAAGGTCAACAACCAGGTTGCAGAAGACTGCAAAAAAAGAGAGTATGCAACAGGCCGGAAGATCCTTATAAGTATAGCAGATGACCGCTCGAAGTGCGATTTCTATTTTCCGTCCGTCATCGTCAGGGATGAAGTCGTAATCGGAATTAATTCGGGGGGACAAGACCCGGGGAAAGTAAGGCAGGTACGCCGGAAACTGGAAGATGTGATGGGACGGGGAGACATGATGTAACCGATATTATGTTTTCAGTATATAGACGCCATATTTATTTATATGATATGATTTCTATATCATATAAAAGCGAGGTGAATATATATGCCATTAACAAACGAAGATCTGAAGGCGATAGGGCAGCTGCTTCAGCCAATAAGGGACGACATCGTGGATATGAAAACAGATATCTCAGGTCTAAAAACCGATGTAGGGAATATGAAAACGGATATCTCAGGTCTAAAAACCGATGTGGGAAACATGAAAACAGATATCTCAGGTCTAAAAACTGACGTTACAGGTCTGAAAGCGGATGTTATAGATATCCGGTCGAAGATGGTAACAAAAGATTATCTGGATGAGCGTCTGCATGAGTTAGAGAATAATGTGCTGGTAGAAGTTGACAGAGTACAGGAGAAATCCAATGCCCATTACGCGGAGTTAAAGGAAGAGGTTAGAAAAGTATACATCGATATGAGGACCAGAGATGCGGAAGACATCCGGGCAAAATTAGCAATATTTGAGAGAGAACTTGCCAAAGTGAAGGAGAAGGTTTCATAGGGGATGATAATTGTAAGAGCTGTGGAGATTAGGGAGTGATGCATATGTCATTAATAAATGATGATTTATTAGCAATCAGTAAATTGCTGGATACTAAGTTAGATCATATTAGATCCAACATGGTTACCAAACAAGATTTATCAAATTGTTTGGAGAGAATGGAGCATTTATAGCAAGTATTATAGCTAACAACTACATATACTATAAACAAAGAGTGTAAAGTCTGTTAAGTTAACAGGGGCGTTACACTCTTTTTACATTTGTATTTCAGATTAATAAATCTGAGCTGCTAGTTACTTTCGCCGGTTTTTTATTTGCAACTAATTTTTTATTCCCTTACACTATTAGTAAGTTTACAAAAGAGTGCATTAAAAGAGAGGAAAAAATGGGTGCGATAAATGTATGATTGTTTAAAGGAGGGTTACAAATGGAATGGCTGAAAAAGTTAAGTGGCGCCATAGACTATATAGAAAATAATCTGGATGGCCAAATTTCATATGATGAAGCTGCGCGGATTGCCTGTTGTTCCACTTTTTACTTTCAACGTTTATTCTCATATGTGTCTGGGATTTCCTTATCAGAATATATCCGGCGCAGGAGAATGACGCAGGCAGGGTTTGAATTACAGAGAACGGATAAAAAAGTGATTGATATTGCTTTGAAATATGGATACACATCCCCGACTTCATTTAATCGGGCCTTTCAAACTGTTCACAACATTACTCCGACTGCTGCCCGAAATATGGGAAGTACACTGAACGCATATCCGGCAATTCGTTTTTCTGTTCAGGTTACGGGAGAAAATGCTATGGCGTATCATCTAACAGAGAAGAATTCCATGCGCATGGTAGGGGTTCGTATTCCATTATCTACAGATATGGAAGATAATTATAAGACTATACCAGAATTTTGGAAGTCTGTTTTGTGTGGAAATCTGTTTTCAGAGATATGCAACTTATCCAATCAATTTTCCGAAAGGATATTAGGTGTAAGTGTATATGAAAATCCAAAAAGGATATTTTACTATATCGCTGTCGTTACAGACAAACCCGCACCGCCTGATATGTTTGAGTTTGAAATTCCGGCGGCCACATGGGCTGTCTTTGAAAACAACGGTTGCTTCAAAGAGAATGTACAGAGTATTTTTAGCAGATTTTATACGGAATGGCTGCCATTTTCGGGATTTGATTACGCCGGACTGCCAGATATAGAAGTATATCCTGCTTGTGAAAAAGCGCCTGAGAACGGACATTCTGAAGTATGGATTGCTGTAAGAAGGGACAAGGAGGACGAAATATGTATCATTTAAGATTAAAAGGTGACCATTATCAAATGGGTGTTAAGCGGGGAAAAATATTTCAAAAAAGCAATGTGAGATTTCCGCTTCACCTTGATGAGTTTCAGCTTGTATATGGAAAAAAGAGCGAACAGATATTGAGAAAAATTTTCCCAGAGGTCTGTGAAGAAATCCGTGGTATCAGTGATACCATAGGTATTGACTATTATATCTTAGCTTCATGGCTGCTATGTATGGGCTGTTGTATGTATAATCTGGAAGATAATATCCCGATTGAAATCAGAGGGTGTACCGCTTTCGCCTACTCTAAGGATGGGAATATTATCTATGGACGAAACAACGATTTGCCGCCATACTTGAAAAAGGGAAGTAAAAGTGAAATATATTCCCCTTCAAACGGAAACAGATTTAACATAACGACCTCTTCTTTCATTAACGGAGAAGAGGGAATAAATGAGCATGGTTTAGTTATAGCAATGACTTTTGTTATGACCTGTCTGAAGAAGATACAGGCGGGATTTACTTCCTGCTTCATTGTCAGGTATCTGCTGGAAAAAGCGGGTAATACAGAAAATGCGCTTTCTTTGCTCATGGAATTGCCAATAGCTTCTAACTGCAATATTCTCATTGCCGATAAGAGTGGGAAAATGATGGTTGTTGAATGCACCCCTTCGGCAAAGAAAATAAGGAAAGCTGAAAATTTGGAGAATGGCAAAATAGTATGTACTGTTAATAGCTTTATTTCCGATGAATTAAAATCGTATGACGCAGCAAACGGAAGCGACTATCATTCTAATAAACGGTATCATACCGTCATAAATAGTTTCTCTACCCACATAAAAGGAAATCTCATTGAGGCAACAGAACAGCTTTTGAAAGGGAAATATGGTTTCATGTGTCAATATGATGATGAACCAGATTTTGAAACGGTCTGGAGTTCAGTTTTTGACTTAAAACGTCTAATGATATATCGGGCAGAGGGCGACCCGCGAAAAAAGAAATTTCTTACAGACAGCAGATTACATGATATTGTACAGGGAAAACATAACTTTAAAAGTTTATCGATGGAGAATGGTTCTGTCAGCAAGGGCAAGAAACAAAATAAAACCAGAGCCGATAACACGCAGACAAATAACGCGGCTATCGGCTCTTTCTGTGATTTCCCATCTCAGCGTTTATGAGAACTAAAAAAAGCAGATAACGGGAATCGAACCCGCCTCTCCAGCTTGGGAAGCTGGCATTCTACCAATGAACTATATCTGCATGAAATTTATTATAAAGCTTCTCTCTAATAAAATCAAGTGTTTTTTGTAGGACTTTTTCAAAATTTGATGATTATGAAGAACATGTTCAAAAAGGTACAGGGCAGTTTGCAAAAAGGTACAGGGTAAAACTCAATTAGGGACGTAGTATAATTAAAAAAGATTACGTCCCCAATTCGCTTGACTAATTAATACTTCGGGTGTAGAATTAAATTACTTCGAAGGATGAAATAAGTGGTGAATGGTATGAATTATGATGATGAGAGATTTGAGGATTGTATTTTCCGGTATGTGGATCAGGTGAAGGAGTTTCTGGCCCCGGAGATCTGGCAGAATCTGTTGATGGACTGCTCTAAGAATGAAATATTTGTCTTGTGGCTTTTGTACGTAGAGAAGGAAGTGAATATGACGCGGATTGCGGAGTATATCAATGTACCACTTAACACGGCGACGGGGATTGTCAGCAGGATGGAGAAGAGGAAGCTGGTGGTCAGGCAGAGGAGCGAGGAGGACAAGAGAATTGTTACGATTCGGCTTGGAGAGTGTGGGACACAGCAGATTCAGCTTCTGTTAAAGGAGTTCATGTACTATGGTCAGAAAGTGATGGAAGGGTTCACTGAGGAGGAATTGAATATATTTTTTCGTATGTTGAACCGTTTTATGGAAATTCTAAAAGAGGAACATAGTAAGAAGCAGGAAAAGCCTAAGGTGAGAAAAATAATAATTGAATGACTTGCTGCTGCCGAATGGCAGTGGCAAAATTTAAAGCAAATACTTCGAACATCGAAATATTCATCTGATGAATAAAAATGGAGGAATGAGAATGAGCAGGATTTATATTTTTACGGGTAAGGGTGGAGTTGGTAAAACAAGTACCGCGGCAGCACATGCTGTGAAAAGCGCAAATGAGGGTGTAAAAACGTTACTCGTAAGCACCGATATGGCACACAATCTGGGGGATCTGTTCGAGAAGGAACTTGGCAGGGAGCCGGTTGAGATTATTCCGAATCTGGATGTGTATGAGATCGATCCCGAATACGTGTTGGAACATGATTTTCACGAGATGTCAGAGAGTCTGCGGAAGATGATTTCTCTGGACAGTGATGTGGGAATGGATGATTTTGGAATGATTCCGGGCATGGAAGAACTGGTTTCGCTTTTGAAAATCGCAGAGGTTTACAAGGAAGGAATCTACGGGCGGATTATTGTAGACTGTGCACCGACCGGGGAGACACTTTCTTTATTGAAGTTTCCAGAGCTTTTATCATGGTATGTGGAGAAATTTCTTCCGGTCGGAAAGGTTGCAATCAGGGTTCTGGCGCCAGTGTCTAAGAAATTATTGAAAGTTGAACTGCCAAACAGGGAAGCGATTAACGATATTGAGAGGATGTATCTGAAGCTTGTAGAATTGCAGGAGCTATTGAAGGACAGGGAGATTACGAGTATACGGCTGGTGGCTGTACCTGAAAAGATGGCTGTAGAAGAGACGAAGCGTAATTATATGTACATGAATCTTTATAATTTTAATGTGGATGGAATTTATATTAACAGAATTCTCCCCAAAGATATTGATAATAAGTTTTTTGAAAAATGGCTGGAAATTCAGGGAAGATATGTAATCCAGCTTGAAGAATGTTTTACAGGGCTGCCAATCTGGTATATACGGTGGTACGATGAAGAACTTAAGGGGCTGGACGCAGTAGGGCGAATTTGCCGGGATGTGCTTACGGAAGATGTATTTGCTTCAAGGATGGATGGTCCCAGAGAAGAATTCCGCGAAAATGAACAGGGATATCTTCTCCGGGTTCCTATTCCGTATGTGGAGAAGGATGAACTGGATGTGTATCAGTCGGAATCGGACGTTGTAATAAAGCTGGGTAATTTTAAACGTAATATCCCGTTACCGGATTCGATAAGGACTTACGAAATTACTTCTGCAAAACTGGAAAAAGAATATTTAAACATGCAGTTTGAACTCAAATAATGATTTTTAGGTAATTGCGAAACACATTCCTAAAACTTGCGTAAAAGA